>NZ_SMKD01000190.1 GCF_004348595.1 Micromonospora sp. KC723
GCGGGGGCGGTACGGCCCGCAGCCGGCCGGAGCGGCGAACGGGAGCGGGTGGCGCGGAGACGGGGGCGGCCAGCTTCCCAGTGGCCGAGTTCTCACTGAGGGTGACAACCAGCGCGCGGGACGGGTTGACCGGTCGCCGGCCGGGCACAGTACGACGGCGTCGGCGGCGCTGGAGCACCCGCGCCGTCGACTGCGCCCGCTCCGCCACCAGCCGCTCGGTGGCGTCGTACCGGCGGACGAGCGCCGGGGCGAGGGCGAGCAGGCCGGCGGCGGCGAGGACGGCGAGGAGCACCGAGGTCGGCACCCTCACCCCTCCCGTCACCGAATTCGGGGCAACCACCGGGCCGCCGCAGGATCTTCCTTGGACGGTCGTCCGGGGCGCAGATCGTACGGGCGGGCAGCGCTTGCCGCAGCTTGCAGTTACCTGAGGTTACGGGCTGTCAACTGTCATGCCGACGCGCCGCGCCGATCCCGTGCGTGGGACGGCTCACCCGGCGGCGGACCGGATCCGGTGCCAGCGGGCCAGCAGGCCACCCTCGGCGGCCACCTCCTCGCTGGTCATCGCGTATCCGATGTGGTCGCGCCACGCCCCGTCGATGTGCATGTAGCGGATGTGGTACGCCTCCTCGCGGAAACCGAGCTTCTCCACCACCCGCCGGGACGGCTTGTTCTCCGGCCGGATGTTGACCTCGACACGGTGCAGTCCGCCTGGGCCGAAGGCGTGGTCCACAGCGAGCGCCAGCGCGGTGGGGATGATCCCGCGCCCGGCCACCCGGGAGTCCACCCAGTACCCGACGTACCCCGAACAGAACGCCCGCCGGACGATGTTGCCGACGTTGAGGTGGCCGACCAGCCGTTCCCTGCCGTCCTCCCGGAGGCAGACCGCGAAGGGCAGCCCCTCCCCGCCGCGCGCCGAGCGGCGCTGGTCGGCGTGGACGTAGCGGAACGCGGCCGGCGAGTTGGTCTCGTCCCACGTGCCCGGCAGGTGGGACTCCCAAGGGGACAGCCACGCCTTGTTGGCGCGGCGTACCTCCGACCAGGCACTCGCGTCCGACCGCCGGTATGGCCGCAGCACCACCGGGCCGTCCACCAGCACCGCGGGCCAGCCGGGTGCCTCCGAGAACCAGCTCACCGGGTCAGCCTCCCACTCCCCGACGATGACGCCACAGCCGGCCGGTCACCGGCGCCGGTCCAGCAGCAGCACGTCCACGGTGGAACCGGCCGCGGCCGTGGTGACCCGTTCACCGAGAACCATCAACCCGTTGGCCTCGGCAAGTCCGGAGAGGGTGAAAGGTCCGCCCGGCAACGGTTGGACGGTGTAGCCGCCGCCGCGCCGCTCCGCGACATGCGCGGGGCGGAACTCCCGCAGCCCGCCGGGAGACGTGATGGTCTCCAGCAGGTGCGCCCGGACGCTGGGCCGGAACACCGGCTCGGCCCCGGCCAGCAGGTTGATGGCGGGCCGGGCCAGCACCTCGAAGCCGATCAGGGCCGCGCCGGGTTCGCCGGGGAGGCACACCACCGGCACCTCCTCGGCGCCGACCGTGCCGAACCCGAGCGCGGTGCCGGGATAGAGCGCCACGTCGGTGAAGGTGACCGGGCCGGCGCGGCCACCCTCCCGGCGGGACAGGATCCGGCGGACCATGTCCCCCGGGCCGGTGCCGGTCCCCCCGGTCGTGATGATCAGGTCGGCCCGCAGGGTCTGGTCCTCCAGCAGGCCGCGCAACCCCTCCGGGTCGTCGTCGCAGATGCCCACCCGGTACGCCAGGGCGCCCGCCTCGGCCGCGGCGGCCGTCAACGCGTGCGAGTTGGCGTCCACCACCTGGCCGGGCTGGCTGCCCCGGCCCACGTCGACCAGTTCGTCGCCGGTGGCCACGATGACCACCCGCGGACTGGGCCGGACCACCACGTGCCCGATTCCGGTGGCGGCCAGCACGGCGACCAGCGCCGGTGAGACGTACGTGCCGGCGCGGGCGAGCAGGGTGCCGGCGGGCAGTTCCTCACCGGCGCGGCGGACGCCGTACCCCCGCTTGGGGGTGCGGAAGATCTCGACCGCGGCCATGCCCTGGTCGGTCCACTCGACCGGGACCACCACGTCCGCGGCGACGGGCAGCGGTGCCCCGGCCGCCACCGAGAAGCACGAGCCGGGGGTGAGTCGCACCGGCCGCCAGCTCGCCGCGCCCAGGTCGCCGACCACGTTCAACCGCACGGTACGGCCGCCCGGCCCGCCGGAGGGGACCGGGCCGTAGCCGACGAGGTCCTCCCAGCGCGCGGCGTACCCGTCCACCGCCGCCTGGTCGAAGGCGGGGAACGAGTGCGGTGCGACGACGTCCTCGGCGAGGACGTTGCCGTACGCCTGGGTGAGGTCGAGGTCGAGTGGTGGCAGCGCGCGCAACCTGCGCAGCACGCTGCCCAGGTAGTCGGCGAGCGGCGTCAACTCGTTCGCGGCCGCCTCGGCGTCGGCCGTCGCGGTCATGTATTAGGACCGCCCGACGCGTCGGAGTTGACGAACTCGACCAGCCACTTACGGAACTCCGTGCCGAGGTCGTCGCGCTCGGCGGCGATCTGCACCACTGTCTGCAGGTAGCCCAGCGGCATGCCGGTGTCGTAGCGGGTGCCCCGGTAGACGATCGCGTGCACCGGCACCCCCTCGCCGCGCAGCAGCTCCATCGCGTCGGTCAGCTGGATCTCGCCGCCGCTGCCGGGCTCGGTGCGCCGGATCGCGTCGAAGATCCGCCCCGGCAGCACGTACCGGCCGAGGACGGCCAGGTTGCTCGGCGCCTCCTCCGGCTTCGGCTTCTCCACCATCCCGGTGACCCGGACGACCTCGCCGATGTCGGTCAGCTCCGCCTCGGCCGGCTCGACCGAGGCGATGCCGTACCGCTTGGTCTCAGCGGGGTCGACCTCGAAGAAGGCCAGCACCACGCCGCCGGTGCGGGCCTGAAGCTCCAACATGGCCGGCAGCAGCGGCTCGGACGGCTTCACGAACTCGTCGCCGAGCAGCACCGCGAAGGGCTCGTCGCCGACGTGCGACTCGGCGTACCCGACGGCGTGGCCGAGGCCGAGCTGCTCGGGCTGGCGGCGAGTGTGGATGTCGGCCAGTTCCTCGGTGCGCTTCACGGCGGCCAGCAGCTCGGGCTTCTCCGCCAGCCGTTCCTCCAGGTCGGGTCGGCGGTCGAAGTGGTCCACCATGGCCGTCTTGCCGCGCCCGGTGATCAGCAGCACGTCGGTGATGCCGGCCTGGGTGGCCTCCTCGACGATGTACTGCAGCACCGGCCGGTCGACGACCGGCAGCAGTTCCTTGGGAACCGCCTTGGTGGCCGGCAGGAACCGGGTGGCCAGGCCCGCGGCCGGGATGACGGCCTTGGCCGCGCGGGGGCGGCCGGTCGCCGCGGACGGTGAGAGGTTCGCTGAGTACTCCGACATGTCGCGAGACTATCGGCCACGGCTCTGCCGCGGCGGGTGAGGACCGGAAGACGCGCCGCCGGTCGCCGGCCGCGGCACACCGGGGGCGGCACGGGACGCTCCGGTGGCGTGCCGGCCGGTGCCCTCCGCCATGGGTCGGATCCCGGGACCGGCCCTGGGCAGCCCGTCCTCCGGGCTCGCCGGGCCGGCCGGCACCGCGATCTCCTCGGCCACCGCGTCCGACCGTCGGCCGGCGATCCGGTACGCGTCGCGCCCGGCGGCCTTCGCCGCGTAGAGCGCCTCGTCCGCGGCGTCCAGCACCTCCTGGCCGGTACCGGCGTGGTCCGGGTAGACGGCGATGCCGATGGAGACGGTCACCGGGATGGCCAACTCCTCGTCCACCGTGATCGGGGTGTCCCGCAGGGCCGCGCCGAGCCGCTCCGCGACGATCGCCGCGCCCCGGGCGTCGGTCTCCGGCAGCAGCAGTACGAACTCCTCGCCACCCTGCCGGAACGCCAGGTCGACCTCGCGGATCTCGCCGCGCAGCCGCTTGGCGAACTCGGCCAGCACGGCGTCCCCCGCGGCGTGGCCGTACGAGTCGTTGACCCGCTTGAACCGGTCCAGGTCGAGCACGAGGATGCTCAGCGTCCGCCCGAACCGGTTGGCCCGTTCCACCTCGCGACGCAGCGACTCGCGCAGGTAACGGTAGTTCCACAGCCCGGTCAGCGGGTCGGTCATCGAGAGCCGCTGCGCCTCCTCGTGGACCCGGACGTTCTCCACCGCCACCGCCGCGTGCCCGGCGAAGGTACGCAGGGTCGCCAGGTCGTCGTCGTCGAACTCGGCGCCGCCCAGCCGGTCGTACAGGACCAGCACCCCCACTGCCGCATCGGCGGCGGGCGCGGCGAACGGCACCGCCACGTACGTCTCGCAGCGCGGCTCCCCCGCCGGGGCGTCCGCCGGTTCCACCCGTCCCCGCCGCGCCTCCCCGGTGGCCGCCACCAGGCCGATCACCCCGGCACCGACCGGTACCCGCAGCGGCTCGCCCACCGGCAGCCGCCCCGCCAACCCTTCGGCGCACCGCCCCACCAGCACGTCGCCGCTGTCCAGCAGCAGCACCGCCCCGGCCCGGGCCCCGGTGGCGGCGATCGCGCTGCGCAGGATCACCCGCAGGATGCGTTGCAAATCGTGGGTGCTGGCCAGGGTGTCGCCGAGCACCGCGAGGTGCCCGCGTAGCTGGTCCCGGCTACTGGTCAACGCCGCCACATAGCTGGCGGTCTCCCGGGTCATCTGGTTGAACGCCGCGGCCAACCGGCCGATCTCGTCCCGGCTGCGTACCGGTACCCGGGCGGTCAGGTCACCACGGGCGACCCGGTCCACCGCGCCGGCCAGCTCGACCAGCGGCCGGGTGGTCACCCGACCCAGCCGCCAGGCGGCCAGCACCGCCAGCACGACGGCGAGCAGCACCGCGCCGAGCAGCACGGTGGGCGGCCCGGCTGGCTGCTCGCCGGCGACGGAGAGGACCAGCGGCAGCGGCTGGCCCGGCGACGGGCCGAGGCGGCGCGCGTACCGGCCGTCGGGGGTCTCGATGACCTGCTCGCCGGTGGCGGCCAGCACCGTCTCCCGTACCCCGTCGGTCTCGGTGGTGAAGGTGACCCGGTCGGCGTCGCCGTCGAGCAGGGTGACCCCGACGCCGGTGGCGGCGGCCAGCCGGCCCACGAACGCCGGGTCGACCACCTGGGCGGCGGCCACCGAGCCGAGCGCGGCGCCGGCCGGGTCGCGCAGGTCGACCCGGGCGCTGACGGCCCGTACCGGCCCGTCGGCGACCTGAGCGCCCGCGCAGTCGTGCCAGGGGGTCGGGGGTGCGCCGGGGGTGACGTACGTGGTGTTGCCGGCGACGTCGGCGACCAGGACGGCGGCGGCGATCCCCCGGCCGACCACCTGGCCGGCGGCGCCGGCGCGGGCGGCGGGGTCGGTACGCAGCGCCACCGCGTCGGCGGCGGCCCGCAGTTGCTGGCAGAGCGCGTCGACGGAGGTGCGGACGGTGGACGCGGCGAGCCCGAGGCGTTCGGCGGAACGGTTACGGTCGACGGCGCTGAGGGTGGCTCCGACGAAGACCGCGCCGAGCAGCACGGGCCCGAGCACCACCGCGAGGAAGGCCACCGTCAACCGCCCGCGTAGCGTCAACGCTTCCCCCCGGAAGTCCCCGGCCCGTTCCTGCGATGCTGACACACAGCGACCGGTGGGCACACGTTGCGTCAGGAGTGTTGCGTGACGGATTTCTCTGATGGCGCGGAACCGAAGCGTGCGGCACGGGTGACGGCGCTGGCCGCCCGAAGCGCGCTGACCGCCGCCCAGCGCGCCGACGCCGCCGCGTCCGTCGTGGCCGAGCTGGTCGGTCTGGTACGCCGGCTGCGCCCGCGCCGGATGACGGGGTACGTGCCGGTCGGCTCCGAGCCCGGCGGGCCGGACCTTCCCGAGGCGCTGCGCGCCGCGCTCCCCGACGGCGCCGAGTTGCTGCTGCCGGTGCTCCGCGACGACCTGGATCTGGACTGGGCCGCGTACGCCGGACCGGGTGCGCTGGTGGCGGCCGGGCGGGGGATGCGCGAGCCCGCCGGGCCGCGGTGGGGGCGGTCGGCGATCGCCGGGGCGGAGCTGGTGGTCGTGCCGGCGTTGGCGGTGGACCGGCGGGGCCTGCGGCTGGGCCGCGGCGGTGGCTCGTACGACCGGGCGCTGGCCCGCGTCCCGCAGGCCACGCTGACCGTGGCGCTGCTGCACGACGGCGAACTGGTCGAGGCGCTGCCCGCCCAGCCGCACGACCGTCCGGTACGCGCCGTGATCACCCCGTCGGGCGGCCTGCGTACGCTGGACGACGCGCCCGGTGTCGATCCCCCCACGTCCGCTGGACGAACCCGGGTGCCATGACGCACCATTGGCACTCGAAGACGTCGAGTGCCAACCGGCCGTGCCAGATCCGGAGGAGAACGTGCCCACGTACCAGTACGCCTGCACCGCGTGCGGCCACCAACTCGAGGCGGTGCAGTCCTTCTCTGACGAGCCGCTGACCGAGTGCCCCACGTGCGAGGGGCGGCTGCGCAAGGTCTTCAACTCGGTCGGCATCGTGTTCAAGGGCTCGGGCTTCTACCGCACCGACTCCCGTTCCTCCGGCTCGGAGAGCACCAACGGCGGCACCGCCGCCAAGCCGGCGAAGACCGAGGGCGGCACGTCGTCGGATTCCTCGGCGTCGTCCTCGGCCAGTTCGTCGAGCACCGGCACCTCCGGCTCCGCGAACGGCACGGCGAGCAAGACCCCGGCCGCCAGCACCGCCAGCTCTTCCTGACCGTCGCTCCGCCGCACCCCCGCCGCCTCCGGGCCGCGGGGGTCGTCGGCGTACGGGCACCCCGCCGTCGTCCCACGCCTCCCTCACCCCGGGCCTGCCTGGCGGTACGCCGCGCTCGGCCCGCGCGGTGCCACGCCGCGCTCGGCCCGCGCGGGCGGCACGACTAGCAGATCGACGCCGCCGGCGGGCTTTGTCCACAGGCCCCGTTCGTTGTCCACAGGCCGCCACCGCAGGTGCCGTCGCGCCGGCGGGCCCGCCTACCGTACGACCAGACAACGGGCGGCGGCACGGGGCCGCCGTGCCGTGACGGGTGAGGCCGGAGGTGGTGTCGTGGCGGGCGGTGACCCGACGGGGGAGGGCTCGCTGAGTCCCGTGCGCTGGCCCCGCCTGCCGACCGGCGGGGCGCTGCTGCGGGCCGGGCTGGTCGCCGTGCTGCTCGGGCTCGCCGCTCTCGTACTCGACGGTGCCGGCGGCTGCCCCACGCCCGGGCCGGTCCCGTCGACGGCCGCCGCGCCGCCCTCCGGGCACCGGGTGACGGGCACGCTGGACGCGCGACGCGGCGGCGATGACATCGCCGCGAGGGCCGGGCCGCTCAGCTCGGCACCCGGGCCGGGGGCCGACGGCCGACCGAGCCCGCTCCCGCTGCCGTCCGGAGCGGTGGGCGTGCCGGTCCGGCTCGCCGAGCCGGCCGCTCTCGCCGTCCTCCGGCCCGGCGCCCGGGTCGACCTGCTGGTCGTACCGGCCGGGCGGGCGGCGGCCGAGGCGCTGCCGTTGGCGTCCGGGGCGCTGGTGCTCGACGTGGTGGGCGACGACATCGGGGACGGCTCGTCGGCGCTCTACCTGGCCCTCGGGCCGGATCAGGCGCGGCGCACGGTGGGTCAGCCGGAGGGGAGCCGCTTCGCGGTCGTCGTCCGAGGTTGAGCGGCGCGGGGCCGATCAGTCCCAGTGCGGGGGACGCTCGGCGAGCAGCCAGTCGTCGTTGCCGCCGCCGTGCTCGCCCCAGCCGTGATCGGTGTCGTCGACCGTCTGTTCGGGCAGCACCACGAAATCCTCGGTCAGATCGACCGGACGGTCATCGTCGCGTAGGCCTGGATCCAGCGTGCTCACGAGCGACAAGACTAACTTAATCCGGGCCGGAAGCACGGGCACCGTCGCCGGGAACGGGGCGATATCCGCCGGCGGGGCAACCACGTCGGGCGGCCGAAAGCCCCGGGCGTTGGTAGCGTCGGACGGCGTGACGACGCCCAGCGGTGCCAGCTCCGAGGACGACTACTGGCGACGGCCACCCGAGGATGCCGGCCCCGCGTCGCGCGCCCCCGACCAGGCTTCACCGTCCCAGGGGCAGAACGCCGAGGACGGCGCGCCCGGCAGCGACGGTCCGGACGGGTCGGGTGCGCAGGTCGCGCGTACCGCCGCCCGGTCTCCGTGGGCGGCCCCGACGGACGTCCCGCCGCCGGTACCCTCGGCTGCCCCGCCGGCATCGGGCGGGCGCGCCTACCACGGGCCGCCACCGACCACCCCGCCGC
>NZ_SMKD01000191.1 GCF_004348595.1 Micromonospora sp. KC723
CGCCCACCCCGCCCAGCACCGCGACGCGCGACACCGGGACGCCCGGCGGGCCGGGCGAGGTCGACCCGACGGAGTTCGAGGTACCCGGCCCACTGGCCACCGGCTCGGGCCGGTTCGGTCAACCCGGGCGGCCGCTGCGCCGCAGCAGTTTCCTCGTCGGCTTCACCGGGGCGCTCGGCGTGCTGCTGGCGTACACGGTCTGGCTGGGGGTGCGCAACGCCGGCGGCATCCTCGTGCTGGTGGTGATCGCGCTCTTCCTCGCCGTCGGGCTCAACCCGGCGGTGGTCCGGCTGCGCTCGTGGGGGCTGCGGCACGGCTTGGCCGTCGCGGTGGTCGTCCTCACCCTGTTGCTGGTGGTCGCCGCCGGCGTGGTGGCGCTCGTTCCACCGGTGGTCACCCAGACCGGAGAGTTCATCACCCAACTGCCCAGCTACGTCGAGGAGCTGCGCCGCAACCGCACCGTCAACGACCTGGTGGAGCGGTACCACGTGATGGAGCGGGTCCAGGAGCTGGCCAACGCGGACACCGTGGGTCGGGCTCTCGGCGGGGTGCTCGGCGGTGCCCAACTGATCTTCGGCACCCTGTTCCGGACGCTGACCGTGCTGGTGCTGACCATCTACTTCCTGGCCTACTTCGACCGGCTGCGCGCCCTCGGGTACGCGCTGGTCCCCCGCTCCCGCCGGCACCGGGTACACCTGATCGGCGACGAGATCCTCACCAAGGTCGGGGCGTACATGGTGGGGGCGCTGAGCATCGCCGTGCTGGCCGGCGCGACGAGCTTCGTCTTCGCGCTGATCGTCGGGCTGCCGTACCCGTTCGCGTTGGCGGTGGTGGTGGCGGTGACCGACCTGATACCGCAGATCGGGGCCACCCTGGGCGCGGTGGTGGTGAGCCTGGTGGCGTTCGCCACCGGGCTGCCCGAGGGGATCGCGACGCTGGTCTTCTTCGTGCTCTACCAGCAGCTGGAGAACTACCTCATCTACCCCAAGATCATGCGACGGTCGGTGCAGGTCAACGAGGTGGCCGCGCTGCTGGCGGCGCTGCTCGGGGTGGCCCTGATCGGGGTGGTCGGCGCGCTGATCGCCATCCCGACGGTGGCCGCCCTCCAACTCATCCTGCGCGAGGTGGTGCTGCCCCGGCAGGAACGGCGGTGACCCCTCAGTCGCGTCCCGGGCCGGGCACCGGGGTGTCGGCGAAGGACGCGACCGTGCGGTCGGCGTACGCGCTGACATCGCCGATCTCCGTCGGGCCGTCCCAGGTCGTCGGCAGCGGCAGCGGCACCGCCGGGTTGACCCGCCGGACGATCTCGTCCAGCACCGTCTCGGCATCACCCACCCAGAGGTGCTTCGCGCCGGGCACCCCGACCACCTCGGCCTGCGGAATCGCGGCGAACCGCTCCTCGGCCTCGGCGGGGCGCAGGTAGTCGTCGAACTCGGGCACCAGCGCGGTGAGCGACTTGCCCGACTCCGCCCAGACGGCGAGGTCCTCGGGCTGGGAGAAACGCAGCGGCGGGGAGAGCAGGATCGCCCCGGCCACGGCCGGGTCGCAGCCGTACTTCAGCGCCAGGTCGGTGCCGAACGACCAGCCGACCAGCCAGATGTTCGGCAGTTCGTGGAACTCGGCGTACTCGATCGCGGCATGCACGTCGAAGCGCTCGCCGACGGCGGCGTCGAAGGCCCCCTCGCTGGTGCCGCGGACGCTGCTGGTGCCCCGGGTGTTGAACCGGAGCACCGCCAGGTCGGCCAGGGCGGGCAGTCGCCAGGCGGCCTTGCGGAAGACGTGGCTGTCCATCATCCCGCCGTGCGTGGGCAGCGGGTGCAGGCAGACCAGGGTGGCCACCGGCGAACGCTCTGCCGGCCGGGCCAGCTCACCGACCAGCCGCAGGCCGTCGGCGGTGTGCAGTTCGATGTCCTCCCTGCGGCCGGGGAGGATCGACGACGCGCGAATCGGGGTGCTCACCGCTTCAGTCTGGCCCGCGACCGGCCGGGCCGCTCGCCCGGGCGGAAACCGGGTGACCCACGTCCCTCAGCCGTACCTCGGGGCGCCGTGCCCACGCAGCAGGTTCGGACCGCGCCGGTCCCGGGCCCGCCAGCAGCCGCTGTGCCAGTGCCGCCGGTCGGTCAGGTCACCCGTCCCGTCGGCCGGCCAGGCCACCAGGTGCGCCACCCCGGGGCGAATCTCCTGGTCGCAGCCGGGGCAGCGGTACGTCTTGGCGGACGCGCCGCCGCTGATCCCGCGTACCTGCCAGTCACCGTCGCGCCACTGCTGCACCGTGGGCACGCCCTGGCGTACCCGGTCGGAGTCCAGGTGGGTGGTGTCGTCCCGGCGGGGACGGTTGCGACGGGGGCTCACAGTTACCCAGCGTACGGTCGGGTCGGTGGGACGGCCCACCGGCCGGTGGAGGTCGTCGGCGAGCACCGGGGCGGGTTGGTGACCGGGTCAGCGCCGGGTGTGGTCGCGGAACCCCCGGCCGGTCTTGCGGCCCAGATAGCCGGCGGTCACCAGGTGCTCCAGCAGTGGCGCGGGAGCGAAGCCGGGCTCGCGCAGCTCCAGGTACAACTCGCGCTGGATGGCCAGCGAGACGTCCAGGCCGACGACGTCGAGCAGCTCGAACGGGCCCATCGGGTAGCCGCAGCCGAGCTTCATGGCGTGGTCGATGTCGTCGGCGGTCGAGTAGTTGGCCTCCAGCATCTTCACCGCGTCGTTCAGGTAGGGGAAGAGCAGCGCGTTGACGATGAAGCCGGAACGGTCGCCGCAGACCACGGCGGTCTTTCCGATCGCCGCGCAGACCGCCCTGGCGGTGGCGGTGGTCTCCGGCGCGGTGCGGATGGTCCGCACCACCTCGACCAGCGGCATGATCGGCGCCGGATTGAAGAAGTGCAGTCCCACCACGTCCGCCGGGCGTTGGGTGGCCATCGCCACGTCGATCACCGGCAGCGAGGAGGTGGTGGTGGCGAGCACGACGCCCGGCTTGCAGATCTCGTCGAGGCTGGCGAACAACGCCTTCTTGACGCTCAGCTCCTCGACCACCGCCTCCACCACCAGGTCGACGTCGATGAGGTGCTCCAGCGTGGCGGACCAGTTGATCCGGCCCAGCGCCGCGTCCCGGTCGGCCTCGCCGAGCTTGCCCCGCACCACGCCCTTGTTGAGCGAGGTCTTGACCGCCTCGAAGACCCTGGCGGACTTCTCCACGCCCCGGGTCACCGAGACGACCTCGTAACCGGCCTTGGCGAAGACCTCGATGATGCCGGTGGCCATCGTGCCGGAGCCGACCACGCCGACCTTGGCGATCCCCCGGGCGCCGTCGGCGAGCGCCGACTGCGACGCCGCGGGCGTCTGCTCGTCGGGTACGACCACCGGGGAGCCCGGCCGTTCGTAGGTGTAGAAGCCCCGGCCGGACTTGCGGCCGAGCAGCCCGGCGGTGACCATCTGCTTGATCAGGGGCACCGGGGCGTGCCGACGGTCCCGGCCGCCGCGCCGGTACATGGTGTCCAGGATCTCGTACGCGGTGTCCAGGCCGATCAGGTCCATCAGCGCGAGCGGGCCCATCGGCAGGCCGCAGCCGAGCTTCATCGCGGCGTCGATGTCCTCCCGGGTGGCGTACCGCGACTCGAACATGCTGACCGCGTGGTTGAGGTAGCCGAAGAGCAACGCGTTGGCGATGAAGCCCGCCCGGTCGCTGATGGTGACGTCGACCTTGCCGAGCCGCGCGCAGAGCGCCTCCACGTCGGCCACCACGTCGGCGGAGGTGACCACGGTCCGTACCACCTCGACCAGCTTCATCACCGGGGCCGGGTTGAAGAAGTGGATGCCGATCACCTGGTGCGGGCGGGTGGTCGCGACCGAGATCTCGGTGACGCTCAGCGAGGAGGTGTTGGTGGCCAGGATCGCCTCGGGCTTGCAGACCCGGTCCAGCTCGGCGAAGATCCGCTGCTTGAGGTCCAGGTGCTCGGGGACCGCCTCGATGACCAGGTCGACCGCGTGCAGGGCGTCCAGCCCGACCTGGAAGTTCACCCGGGAGAGCAGGGCGTCGCGGTCGGTCTCGGCGAGCTTGCCCTTGGCGACGGCCCGGTCGGTGGAGCCGGTGAGGGTGGCCCGCCCCCGCTCCAGCGCGGCCTCGGAGATCTCCACCGCGACGACGTCGACGCCGTTGCGGGCGAACACCTCCACGATGCCGGCACCCATGGTGCCCAGACCCACCACACCGACGCTGGTGAACGCGCGCGCCACGACCGGCCTCCCCTGGTTCGACTCCGCCTGCCACATTGAACGGCCGCTAAGGTTATGCGCCGGAGTCTGCCACGTGGCGATGCGATGTCGAGACGCCGTGGGATATTTCACGCAGCCCCACCGCCCCTCGGGACGGTGACCCGGCCGGCGCGAGCAGCGTCCACCGCGAACTCCGCCGTCAGGTTGTGGCGTCCACCGCGACGTCGGACGACTCCGTCCCGGGTTCGGGGGGCCAGGCCGCGGTGGGTCCGGCGGCCAGATCGCCCGTCGGCATGGGCAGGGTTGGCCGGCTGCTGCGGCGCGCCTGCCCGCCGCGCGCCGCGAACCGCAGCCCGACCGGGTCGGTCACCGCCAGTCCTGGATCGAAGACGCGCAGTTCGGTACGGCCGAGCCGGACGACGTCGCCGTCGGAGAGCAGTTCCGCGCCGGTGATCCGTCGGCCGTTGAGCCACGTCCCGTTGGTCGAGCCGAGGTCGACCAGGGCCGCCCCGGCCTCGGTCAGCCGCACCTCGGCGTGCCGCCGGCTCAGGTGCGGGTCGGCCACCGGAATGTCGACCTCAGGGGCCCGGCCGACCACCTGCGGTCGCGGGCCCAGCCGGAAGCTCGCCCCACGCATCGGCCCGCCCACCACCGTCAACAGCGGCGCCAGTTCCGAATGTTCGTCCATGGACAGTCAGCTCCCCACCTGCCTCGCCCCGGCACAGCCTGCCATCCGCGTCCACCGATCCCCAACCCCCGGGCGGACATCTCGCCGACCCCTGGCGGCCACCTCGGGTTGGCTGATCCGTTGCCCGCGACGGCGGGTCGGCGGCACCATCCTCGCTGCCGGCCACTTGGTCCGGACACCAACCCCTACCAGTGGGTAGCTTGCGGGTCTAGACTTCCACCATGACGGCTGTGCATGTCCCGGGCATTCCGGTCATCGAGGACGGCCGGCTGATCTCCACGAATCCCGCCACCGGCGAGGAGGCCGGCCGCTTCCGCGTCGCCACCCCCGACGACGTCACCCGGGCCGTCGACCGCGCCCGCCCCGCCGGCGACTGGTGGGCGGGGCTCGGCTTCACGGGCCGACGCGAGCGGCTGTTGCGCTGGCGCGGCCTGCTCGCCCGTCGGATCGAGGAGCTGGCGCAGCTGATGCACGTCGAGGGCGGCAAGCCGGTCCCCGACGCCGTCGTCGAGATCCTCACCGCGATCGAGCACGTCGACTGGGCCGCCCGCAACGCCGGCCGGGTGCTGGGGCCCCGCCGGGTCCGCTCTCGGCTGATCCTCGCCGAGTTCACCGGTCACCTGGAATACCAGCCGTACGGTGTGGTCGGTGTGATCGGTCCGTGGAACTATCCCGTCCTCACCCCGATAGGTTCCACCGGGTACGCCCTGGCCGCCGGCAACGCGGTGGTGTTCAAGCCCAGCGAGTACACCCCGGCCGTCGGGCAGTGGCTGGTCGACAGCTTCGCCGAGGTGGTGCCCGAGCAACCGGTCCTCACCGCCGTGCACGGTCTCGGTGACGTGGGCGCGGCGCTGTGCCGCTCGGGCGTGGGCAAGCTCGCCTTCACCGGCTCGACCGCCACCGCGAGAAAGGTGATGGCCGCCTGTGCCGAGTCGCTGACCCCGGTGCTGCTGGAGGCCGGCGGCAAGGACGCGATGATCGTCGACGCGGACGCCGACCTGGACGCCGCGGCCGAGGCGTGCGTCTGGGGCGGGCTGACCAATGCCGGGCAGACCTGCATCGGCATCGAGCGGGTCTACGCGGTCGAGCCGGTCTTCGACGCCTTCGTCGGCAAGGTGGTCGCCCGCGCCGAGCGGCTGACCGTGGGCGCCGAGGCAGCGGACATCGGCCCGATTACCATGCCGGGTCAGCTCGACGTGATCCGCCGGCACATCGACGACGCGCTGGCCTCCGGCGGCCGGGCCGTCCTGGGCGGGGCGGACGCGGTGCGACCGCCGTACGTGCACCCGACGGTGCTGGTGGACGTTCCCGAGTCGTCGGCGGCCGTCCGCGAGGAGACCTTCGGCCCCACCCTGACCATCAACCGGGTGCCCGACGCCGACGAGGCGGTACGACGGGCCAACGCCCTGCCGTACGGTCTCGGGGGTGCGGTCTTCGGCCGCAAGCGCGCGGTGGCGATCGCCCGGCGGCTGCGCTCGGGCATGGCCTCGATCAACTCCACGCTCACCTTCGCCGGGATGTCGACCCTGCCGTTCGGCGGGGTGGGCGACTCCGGTTTCGGGCGGATCCACGGCGAGGACGGCCTGCGGGAGTTCGGCCGGGCCAAGTCGATCACCCGCCGCCGGGCCCGGTCGCTGCTGCCGTCGACGACCTTCGAGCGGACGGCGGCCGACGTCGCCCGCCTGGTGAAGGCGGCCAAGCTGATGTACGGCCGCCGCTGACCGACGCGACGCCGCCCGGCTCCCGGGCCCGGCCGGCGCGGTGACCGCCGAGGCCCGGCCGGCGCGGTGACCGCCGAGGCCCGGCCGGCGCGGTGACCGCCGAGGCCCGGCCGGCGCGGTGACCGCCGGGTCAGAAGAGGGTCAGCTCGTCGCGCTCGATGCCCCGCAGCTTGTCGTAGTCGACCACCACGCAGCGGATCCCCCGGTCGGCGGCGAGCACCCGGGCCTGCGGCTTGATCTCCTGGGCGGCGAAGACCCCGGTGACCGGGGCGAGCAGCGGATCACGGTTCATCAGTTCGAGGTAGCGGGTGAGCTGCTCCACGCCGTCGATCTCGCCGCGCCGCTTCACCTCGACGGCGACGGCGCCGGAGTTGGCGTCCCGGCAGAGCAGGTCGACCGGGCCGATGGCGGTCATGTACTCGCGGCGTACCAGGGTAAACCCCTCGCCGAGGGTCTCCGGGTTGGCCGCCAGCAGTTCCTGAAGGTGCGCCTCGACGCCGTCCTTGCGCAGCCCCGGGTCGACGCCCAGCTCGTACGAGGTGTCCTGGAAGACCTCCTCCAGGGTGATCCGCAGTTCCTCGCCGGCCTTGTTGACCACCCGCCAGACGCCCGGGGCCTCCTCCAACCGGCACGGCGGACTCATCCAGTTCAGTGGCTTGTACGCCCGGTCGTCCGCGTGGATGGAGACCGAGCCGTCCGCCTTGACCATCAACAGTCGGGTGGCCGGCGGCAGGTGTGCCGAGAGCCGTCCGACGTAGTCCACCGAGCACTTCGCAATCACCAGCCGCACCCGACGAGGGTAGCGGAGGACCGGTCCGCCGCCACCGAGCGGCACTGGCGTGCCGATGCGATCCTGAAACGGTGTTCGAAGTACTCACCGGCACCGGGCTCGCCGCATCGGCGGGTCTGAACGCCTACATTCCCCTGCTCACCATGGGGTTGCTGGCTCGCTACACCGACCTGGTCGACCTACCCGGCGGCTGGCAGTGGCTGGGCAACGGATGGGTGCTGGCGATCCTGGCCGTGCTGCTCGCCGTCGAGGTCGTCGCCGACAAGGTGCCGGTGGTCGACCACGTCAACGACGTCGTCCAGACGGTGGTCCGCCCGACCGCCGGCGGCCTGGCCTTCGGGGCCGGGGCCAGCTCCGAGACGGTGACGGTCAGCGACCCGGGCAGCTTCTTCTCGTCGAACCAGTGGGTGCCCGTGGTGGCCGGCGTGGTGATCGCGCTCGGCGTGCACCTGCTCAAGTCAGCCGCCCGGCCGGTCGTCAACGCCACCACCGCCGGGGTCGGCGCCCCGGTGGCGAGCACCGCCGAGGACGCGACCAGCGTGCTCATGTCCCTGGTGGCGATCATCCTGCCGGTGCTGGTGCTGGTCTTCCTGGTCGGCCTGCTGGTCTTCCTCTTCTGGTTCCTGCGCCGCCGCGCCGACCGCCGCCGCGAGCGCCGGGCCGCCGGCTTCCGCGTCTGATCGGCCGTCCGTCTCCACCGGCACGAACGCCGCTGGCCGGCATCCCGGGTGGGGGTGCCGGCCAGCGGATGTTCAGGTAGATCAGCTGTTCCAGTACTGGGCGACGAGGTCAGCGGCCTGCTGCTCCCACTGCGCGTACGCATCCGGGTAGGCCG
>NZ_SMKD01000192.1 GCF_004348595.1 Micromonospora sp. KC723
GGCGTGGGGCCGGGCCTGACCGCGGGGATCGCGGCCGGCGGGGTGCTCGGCACCGGCGCGCTGGCTTCCTCGGGTGGCCGGGCGGGGTCCGTGACGGCCGGTCGTGGTGGTGTTCCGACCGGTTTGGAGAACCGTTCCGCCGCGGGCACCGGCCGGCTGGCCTCCGGGCAGTTGGGCACGGCCGGCAACGGCTCCGGTCGGCCGGCGGGCGGTCCGGCGCACCGGGCGGCCACGCCGGGTGGGGCCGGCCGCGGCGGCGTCATCGGCGGCCGGGATCAGCAGGGTGAGGACGCGACCGACGAGCGGATGACCTGGCTCACCGAGGACGAGATGGTGTGGGGTGACGGCGGCAGCACCGCTCCGCCGGTGCTCGGCGGCGACCGGTAGTGCCGACGACGGCGGCCCGTCCTGATCCACTCGGGGCGGGCCGCCGCCTTTCCCTGTCGACCGGCCGGGCACAGCTTTCCCTGTCGACCGGCCGGGCGACAGCCGCACGGCGGGTTCCGCCGCCGGAGCGGCGGTCTGGGCTGCGGCTCCGGTTGCCGGAAGAGTCCCGTCCACACCGCACATCGTGGCCCGGGTCACCCGGCTCGGCGTTCTCTCCCGCTGCGGCGGCATCGAAGTGGCGCTAGGTTGAAACGGTGCCGACCGTAGCGACCGCCCACCCGATCGGGGCGACGCTACGCGCGCTGCGCGACCTCACCCGGCTGGCGGTGGCCGCCCTGGTGCTCGCCGTCGGCGTCGGTGCCCTCCCCCCGCTCACCGGCCCGGCCGCCGCCGCGCCGGTGACCACGAACGCCGAGGCCTGGAACGGGGCGTCCACCCGAGCGGCCGAGGCGTCGAACGCCCGGGTCGCCGGACCGGCCGACGAGCAGGTCGCCGACGTTCCCGCCGCTCGCCCGCTCCCGGCCCGGCGTGACGCCGCCCGCACCGAGGGGTCGTCGACCCGTACGGTCCCGGCGGCGACGACGGATCCGGCCCGTGACGCCACCGGCCGGCGCGGCCCGCCCCGGAGCTGAACGCCTTCGGCGTCCGCCCGGATGCCGACCACCGCCGTCATGCGGTCGTCCCCCGGGTACGCCGGCGCGTCCTCCCCCCGCCCGCCACCGGGTGTCCGCTCGTGAAGTCCACATCGTTCCCGCCGTGAGGTGCTGGTGATGCAGACCGTCTTCTCCTCCGTCCTGCCCGACGTCCCGGCCGCCGCCGTGATCTGGCTGGTGCTGCTCGTCGCCGTCGCTGTCGCCGTCGGGGCTCTGGTCGCCCGCCCCGGATGGCTGCGCTCCACCGTGGCCGGCCGGATCCGGCAGGCCGCGTTGCCCAGTCACGTCGAGCTGGCCGAGGAGGAGCGGGAGCGCGCCCGGTACGCCGAGGAGGTCGCGGTGGCCGCCGAGCGCGCCGGGGCCACCGCCGCGCGGTGTCGAACCGAGTGGCTGACCGCACAGGAGGAGGTCGAGGCGGCCTGGGCGGCGTACGAGGCGGCCGAGGCGGACGTCCGCCGGCTGTCGGCCGCCGCGGCGATGCCCCTGCCGCAGACCACGCGGACCCCGTCCGAGTACGCCGACCGCGAGCGGTTCCTGCACCGGGCGGCGCTGGACGCGTACTGGCGTAAGGAGATCTCCGTCGAGCAGTTGAGCGACGTGTTCGCGCACCGCAACGGGTGGGATCCGCGGCGGCACCCGGTGGAGCAGGAGCTGCTGCTGCGCCGGGCGGCACGGGACAACCTGGCCGAACGGCACCGGGCGGCCCTGGAGCGGGAGCGCGAGGCGTGGCGGGCGGCCGAACTGGCCGTGGCCTCGGCCCACAGCCTGCGCGACGAGGCGTACGCCGCACGGGACCGGCAGCCGGAGGAGGTCGAGTCGGTGGTGCCGATGCCGGAGCGCGAGCGCGTCCGCCCGGCCGAGTCGACCCGGGACGCCCCGACCGTGGCCCGTGGTCGGGCCGCCGTCGCCGTCTACTGACCCGCCGGCACACCGGCGGCGTGATCGATCGATCCGGCCGGCCCGCACCTGCGCGCACCCCGCCGTCGGCGGGGCCGACGCGAGGTGTCGGGCCGGTTGTCCGTTTCGCCGGGTGACCGGCGCCACCTGTCCGGCGGAATCCCGACTTACGCGATGCCGTTACACCCTGCGTACGACCGAGCACGGACAGGCGGCGGGCTGGAATGGTCCCGGGCCGCCGGTCGTTGCGGATCCGGGCGGCCGGGGCGTCACCCGGCCCGGTGCCCGCCGATCCCCCTGATGATCCGAGCGCCACCGCGGTGCTTGCGTCCGGTCCCCGACCGGACGGCACACCCCCGAACGGAGCTTCGACATGAACTCGACCTTCCGTAACAGCATGCTCTCCGTCGCCGGCCTGGTCATGGCGGGTGGCGGCATCGCCGGCCCCGCCCTGGCGGCGCAGACCACGCCGGCGGAGAAGGCGGCCGCCGCGGTCGTGTCCGAGAAGGGCAGGGGCGCGCACCGCGCCGGGTACGAGTACCAGGCGCAGCCGAACTACTTCTACTGCGGCCCGGCGTCGACCCGGATCGCCCTGTCGGCCGAGGGCAAGACGGTCAGCCAGGACGAGCTGGCCGAGAAGCTCGGCACCACCGAGGCCGGTACCGACTCGGCCATCGACATCACCCGGGTGCTCAACGAGTACACCGGCGGCAAGTACCGGACCACCGAGATCAGCGACGACGTGGCCTCGGAGGAGCAGGTCGATCGGCTGCGGACCGACATCAAGGCCGCGGTGGACGCCGACCGGCCGGTCGTCGCCAACATCCTGGGCAGCGCCGTCGACGTGGACGGTACGACGCACAGCTATGCCGGCCACTACCTGACGGTGGTGGAGTACAGGGACGGCGGCAACACCGTCAAGATCGCTGACCCGGCCGCGCCGGACAACCCGGAGTACTGGATGGACGTCGCCGAGCTGGCCAACTGGATCGCGGGCCGCGGTTACAGCTCCTGATCCGGACGTGCCGATGAGGGCCGGTCTCCCCGAGCGGGGGGCCGGCCCTTCGGCGTCCGCCGCTCGCGGCTCGACCGCCGCCACGATCTGACGCTGGTCCGCCCAGGCTGGTCCGCGCGGTTACCCGGTAGTCGGCCGATGATGCCGGTTCACCTTCCGTGACGAAGCAGCCACGGCGGGATTCATCGGCCCGCCAAAGGGTACGAGGGCGACACAGCCGAACCGTCCGTATCCGTAGGGGGCACCCGCATGAGCCATCACGACACCACCCAGCGGGATGTCGTCGACATCCTGATGGCCGACCACCGGGAGGTGGAGGCGATCTTCGTCGAGCTGGAGAGCCGGCAGGGCACTCCCGAGCGCCGCCGTCAGCTGGCCGACGTGGTCATCGCCGAACTGGTCCGTCACGCCGTCGCCGAGGAGGCGTACGTCTACCCGGCCGCGCGCAGGGCGCTGCCGGACGGCGACCAGGTCGCCGAGCACGAGATCTCCGAGCACGCCGACGCCGAGCGGACCATGAAGGAGCTGGAGGCGTTGGACCCCTCCGACGCCCGCTTCGACGAGCTGCTGGCCCACCTGACCCGCACGATCCGCCATCACGTGCAGGACGAGGAGTCGGACCTCTTCCCGCGCCTGCGGGCCGTGTTGGCTCGGGAGGAGCTGGTCGAGCTGGCCGGCAAGGTGCAGGCGGCGAAGAAGGTGGCGCCGACCCGACCGCATCCGGCCGCACCGGACCACCCGCCGGCGAACAAGCTGCTCGCCCCGGGCGCCGGTCTGGTCGACCGGATGCGCGACGCGCTGAGCGGACGGCCGACCTCGATGGCCAAGCTGCGCGAGAAGCAGCGCTGACCCGGTACGAACGGCCACGCCCCTTGTCGCGGCGGGCGTGGCCGTCGTCCTGTTCACGGCTCGGGCGCGATGCGGCTACCGTCCACGTCGGACACGATGATGGCTTCCATCGGGCAGGACTCGGCGGCGTCGAGCACCGCGTCCGCCGGGTCGATCTCTTCGTCCACCGGCCGGGAGAGCCCGTCCACCAGGACGAAGTGGGCCGGTGCGGCGCCCGAGCAGATTCCCGAGCCGATGCACCGGGTCGGGTCGACGAACACCCGCCAGCCGCCCGGTTCCGCCCGGCTCACCGGTTCCGCCCTTCCCGCGCGCTCGTCGTCACCACTGCACCGGCATCGCGGTCAGGCCGCGGACCAGCAGGCCATGCTTCCAGGTCAGTTCGGACACCGGCACCGCCAGCCGTAGCCGCGGGGTCCGCCGCAGCAGCGTCTCCAACACCACCTGGAGCTCCATCCGGGCGAGCTGGGCCCCGATGCAGTGGTGCACGCCGTGCCCGAAGCCCAGATGCGGGTTGAGCTCGCGGCCCAGGTCGAGCCGGTCGGGGTCGGTGAAGACGCTCTCGTCCCGGTTGGCCGAGTGCACCGAGACGACCACCGGCTCACCCGCCCGGACCAGCACCCCGCCCAGCTCGACGTCCTCCGTGGCGTAGCGGGGGAAGGCGGCGGTCGCGCCGAGCGGGATGAATCGCATCAGCTCCTCGACCGCCTTCGGCACCAGGTCCGGCTCGGCGCACAGCCGGTCCCAGCCGCCCTCCTCGGTGAGCAGGACGTACACCATGTTGGGAATCTGGGTCACGGTGGTCTCGTGCCCGGCGGCGAGCAGACCGGCGGCGAGCTGGACGACCTCCTGCTCGGTGAGCCGGTCGGCGTTCTCGTCCCGGGCCCGGACCATGGCACCGATCAGGTCGTCGGTCGGGGTCACCCGCCGCTGCGCGATCAGTTCCGCCATGTAGCCCATGAGCTGGTCCACGTAGTTCCTGATCGTCTCCGGGCTGAGGGAGGTGGTCGAGACGATCGCCTCCGACCAGGTGTGGAAGCGATCCTGGTCGGTGACGGGCACGCCGAGCAGGTCGCAGATGACCTGGATCGGCAGCGGGGTGGCCAGGTGGGCGACCAGGTCGGCGGGCGGCCCGGCGGCGAGCATCGCCTCGACGAGTTCCTCGGCGATCGCCCGGGTACGCGGACGCAGCTCCTCCACCCGCCGGGCGGTGAACGCCTTCGCCACGAGCCGGCGCAGCCGGGTGTGTTCCGGCGGGTCCATCGCGAGGATGCCCTCGTCCGGTTGGAGGGACGTGTTGCGGGGCTGGTCCCGGCCCACCGAGGCGGCCCGGCTGAACCGGGGGTCGGCCAGCACGGTCCGCACGTCGGCGTACCGGGTGGCGAGCCAGGCGGGCTCACCGAACGGCATCTGGATCCGGGTCAGCGGCTCCTCCCGGCGCAGCTGACCGTACCGGGGGTCGACGTCGAGCCGGTGCGGAGCGCTGAACGGGTAGCGCTGCGGGATCGTGGCCTGGGAAGTGTCGGTCACCGGGGGTGGCCCCTCTCGTCGGCGGCCCGCCGCGCCGGCGGACCGGTCCGCTGTCGCACGACTCGGCGGCGAGTCATGCCCCGACTGCGGATAGTAGCGAGAGCGGTCGATGCTGGCCACCCCGTCGCGCCGGAACGCGGCGCGGCCGGGCCCCGTGACGGCGACCCGGCTGCGCGAGGACGAGGTCAGCGCCCCTGCTCACCCTCACCGGTACGCGCCTGCGCCATGTCGACGCCCTTGTCGATCTGCTCGTCGTACTTGCCGCCGGTACGCCGGTCGGCGTAGTCGCCGGCCTTGTCCAGGCCCTGGTCGACCTGCTTGTCGTGTTTGTCGGCGAAGTCCTTGGCTTTGTCCATGAAGTCACTCACGGCGTCCTCCTCGTCTCGTCGCCCACCCGCGTTCCCCCGGCCGGGTGGCACAAACGCCACCCGGGAGGGGCCGGTGGCTGCCAACGTGGTCCTGGCCTCGCGGGCGCGGCGCGGCCCGGCCGTGGAGGCCCACCCGGCGCGGCGGGTGTCGCGCCGACGACTGTCGGGTATCGATTCGCCGAGACCGAGGAGGCCGACGTGGTCGAGGACGGTGACGGGCGTACGCCCGAGGTGACGGCGCCGGGGGCCCGGCCGGGCCCCCGGCATGCCTGGGCGGCACTGCCCTGGCTGGTCCGCGCCGCCGTGGTGTGGAGCGCCTGCCTGGTGGTCGTCGTGGCGGGGCTGTACCTGCTGGGCAGGGTCGCCGTGCTGTTGGCGCCGTTGGCCGTCGCGCTGGCGGTGACGCTCTTCCTGACCGCGTTGCTGGACCCGGTGCTGCGCGGGCTGCGCCGGCTGCGGGTGCCGGCGGCGCTGGCCGCGCTGCTGTCGATCATGCTGCTGCTCGGCGTCCTGGTCGGGGTCGGCGCGCTGGTGTGGAACCGGACCGCCGCCCAGTTCGGTGAGTTGACCGAGCAGTTGGACGAGGGTCTCCAGCGCAGCCGGGACTTCGTCACCTCCACCCTGCCGGTCACCGAGGAGCAGCTCGACCGGCTGCTGAGGCAGGTGACCTCCGGCGTGGGCGGCGGCTTCGATCCGGTTGGTGGGGCGCGTACGGCCGCCGAGGTGGCCGGCTCCACCCTGCTCGCCCTGGTGCTGCTGTTCTTCCTGCTCAAGGACGGCCGCGCGATGTGGCACTGGGTGCTGTGCCGGATGACCGGCCCGAACCGCGAGGTGACCGCCGAGGCGGGCCGGGTGGGCTGGCGGACGCTCGGCGCGTACACCCGGGGCACGATGATCATTGCGGCGATCGACGCGATCGGGATCGGGCTTGCCCTGGTGCTGCTCAGGGTGCCGCTGGCGCTGCCGCTGGCCTTGATCACGTTCCTCGGTGGGTTCGTGCCGATCGTCGGGGCGACGGTCGCCGGGACGGTGGCCGTGCTGGTCGCGCTCGCCGCGAACGGCCCCACCACCGCGGCACTGGTCCTGGCGGCGGTGATCGCCGTTCAGCAGATCGAGGGCAACCTGCTGGAGCCGCTGGTCATGAAGCGGCAGGTGCGGTTGCACCCGGCGGTGATCCTGGTGGTGGTCACCGCCGGCACCCTGATCGCCGGGATCGCCGGCGCGTTCGTATCGGTGCCGATCGCGGCGGTCGCCTACCGGGTGGTCGACACCGTCCAGCGGGACCGCGAGCGACGCGCCGCCGAGGCCACCGCCGACGCGCCGCCCCCACCACCCGCCTGAGAGGGGTGGGCGAACCGTCAGGCCCGGACCGCCAGGTGGGTGGCGAACCAGTCGCTCGCCCCGTCGGCGACCTGCTCGAGGGTGCCGGGTTCCTCGAAGAGGTGGGTGGCTCCGGGCACGATCCGCAGTCGATGCGGCGCGGCCAGCAGCTCGGCGGCCTGCTCGTTCAGGGTGATCACCTGCTCGTCGAGGCCGCCGACCAGCAACAGGGTCGGCGCGCGTACCGCCGACAGCGCGGGACCGGCCAGGTCCGGGCGGCCACCGCGGGACACCACCGCCGCCACCCGCTCGGGACGGGCCGCCGCCGCCACCAGGGCCGCCGCCGCTCCGGTGCTCGCGCCGAAGAGTCCCACCGGGTGCCGCGCCAGCGACGGCTCGGTGCCCAGCCAGTCGACGATCCCGGCGAGCCGGTCGGCGAGCATGCCGATGTCGAAACGCAGCTCGGCGGTTACCGCGTCGACGGCGTCCTCCTCGGGCGTGAGCAGGTCCACCAGCACGGTCACCAGACCACGCCGCTGGAGCACCCGAGCAACGGCGACGTTGCGCGGGCTGTGCCGGGAACTGCCGCTGCCGTGGGCGAAGAGCACCACGCCCGTCGCGTCGTCGGGCCCGTCGATGTCGGCCGGCAACCCGGCCGTACCGACCGGGACGGTCACCTGTCCACGCGTACCCATGCCGCCCCTCCTCGCGTCGGCGCCCCGCCACCCGGTGGGCGGCGACCCGGCGCGGATACCCGCCCGGGGGGCGCGCTCACCCGCTGCCACCCCACCTGGGCGACCGGTGTCATGGCGACCGGCTGCCCTTGGGGCGTTCCCCGTTTGTCGCCGGGGCGATCGGGAAGGCCTCCCGTGACCTCAGCAGCGGCGCAGCCGCGCCCCGACGGATCGCGAGGACCACCGATGGCGAAGCGGAAGCAGCAGACCGGCGACGTCGAGCAGGAACGACGCGAACAGGACGCCGAGCGCGGCAGGGACTGGGCGGACGAGGCGGCGCAGGCCCGCACGGCCGACGACCCCCGGGCGATGGCCCCACGCGACGCCGCCGGTCGGCCCTCCAACGGCCGGCAGTTCTGACCACCGGATGATCGTGGAGGAGGTGGGCGCCGCCCGCGCCGCCAACTCCATGATCATCCGCTCAGGTCCGACGTCAGTCGTCCTCGGGAAGACGCATCAGGGGGGCGCGGCCCGGGGGTTGCTCCGGGAT
>NZ_SMKD01000193.1 GCF_004348595.1 Micromonospora sp. KC723
GCGAACCACCATGCGCCACGACCGCGCCCGCAAAAACCTCGACCGACACCCCCACTACATCCCCGCCGCCAATATGCCCCCCGGGAACATGATCAGCCGCTCACGGCTTCGCCGATGAGCGCCCGAGCTTGCAGGTTTCCTGTTGCCCTCAAGCAGAGTTCAGGTGCTTCACTGTCGGCCATGGATCTTGACGGTTTGCGCGTCGCCATCACCGGCGCGGCACGTGGCACAGGTCGATTTCGGCCGAGGCGTTCGCCGAACGCGGTGCCCAGATCTTCCTCTCGGCCCGGGACGTGGAGGCGGCCCGGCGGGTTGCCGATGCGATCAGCCAACGGGGAGCAGGTCGGGCCGATGCGTTTCACTGCGACCTCGCCGCACCGGACTCGGTGCGCGGGTGAGGGATCACCGCCGCGGAGGCGCAACGCCGCTACCGCCGCCATTCGGACAGCGCTGGCCAGGCTGCTGCTCGACCAGCCGATCCCGCCCATCGGTCGGGGGGAGGAGGAAGGGGCTTGCGCCCTGTCCTGTGGCAGAATTCGCCTGATGCTCCAACTCACGGATTTCATCATCGACTGCCCGGACCCGATGAAGCTAGCGGCCTTCTACTCCGAACTAACAGGCCGCCCGATCAAGGAGGACAGCGACGACCAATGGGCCGGCATCCCCTTCGGCGAAGTGGAGCTGGCCTTCCAGCGGGTGGACGACTACCGCCCCCCGCGCTGGCCCGATGACGAACACCCCAAGCAGTACCACCTTGACTTCGAAGTGGACGACATCGAGATCGAACAGCGCCGCGTCGTCGAACTCGGCGCGACACTGCAGAAGGACTTCGTTGGACCCGATGGATACGGCTGGCAGGTCTACACCGATCCGGCCGGGCATCCCTTCTGCCTGTGCCGCAACAAAGGGGTCACGTGGACCAACAAAGGGATGGTGTGGCCGTAACTGAGCGTTTGGTTCGGTTCTATAGGCGTAGGCATCTGGCGCCCTGGGCACCCGGGCTGACACCTCGCCATCGCGAGTCCGACACCACCATGCGGCGCGGGCCGCTCAACCAGTAGGGCAGCGGCCTGGGCCGCGGTCCTGCTCGCGCCCCTCCTCCAGCGCCGCGATCGCGGCGTTAAGGTCACCGGCCCGCAACGCGAGCCGGGCTCAGTCCTGGAGGTACGTGGCCACCGCGACCGACTCAGAGCCGGCCCGCTCGGCGTCGATCCGCCTCAGCGAAGTACCGTGCCAGGTAGAGGAACGCCTGCGGCGAAGCCGACACCAGCTGCCGCACACGGGTGCCTTTCTAGATCACCCAGATCCGTTGGTCGGCCCAGTCAAGGTCTTCCGGCACCAACCCGAGAAACTCAGCGGTTCGCGCTCCGCTGGAGACGAAGCACTCGAGCAGTGCCCGATCTCGGTCGCAGTCCAGCGCCGCGAACAGATCGTCCCACAACCCATCCGGGATCGAGCGGGGCAGCGGGGCGGGAACCCGCAGCCGTGCCCGCCCGAACTTCGCCGGTGTCTCCGACGGGCTGCGGTGTGCCATCGCTCGTCGCGGTTCCGCTGAGACCGGGACTGGATTGCGCACCGGGCCACGACCGTGACGAGCGTGGAACTGGTAGAACCCGCTGACCACCGACAACGCGTGGTTGATCGTCGACGGTGCGTAGCCCGCCTGAAGAGCCGACTTGCCCGTCTTCGGATTCAAGGATCCGGCGGGTGGCGCATCCGGATCCGACCGTTGCCGTTGCCGCTGCCGCTGCCGCTGCCGCTGCCGCTGCCGCTGCCGCTGCGATTCTTGGCCGAGCGAAGCCAGCCCACCAATACCGCGATCTCGGCCCCGGTCGCCTGTTGCCAGCCCATCTGCAGAGCCCACAACAGCCGGAACCATCGCAGTAAAGTTGAAGGCGTAGCTGCGGCAGGTCAACGGGCTGAAATCGCTCAGCGCGAGTTCACGGAGGTAGCCGGTCGCCGGCTCGACCTCGGCTCCCTGTGTGTCACGTACGACGAACGGCGGAGGCAGTAAGGAGGTGTCGACCACCGAACCCACGGGCGGGACTGTGCCGCGCCCGTCTCCTAACAAGACACGCAAATCACGCAGCGCCTCCGAGTCATCATCGCTGGCACCAAGACCAACGAGACGGCCGGTGCAGATAGCTCAGCACTGTTGAACGGTCGATGCTGGTCAGTCCCGGGTATGAATCGACGCGGTGCAGCAGCGCCGGTTGCCGGTGGTGTGGCTTGCCGAGGACAGTGGACGTTGTTCACTCCGTTCGCCGTTCGACGGGGGCGCTTATCAGGACCCCGTCGTCATGGACCTCTTGGCACAGGCGCGCGATGTTGACGAACATCTCGCCGTCGAGCGGGTGGGCGTTGAGCAGGCGCAAGATCGCGGTGCAGTACTTGGCCAACGTGTTGCGGCCCGGCATGAAGATCGACAGCTCGTCGCGGCCGTCCTGCGCTTGGACGACGAGATCGGCGGGCAGCGCTGCCAGCACTTTCGCGGGTGCCGCCACCGGAACCTTCGCGACCCAGAAGGGACCCCCGCCATCGAGGACGCGTCGGTCCTGTTCCTGTGTCTCGAGCGCCAGGGCCCTCCACGGCCTGCCCAGACACGTGACGCCGGCCTCCTCCACCACTTTGACCAGTTCGGTCGCGGTTGCCGCGATGATCGCCTCGGCTTCGTCCCACTCTTGTGCGCTACGTCCGAGCGGCGTGTCGTGCACCGACTTGGCCACCACGATCATCCCCGGTACGCGACGCAACTGGGGTTCCGGCTGCGCTTCGAAGACGGCACGGGCGGCCTGAATCGCCTCTTCCTGGGCCTTGCGCTGCTGGTGAACCTCGTCGCTGTGCCGGTCGAGTAAGGCAACCGCCTGGTCCGGTTCGTCGAGGGCGTGCCGGACGAGCTTGACGCTCATCCCGGTATCCCTCAGGAGGGTGATCAGCATTGCGCGTTCCACCTGCTCGAACGCGTACGAACGGTAGCCGGTCCGCTTGTCGATTTCGGCCGGCACGAGCAAGCCCTCGGCGTGGTAGAAGCGCAGGGCCTGTGGCGACAGGTGGCACATCTCGCTGAACTCACTGATCGACAACATGACACAAGGTTGACCCCTCCAGTAACTGGAAGGGCAAATCCGAAGCTTCGCAGAGCCGGCGCGCATCCGCTCATCGCCATGGAAGCTGAAGCACGGGGCAGCGGTGACAGCCTGTGACGCTTGGGGCAATGCGGGCGGCGCCGGCTCGTCGGTGCCCGGCGTGGTGGGCGCGTATCCGCCCATGGGAGGAAGCCGGCTCGTTGTGCCAGGATCCCTGACCGGACCAGCTTGAGAAGTCGATCGAGCCAGTTACGGCCCTTCGTGCCACCGCTCCAGTACGCCGAGCTGATGCCGGCGAGAATGTCGTCACCCGGCAGCCTCGCGCCGTTGGGCGGTCGCCGCCAGCCCGGACCCGGCGGTTCTGCAGAAGGGCGAATCCGGCGACGCGACCGCGACCGGACGCCCGTGCCGGCTGCGGTGGCGGGGCGACCGCGAACGGAGTGTCGACGAGTACCGTCACCTGCCGCCCGGGCCACGTTGACCCGCGTCCGTGGCGGTGCCCGCGAGGGTGCCGGCCCGTCAGTCGGCGCCGCCGACCCTGCGACTGGTCGTCGACTCGGCCCTCGACGGCGTGGCCAGCTGATACTTCGACCGGTTCGACGACGCCCCGGGTACGAGCAGGCGTACGACGCCGACGCCGTTGCCCGGCTGGTGGCGGCCACCCGCAGCCTGGTCGACGGGTGGCCGCGCCCACCCTGCCTGGCGGCCATCGCGCCGGGCGCGGACCCTGCTGGCGCTGGGCCGGTCCCTGGCGATCGGGGCGACACCGACGCGGCCCGGTCCTGCTGGCTCGAGGCGCTGGCGGTCTTCGACCAGCTCGGTGACCCCGAGGCCGACGAGATCCGCGCGCTGCTACGCGAGCCGGCGGCCCCCGCTCGGCGCGGGCCCGGATGAGCGTGTGCAGGTACGGTCACCCCCGCTGCTCCTCCGGCCCGTCCTCGTACCAGCGGGCCCGGAACTCCGCCTCGTGCGCCTCGTCAATGGTGTGTCCGGTCGTCGAGGTCGAACCCACCGATCACCCCGCACCGTGGGACAGCGCACCGAGATCACCATGGACCGCGTACGGCAGATCGCCGAACACGCCCTCCACAGCACAGCCGGCGAATCCTGGAGCGGGCCGAGTGTGCTCGGCCGTCGTGGCGGCGTTCGACCCCGACGCGCTGTTGGGCAGCGTTGGCCCGCCGGAACGCTGAGGCCGCACCGCTCACGGAAGGGTGGGAAGCGTTGGTGGACCGGCTGCCCGAGAGGCCCTCGAGCAGGCCGGTCACGGTTTCGGTGAGTCAGCGGAAGCGAGGGTCGTTCCCGGCACGGGAGTCCACGGTCAGCGACATTGCGCGGGCGATGTCGCCCCAGGAGACGTACGAGAAGTTCGTGGCGTCGCGCTCCTCGTCGACGTCGGGTCCGGTCTCGGGCTCGTCGTGCGTGACGAGCAGACCCTGCCGGTACTTGCCGACAGGCCGGTTCGTCACTGCCAGACCGTCGGAGCCGTTGATGTCATCGACGCCACCGACGCCGGTGACCCGGAAGCTTCCCACCGCCCGATTCGTGCCTTGGCGCTGGTAGACCGCGAATGTGTCGTCGCCCTGACTGGACACGAGCACATACCCGACCGAGCCACGCCCGTAGTAGATGTCGACACCTTCGGCATCAGCCGTGAGCAGGTTCCCGCCGTAGCCCTTCGCGTTCGGGTCGACCGGCTTGCACTCCTCGGTTTCGCTGTCGTAGACATCGTGGATCCCGAAGTCCTTGACCCGGTCGACGAGCGTCGGCCGGCTCCGCGGCCCGAGCGGCAGCTGAAGCCGCCACAAGCCGACGTCCTCCTGCGCGGCGTAGAGCACGCCCGATGCCTGGTCCACCGCGACGCCTTCGAGCTGCGGCAGCACGCCTGGCTCCTCGCAGGGCACCCAGGCCATCCCGTTCGGCAGCCGGAAGCTACTCGGCATCACAAGCTGCCGGATATCCGTATAGCCGAGCTTGCCGTCGATCTCCACAATGCGGACGGTAGCGATTCTGGTCGTGCCCTCCTGGGTGACGACGCCGTACGTCTCGCCCGGTCGCGGCTGCCAGACAGCGAGGCCGTATACGGTCTGCTCCCCCTCGACCGCCTCCCGGTCGGGGTTGAACAGGAAGCTCTGGTCCGCTGCGGTGACCTCGGTCAGCGGGGTACGCGCCGCCGCGCCGGCCGGGTCGATGACGAAGAACCGGAGCTGGTCGTTGTAGCGGTCCGAGACGACGGCGACGTCGACCCGGCGACCGGCCAGGTGGAGGCCGTACGCGATGTCGACGTTGTTGTAGCGGCCTGCGACAGTGTCGGTCCGCGGTGCCTCGGTGGCGGGCAGCGACTGAAGCTCGCGCGAGCTCATGCCGTAGACGCGAAGGCCACCCTCCTTGGCGGTCACGATCACCACAGACTTCCGGGAGTCCGTGGGGTGGACCCAGATCGCCGGGTCGTCACCGGAGGCGTTCCCACCAGCCTCGTCGTCGTACAGGACCGGGGTTTCATTGTCAGTGGTCACGACCGGCGGCTGGGCGATGGCAGCAGCGCTCGCGTGCGCCGGGGCGAGCAGCGCAGCGGCGACGGCGGCCACCGTCACCGCAGCGCTCAACGTGTGCGTCATGCACAGCCACCCTTCGGCACGAAGATTGCCGCCGAGCCGGCCGGCGGGTTGCGGAAGGTGGAAATCGTGGGGTGTCCCGGCTTTACAGCACAATCCGTCAATGCCGGCCGCCCTCGGCGAGCGAACTCCCACACCGGCGATGGCTACTCGTCACCCAAGGACCATCGCACCATCCGAACCTGCGTGGCCGCGCACGACAGCGAACGCAAGACGATCGGGCACCCGTCGTCGGCCCGGTCTGACCCTAGATTGCGACGTGTTGACGGCGCACGGCTCCGACCCGCGCATCGTGGTGTATACGGCACCGCGGGCTCCCGGACGCCGACAAGATCACCCTCCTACGCATCACCGAACAATCCCGTTCGACGGCTGAAGCACTTACGTTGCAGCGAACACCAGTCCCAGGGTCCACGTTCGATCCGCTCACTATCGCGCGGCTGGCCACAATCCGGTTTTGCCTCCGGGCCAGGCCGCGATAATGCGGACGGGAAGCCGCCGGGCAGGCCGCGCCCGCACCACCACTGTGCCGGCGTCCTCAGCGTCCGGGTGCGTGGGTTGACAGCCAGTCCTCGGCCGGGGTGAACGGGACGGGTACGGGGCGTTCGACCGCCGTCGTCAGCTCGACCCGCCGGCCCTCGGCGGCCGAACGGAGCAGGGCGGTCATGATGTCGAGTACGTGCAGCCCTACCTCACCGCTGGCCCGTGGCGGACGCACCTCGTCGGCCCGGACCAGATCGATCAGGCCGACCCCCCGGGAGGCGGCGACGTAACCGGCCCGCGGTTCGAGGACGCGCCACCCGGGGCCGTCGAGCGCGAGATGGCGGACCTCGCCGTCGAAGTTGTTCGGATCGGGTACGACGAGGGTGCCGTTCTCCCCCTGCACCTCGATCGGCGCGGCCGACGTCGCGACACCGTCGAAGCTGGTCGTCAGGGTGGTCAGGGCGCCGCCCGCGTGTTCCAGCACACCGGTCACGTGGGTCGGCACCTCGACCGTGATCCGCTGCCCGAGGCGGGGGCCCGAGCCGATGACCCGCGCATCACGCAGCTGGCTGGCCGCCCCGATCACCGCACGGACCGGCCCGAGCAGGTGGACCAGCGCCGAGATGTAGTACGGCCCCATGTCCAGCAGTGGGCCGCCACCCGGGGCGTAGTAGAAATCGGGGTCAGGGTGCCAGCGCTCGTGTCCCGGGGTGACCATGACGGCCGATGCGGAGAGCGGGCGCCCGATCAGTCCACCGTCGATCGCCGCTCGGGCGGTCTGCGTACCGGTGCCCAGGACGGTGTCCGGCGCGCAACCGACGTGGACGCCGACCGACGCCGCCCGGTCGATGATCGACCGGCCCTCCGGGAACGTGACGGTGAACGGCTTCTCGACGTAGACGTTCCTGCCGGCGTCGATCGCCGCGCCCGAGATCTCGGCGTGCGCCGCCGGGATCGTGAGGTTGAGCACCGTCTCCACGTCGGGGTGGTGGAGCAGCCGCTCGACGCTGACCGCCTCGGCGCCGGGAATCGTGGCGGCGGCAGCGACGGCCCGAGCCGCGTCCCTGTCGGCCACCGCGACGACGCGCACCGTGGGATGGTTGGCGAGCGTGTCCAGGTACGCGCGGGAGATGACCCCGAGACCTACGATGCCGACGCCGTGCGGGTCGCCCACACCATCCCCCTCTCGATGACGGTGCGGACGCACGCGTGCTCCAAAACGTCGAGGCTGTGTCCCGGGGTCGTCACGACAATCCGCCCGGCGCCCCAGTTTCGGGTCCAGATCGCCGGCGAGGTGACCGACCGGTGCCACGGGTGCCACGCCCGCGTCGGATGGGTGGTGGTGGCCAGTACGTCGATCAGGTCGTCGTGCAGCACCCAGTACTGCTCGGTGACCAGGTCGAAGTCCTCGATCCCGGCGGTGACCGGATGCTCCCGGCCGAGGTCGGTGATCTTGACCGAGTGTGGCAGGAAGTTGTCCTCCTCTCCGCCGCTACGTTCGCACGGCTGGATGCCCGGATGGGTGGCGAACTGGCCGCCCACCAGGTGCAGGTAGTCCGAGGAGGCGCGGAACGAGTCGACGATGCCGCCGTGCCAGCCGGTGAAACCGGTCCCGGCGGCGACCGCCGCAGCCAGACCTGCCACCTGCTCCCCGGTGATCTGCGACATCGTCACGCACTGCACGATGAGGTCGGTGTCGGCCAGTTCGGCGGCGTCGGCGTAGATGTCCGTCGACCCCTCCACCCGTACCGCGTATCCGCTGCGTTCGAGGAACGGGATGAACAACTCCGTCGCCTCGACAGGCCGGTGTCCCTCCCACC
>NZ_SMKD01000194.1 GCF_004348595.1 Micromonospora sp. KC723
GGGCCGGCGTGGCGGTGCAGGGCCGTGCGGATCAGCCGGTTGACCAGCTTCGGGTACTCCAGGCCGGAGGCCGCCCACATCCGGGGGAACATCGAGGTCGGCGTGAATCCCGGCATGGTGTTGATCTCGTTGAGGTAGACGTCCAGCTGGGGCGTGACGAAGAAGTCGACCCGGGCCAGGCCGGAGCAGTCCAGCGCGGTGAACGCCCGGGTCGCGTACTCCTGCACCCGGCGGGTGACGTGCTCCGGGAGGTCGGCCGGGATGTCGTACTCGCAGGAGTCGTCGATGTACTTGGCCTCGAAGTCGTACCAGTCGTGGCCGGAGACGACCCGCACCTCGGCGAGCACGGACGCCTCGGGCGCGCCGCCGGCCTCACCCTCCAGCACGCCGCACTCGATCTCCCGGCCGACGATCGCGCCCTCGACCAGCACCTTGGTGTCGATCTCGCGGGCCACCGCGACGGCGGCGTCGAGCTGGGACCAGTCGTCGACCTTGGTGATGCCGAAGGACGAGCCGGCCCGCGACGGCTTGACGAACACCGGCAGGCCGAGGCGCTCCTTGTCCTCCTCGCCGAGGTCGGACCCGCTACGCAGCACGGCGTACGGGCCGACCGGGATGCCCTCGACGGCGCAGAGCTTCTTGGTGAACTCCTTGTCCATCGCCGCCGCGGAGGCGAACACCTTCGCCCCGACGTACGGGATGTCGGCCATCTCCAACATGCCCTGGATGGTGCCGTCCTCGCCGTACGCGCCGTGCAGCACGGGGAAGACCACGTCGACGTCGGCCAGCGCACGGGGGCCCTCGGCCGGGTCGAGCACCATCAGTCCGTTCGCGGTGGGGTCGGCACGCAGGACCAGCTCGGCGCCCGAGCCGGCGGTGACCTCCGGCAGCTTGCGGTCGTGGATGGCGAGCCGGCCCGGGTCGCCGCTGGCGAGCACCCACTGCCCCTGGCGGGTGATGCCCACCGGCACCACCTCGAACTCGTCCGGGTCCAGCGCGGCGAGCACGCTGCCGGCGCTGACGCAGGAGATGCCGTGTTCGGGGCTGCGACCGCCGAAGACGATCGCCACGCGGGTCTTGCCTGGGGTGGTCACTGGGTCACCTCTCGGTACGCGACTGCGGAGCCGCCAGCGGCGCTCACCCGGTTGACCTTACTGTGCGTGGCGGCGGGCCGATGGCGATACCCAGCAGGAGGCGAACCTCCTTCGCAATCGGTCACTCCGACCGATACGGTGTGTGATCTACTTGTCGAGGCCGGCGTGTCGTCCCCGCCCGACGGCGATGACCTTCACCCGCTGCCGACCGGCGCGGACCATCCCGAGGGCCATGAAGGCCCCGGCGATCCGGTCGGCGGCCTCCCGGGTGTTCGCGCCGACCACCTGGCGCCGCCGCTCTGGCGCGGTCCGCTCGTCACGGACCTTCCCCTCGACCGGACGGACGTCGGTGAGCACCACGAGGAACCGGGTCATCGCCGCTCGCCCAGACATCCGCCCACCCACATCCGACGTCTCCCTCCCCGGTGACGGTGGCACGTGGCGATCGGGTACGGGGGAGTAAACCCGATCGCCACGCGCCCCATCCCCTCCGGTCGCTCACCATCGCCGTCGCCACGACAACCGTTGGTGAGGACGCCAACACAGATTGACAGGTGGACGTGCGTGAATGCAACTCTCATCGACGTTCTCTCATGCGCACTTTCCCAGAGACATATGCGACCATCGACCTATGGCTCCGAAGACCGCTCGGGCACGCCGGCTCGGCATCGCCCTGCGCACCCACCGGGAGGCGGCCGGCCTCACGCTGGAGGCCGCCGCCGACGAGATCAACAGCACCCGCAGCACCCTGTCCCGCTACGAGAACGCACAGACGCTGGTCAGTCCCGCCACCGTGCGCGCGCTGCTCAGCCTCTACGGTGTCGGGCCGGACGAGATCGCCGCGGCGGTGCAGTTGGCCAAGGACACCCGCAAACCCGGCTGGTGGGTGCCGTACTCACACCTGCTGGACAAACGCACCATCGACTTCATCGCCCTGGAGGCCGAAGCGACCGGCATCGCCAACTTCGAGCCCTCGGTCGTGCCGGGCCTGCTCCAGACCGCCGACTACATCCGCGGCGTGATGCGCGGCGGACCGCACACCCTCAGCGACGACCAGGTCGAGCAACGGGTGCAGCTCCGGCTGGACCGGCAGCAGCGGATCACCGGCGACGAGCCGCCCATCTTCGACGCGATCATCGACGAGGGCGCGCTGCTGCGCCCGGTCGGTGACCGGACGGTGATGGAACGGCAGTTGCAGCACCTGCTCAAGATGGGCGAACTGCCAAACGTGACCGTCCAGGTCATTCCCTTGGCGGCCGGCTACCACCGGGGCACCCGCGGCTCGCTGCACATCCTCGAGTTCGCCGACCCCGAGGACCCGCTCATCGCCTCGGTGGAGACCGTCGCCGGGCAGATGGTCCTCGACCGACCGGGTGACCTACGCACCTGCACCAAGATCATGGAACACCTGCGGACCGTCGCGCTCAGCCCGACCGACAGCCGCGACCTGCTCCTGCAACTGTTGAAGGGACGGTAGGACATGACACCGACGATCGGCGCGGCGTTGGCCACGGCCGCCTGGCGCAAGAGCAGCCACAGCGGAGACGAGGGCGCCTGCGTGGAACTGGCCACCGTGCCCGGCCTGGTGGCCGTCCGCGACTCCAAGGACCCGTCCGGCCCGGTCCTGCTCTTCCCACCGGCCGCCTGGGCCGCCTTCACCACCGCCCCGCCCCGCCGCTGAGCGGCCCCGAGCCGATCAGGAGGTCCGCGTCCCGGTCCCGGACGCGGACCTCCTGATCACGTCGTCGGAGCGAGCCACGGCCGGCCCGCCGCCGCGGACGGCCGGTCAGCCGGGACGGCGGGCGGTCATCGCGGTGGCGTCCCACTCCCGGGCGCGTACCACCCGGGGGCGCAGCCCCACCGCCCGCAGCTCGGCGTCCAGCGCGTCCACCTGGCTCTCCCCCACCTCGACCACCAACTGGCCGCCGGGCGCGAGCCACTCCACCGCCCCGGCCGCCACCCGCCGCAGCACGGCCAGCCCGTCCGCCCCGCCGTCGAGGGCCACCCGCGCCTCGTACCGCCGCGCCTCGGCCGGCATCAACGCCACCGCCGACGTCGGGACGTACGGGGCGTTCGCCACCACCAGATCGAGCCGCCCCCGCCAGGCGGCCGGCAACGGGTCGTACAGGTCGCCGTGCAGCACCTCGACGGAGCGGCCGGCGAGGTTGCGGCGGGCGCAGGCCACGGCCGCCGGATCCAGGTCGACGGCGGCAAGCCAGCGCGGCGCGAGCCGTGCGGCCAGCGCCAGGGTGGTCGCCCCCGACCCGCAACACAGGTCGGCCACCGCCGGGGCGGGGCCGGCGAGCGCCGCCGCGGCCGCCACCAGCAGGGCGGTACGCGCGCGGGGCACGAAGACGCCGGGTGCGACGGCGACCCGCAGCCCGCAGAACTCGGCCCAGCCGAGCAGGTACTCCAGCGGCTCGCCGGCGACCCGCCGGTCGACCAACCTGGTCAGCGCGGCGGGGGTGTCGACGGCGGCGATCAGCAAATCCGCCTCGTCCTCGGCGTAGACGCAGCCGGCGGCACGCAACCGCGAGACGAGGGCGGGACGGTCGGGGTGGTACGACGACACCACGGGACACCTCTCGGGAACGCTCGTCGGCGCTCCCGCCGTCGCTACCGTGGCGACGGCGACGTGGGGAGGAGCGCCGGCCCTGCTGTCTGCTGGATCGGTCTCACCTCCTCCGGTCGGGGCCCCTGCGGGCGGACATCACGATAGCGGATCGGCCGGCCCGGCGGCGTCCAACGCGGCGGCGACGTCGGTCACCAGGTCGACCGTGTCCTCCACCCCGCAGGAGAGCCGGACGAAACCCGCAGCGGTGTCGTCGCCCCACTGCGCCCGCCGGTCGGCCGTGGTGTGCAGGCCGCCGAACGAGGTGGCGGCTGCGACCAGCCGGGACGCCTCGACGAAGCGGGCGACCCGGTTGGCGTCGCCGAGGTCGAAGGAGAGCACCCCGGGCATCCGCCGCATCTGCGCCGACGCCACCGGGTACGCCGGGTCCGCCGGCCGGCCCGGCCAGCGCAGACCGGTCACGTCGTCCCGCCCGGCGAGCAGCTCGGCGACGGCCGCCGCGTTGGTCGACTGGCGTCCCAGCCGCAGGTCCAGGGTGGCCAGCGACCGGTGCGCCAGCCAGGCGTCGAACGCGCCGGGCACCGCGCCGGTGGTGGTACGCCAGGCGGTCAGCGTCTCCAGCAGCTCCGCCGAACGGGCCGCGACGTAGCCCAGCAGCAGGTCGGAGTGGCCGGTCAACGCCTTGGTGCCGGAGGCGACGACGAGGTCGGCGCCGAGTTCCAGCGGACGCTGCCCGAGCGGGGTGGCGGTGGTGTTGTCGACCACCACCAGCGTGCCGGCGGCGTGCGCGGCGGCGGCGAGCGCGGCCACGTCGGCCACGTCCAGCCCCGGGTTGGCGGGGGTCTCCAGCATCAGCAGCCGGACCCCGTCGAACGGCGGGTACGGGCCGGCGGTCGGCACCAACCCGACGTGGACCCCGATCGCCGCCAGCGTGGCGGTGGCGAAGGCGCGGACCGGGAAGTAGCCGTCGGCGGGGAGCAGCACCCGGTCGCCGGGGCGCAGCAGCGCCAGCAGCAGCCCGGTGACAGCCGCCTGCCCGCTGGCGAAGACCCGGCACTCGCCGCCTTCCAGCTCACCGATGGCCGCCTCCAGCAGCCGGCGGGTGGGGTTGTCCGGCCGGCCGTAGCCGTTCGGGCCGGCGGCCGGCCCCTGCCGCGGGTCGAGGTGGTACGGGGCGGCGAAGACCGGCCCGGGCAGGAACGGGTCACCCGGGGCGGGTTCGGGCAGGCCGGCGTGCACGCAGCGGGTGCCGTCGTGCCAGTCACCACTCACGAGTCGACCGTCGTTCGCGACTGCGGGGCTCGCAAACCCGGCTCACTCCTCGCACTCACCCAGTCGACCGTCGTTCGCGACTGCGGGGCTCGCAAACCCGGCTCACTCCTCGCACTCACCCAGTCGACCGTCGTTCGCGACCGCGGGGCTCGCAAACCCGGCTCACTCCTCGCACTCACTCGTACGACTCCGGTTTGGCGGTACGACTCATCAGAGCGTCCACGGCGAGCCGCGGGTCCATGCCCTCGTGGCAGATCCGCTCGATCTGCTCGGTGATCGGCATCTCCACCCCGTGCGCCCGCGCCAGGTCGCGGATCGAGAGGCAGCTCTTGACGCCCTCGGCGGTCTGCCGGGTCGCCGCCTGCGCCTGTTCCAGGCTCTCCCCCCGCCCCAGGTGCTCGCCGAAGGTGCGGTTGCGGGCCAGCGGCGACGAGCAGGAGGCGACCAGGTCACCCATGCCGGCCAGACCGGCGAAGGTGATCGGGTCGGCACCCAGCGCCACGCCCAGCCGGGCGGTCTCGGCGAGCCCGCGGGTCATCAGCATCGCCCGGGTGTTGTCGCCGAAGCCCATCGCGGTGGCGATGCCGTACGCCAGGGCGATCACGTTCTTCACCGCCCCGCCCAGCTCACAGCCGATCACGTCGTCGTTGGTGTACGGCCGGAAGTACGGCGTCCGGATCGACGACTGCACCAGCGCGGTCCGGCGGGGGTCGGTGCCGGCGACGACGGTCGCGGCGGGCTGCTCGGCGGCGATCTCGGGCGCCAGGTTGGGGCCGGAGACCACCACCACCCGATCCCCGGTCACCCGGGCGGTCTCCACGATCACCTCGCTCATCCGCTTGGTGGTGCCCAGCTCGATGCCCTTCATCAGGGAGACCAGGGTCGAGTCGGGGGCCAGGTGGGGCGCCCAGTCGGCGAGGTTGCCGCGCAGCGTCTGCGACGGCACCGACAGCACCACCAGTTCGGCGCCGGCGATCGCCTTGGCGGCGTCGCCGGTCGCGGTGACCCGCTCCGGCAGCCGGACGTCGGAGAGGTAGTCCGGGTTGCGTCGGCCGGTGCGGATCGCCTCGGCGACCGACTCCCGGCGCGCCCAGATCGTCACGTCCCGGCCGGCGTCGGCGAGAATCTTGGCGAAGGCGGTCCCCCAGGAACCCGCCCCCAACACCGCCACGTGGCTCACGCCGTCGCCTCCCCGCGTTCGGCGACGCCGCGCGGGGCCACCGCGCCGAGTCGGTCGGTTCGCTCGCTCATTCGGTCACCTCGGGAGTACGTGGACGGGCGGGACGCTCCCACAGTGGTGGCGGCGTGCCGCCCCGGATGTCGGCGAGCAGGTCGCGCAGGGTCAGCATGATCTGGTCGGTCATCTCCTCCAGCACCGCCCGGCTCGGGGTGGCGCCCGCCCACCGGCTCAGGTCCACGGGCGGGCCGGCGACCACGGTCACCGGGGTGCGGGGTCGTAGCCCGAAGCGGGTCGACCGGGGGTCGAAGAGCTTCTCCGGCCCCCACATCGCCAACGGGATCACCGGCGCTCCGGTGGCCAACGCCAGCCGGGCCGCGCCCGTCTTGCCCTTCATCGGCCACAGCTCGGGGTGGCGGGTGGTGGTGCCCTCCGGGTAGATCACCACCGCACCACCGGCGTCGAGCGCGGCGACCAGCTTGTCCAGCGACCGGACCGCGTCGACGGTGCCGCGCTCGACCGGGATCTGCTTGCACCGGTGCAGGATCCATCCGACCACCGGGACCCGGAAGACACTGGCCTTGCCGAGGTACTGCGGCCAGCGTCCGGCGTCGTAGATGAAGTGCGCGGAGACCAGCGGGTCGGCGTGCGAGAGGTGGTTGGGCACGATGATGATGCCGCCGTCGCGGCGCAGCTGTTCGGCCCCGCGCCAGGTGCGCCGGGTCCACACCAGCATCACGGGCTTGACCAGCAGCACGGCGAACCGTTGCCAGAAGCCCAGCCTGCGCCGTGTCACCCTGCCTCCTCGTCGCCCGACCCCGCGGCGTGCCCCGCAGCCGAAATCATGCCTGCTCGCCTCGGGCCCGGCCAGTGCGGGTACCGGCCGGTGACGCTGGCAGGATTGTCGCGTGCAGCCGACCTGGACCGTGGTGGTGCCGGTGAAGCGTCTCGACGCGGCGAAGAGCCGGTTGCGGGGCGCGCTGACGGGCGTGCCCCACGAGGAACTGGCGCTGGCCCTGGCGGCCGACACGGTCCGCGCGGCGGTGGCCTGTCCCGAGGTGGCCGAGGTCCTGGTCGTCACCGCCGACCCGGCGGTGGCGGCGGAGGCCGGGGCGGCGGGCGCGCGGGCGGTGGCCGACCGGCCGGACGCCGGGCTCAACGCCGCCTTCCGGCACGGCGCGCAGCTCGCCGGCCGCTCCTGGGTGGCCGGCCTCACCGCCGACCTTCCGGCGCTGCGACCGGCGGAGCTGGCCGCCGCACTGCGCGCGGCCGCCGCCACCCCGGGGGTACGCCGGTTCGTGGCCGACGCCCCGGGAACCGGCACCGTGCTGTTGGCCGCGCCGACCGGGGTGCCGCTGGACCCCCGGTTCGGGGTCGGCTCGGCAGCGGCGCACCGGGCCAGCGGGGCGCTCCCGCTCACCGGCGACTGGCCCAGCCTGCGCCGGGACGTGGACACCGCCGCCGACCTGGCCGCCGCCGCCCGGCTCGGCCTGGGACCGCGCAGCGCGGCGCTGACCGTGCCGTCGGCCTGACCCCACCGGTGTACGGTGCTGGCATGCAGGGCACCGTGGCGAGCTTCGACGCGCAGACCCGCACCGGCGTGCTCCTCCTGGACGACGGCACCGAGCTGGCTTTCCCGGCGCGCGCCTTCGACGCCTCGGGGCTGCGGCTGCTGCGCCTCGGGCAGCGGCTGCGGGTGGAGATCGGTTCCGACGGCGGGGTCGTCCGGGTGACATTCCCGACGATGGCCTGAGCCGACCGGCGCAAGTTCATTTTTAGTTAACCGTGATCGGGTGATTATGAGCCGGTGAGCATCCCTCGCGAGC
>NZ_SMKD01000195.1 GCF_004348595.1 Micromonospora sp. KC723
GGTCGGGGCGGACCATCACCACCGAGGGGGTGGCCTGCACCAGTCCGCGGTGCGGCCCGGCTCCGGGGCCGCCCACGTCGAGGTACGCCAGCGGGCGGGCCCAGTCGATCCAGCCGACGAGGTGGGTGCGGGTGCGGCCGGTGCCGACGACGAGGCGTACCCCGGCGCGGATGTCGCGGTAGTTGGTGACCCGGGCCGCGGCCAGCCGTTCGGATTCGGCGCCGGTCAACGCGCGGGCCGGGGAGTTCGACTTGGGCGCCCAGTCGAGCAGCCCGGCCACCAGGGCGGCGGCGGACGCGGCGGCGACCAGGGACAGTGCGGCGAGGGTGGCGCGCCGGTACGTCGGCTCCTCGGGTGGTGGCTCACCGGCGGCGACGTCCGGTGGGGCGGGTGCGGCGCGCAGACCGGGGTCGCGGCGTCGCCGGCCGCGTCCCCGGCGACGTCGGTCGGGGGAGATGTCCACGAGGGGATGAACGCCCGGCGGGGCGGGAGGGTGACGAGGCAGGGGCGCTCGCGGCGGCCGGTCTGCGCCGTGGGCGCGACCACGCCGGGTGCGCACGCCGGTGATGTCCGGGTGCTGCGACCTCGCGTGCCGGGGGTGGGAGCCCGATGAGGGGCCCGGCCACCGGCCCGGTCGGCCGCCGCGAGCGGCCTACGGTCTTCAGGCTAGCGCGGCGCGATGTGCCCCACAATGGCAATATCGAAGCCGATCAGGGACCTACGGTAGCCGCCCGGAGTGTCGGACCCCCGGCGTACCGTGGATGTCATGGCGCTCGACATTCCCCGGCTGGACGGCCGCTTCCAGGTCATCAGCGAGTTCCAGCCCGCCGGTGACCAGCCGGCGGCGATCGACGAGCTGGAGCGTCGGGTCCGGCGCGGTGACCGCAACACGGTGCTGCTCGGCGCGACCGGCACCGGCAAGAGCGCCACCACGGCGTGGCTGGTGGAGCGGTTGCAGCGACCGACCCTGGTGTTGGCCCCCAACAAGACGCTCTGTGCCCAGCTGGCCAAGGAGTTCAGCGAGTTGCTCCCGCACAACGCGGTGGAGTACTTCGTCTCGTACTACGACTACTACCAGCCCGAGGCGTACATCCCGCAGACCGACACCTACATCGAGAAGGACTCCTCGATCAACGAGGAGGTCGAGCGGCTGCGGCACTCGGCGACGATGTCGCTGCTCACCCGCCGTGACGTGATCGTGGTCGCCACGGTCTCGGCCATCTACGGACTGGGCACCCCGGAGGAGTACCTCGACCGGGCCGTCCGGGTCGCCGCCGGGCAGGAGCTCGACCGCGACCAGCTGCTGCGCCGGCTGGTCGACATCCAGTACACCCGCAACGACATGGCCTTCCAGCGGGGGACGTTCCGGGTCCGCGGCGACACGCTCGAGATCATCCCGGCGTACGAGGAGCTGGCGGTCCGCGTCGAGCTCTTCGGCGACGAGGTGGAGAAGCTCTACTACCTCAACCCGCTCACCGGCGACGTGGTCAAGGAGGTCGACCAGTTGGTGATCTTCCCGGCCACCCACTACGCGGCCGGTCCGGAGCGGATGGAGCGGGCGATCCGCGACATCGAGGCGGAGCTGGCCGAGCGGCTGGCCGAGCTGGAGCGCCAGGGCAAGCTGCTGGAGGCCCAGCGGCTGCGGATGCGCACCACCTACGACATCGAGATGATGCGCCAGGTCGGGTTCTGCTCCGGCATCGAGAACTACTCCATGCACATGGACGGGCGGCTGCCGGGCAGCCCCCCGCACTGCCTGCTCGACTACTTCCCCGACGACTTCCTCACCGTCGTCGACGAGTCGCACGTGACCATCCCGCAGATCGGCGGCATGTACGAGGGCGACGCCTCCCGCAAGCGGATGCTGATCGACCACGGCTTCCGGCTGCCCAGCGCCGCCGACAACCGGCCGCTTCGCTTCGACGAGTTCCTGGAGCGGGTAGGCCAGATGGTCTTCCTCTCCGCCACCCCCGGCTCGTGGGAGCTGGAGCAGGCCCAGGGCGAGTACGTCGAGCAGGTGATCCGCCCGACCGGGCTGGTCGACCCGGAGGTCGTGGTCAAGCCCACCAAGGGGCAGATCGACGACCTCATGCACGAGATCAAGCTGCGTACCGAGCGTGACGAGCGGGTGCTGGTCACCACGCTGACCAAGAAGATGGCCGAGGATCTCTCGGACTACCTGCTGGAGAACGGCATCCGGGTGCGCTACCTGCACTCCGAGGTCGACACCCTGCGCCGGGTCGAGCTGCTGCGCGAGCTGCGCAAGGGTGACTACGACGTGCTGGTCGGCATCAACCTGCTCCGCGAGGGCCTGGATCTGCCCGAGGTGTCCCTGGTGGCGATCCTCGACGCCGACAAGGAGGGCTTCCTGCGCAGCGGCCGGTCGCTCATCCAGACCATCGGCCGGGCCGCCCGCAACGTCTCCGGCCAGGTCCACATGTACGCCGACAAGATCACACCGTCGATGGCGCAGGCGATCGAGGAGACCAACCGCCGGCGGGCCAAGCAGATCGCGCACAACGAGGCGCACGGCATCAGCCCCGAGCCGCTGCGCAAGAAGATCCACGACATCCTCGACGACATCTACCGCGAGGCGGAGGACACCGAGGCGTCCCGCGTCGGCGGCGCGGTCCGGCAGCTCTCCCGGGGCAAGGCGCCGGTGAAGGAGACCCGCAGTCGTCAGCGGACGACCGCGGCCGGCCCCTCCCGCGAGGGGATGGCCCGGGCCGACCTGGCGCAGCTCATCCAGGAGCTCAACGACCAGATGCTGGCCGCTGCCCGGGAGCTGCAGTTCGAGCTGGCTGCCCGGATCCGCGACGAGGTCGCCGAGCTCAAGAAGGAGCTGCGCGGGATGGACGCGGCCGGGGTGAAGTGACCGGCGGGGCCGCCGGGTCGATCTGTTCAGCGGCTCAGGCAGGGCTCAGGTAAGGAACTTCTCGGGTCAGACGTGACGCTCCCGCCGGCGTTCCGTCGCGAGATCACGCGTAACCCATGTCTGGCACTCGCGACCTTCGGCGATACGGGACAGCCCGTCCTCACAACGGAGGGACATGAAGGACGGTTGCGTTCCGCGAGCAAGGTATTGCCGTGGGTGATGGTCCTGCGTACCCTCCGTCGTGGGGAGGCGGGGATGCCGTTGTCATCGAGTCCGGTCATTCGGCGCGCGCGACTGGGCGCCGAGCTACGCCAGTTACGCAGGCGCAAGGCGCTCACCCTGGAACAGGTCTGCGGCCTGCTGGGGTGGGCGTCCACCTCGAAGCTGTCCCGCATCGAGTTGGGGCAGAGTCGGCCCGATCTCGCCGACGTGCTGGACCTGCTGGACGTCTACCAGGTTCCGGCGCCGCAGCGCGACGAACTGATCGTCATCGCGCGGGACGCGGCGACCAGCCGAGGCTGGTGGCGGACGCTCGGTGAGATGCACGAGCGGCAACGCACGTACGCCGAGCTGGAGGCGGGTGCGGCGAGCATCGTCGAGTACCAGCCGGCCGTCGTGCCCGGCCTGCTCCAGTCGCCGGGCTACGCCCGGCTACGGATCGGCGCCGGCCGGCTGCTGCACCCTGAGGTCGACGTCGAGGCCGACGTCCGGGCCCGGCTGCTGCGTCAGCAGGTGCTGCGCCGCCCCGACCCGCCCCGGTACACCGCCCTGCTCGACGAGCGGGTCTGTGACGGCGGTGGTGTCACGCCGGAGGTGTGGCAGGAGCAGCTGGCCCATCTGCTCGCGCTGGCCGAGCTGCCGCACGTCACGGTCCGGGTGGTGACCCGCGCCGCCGCGCCGCACGCCGGGGTGCACCCGTTGACCGGCTACTCCAGATACTCGTTTCCCGACCCCGCCGACCCGCGCACGGTCATGCTGGAGACGCTGACCGCCGACGTGCGGCTGGCGACCGACGCGGACGTGGCGCGGTACGAGCGGGTGAGCGACTGGCTGGCGTCGGTCGCGCTCGACGGGGAGGAGACGGCCGCCCTGTTGCGCGGTCGCGCCGCCGGAGCGGTCGACGGAAGCCGCCGGGTCGGCGGGGGCGACGTGCGGTAGCCGGCCGTCGCCCGCCGGTCCCGGTGGAAGCACCCGCCGGGTCGATCACCCTGGCCGGCCGGGCAGCGCCGCACGTCGACGCCGCGCGGCCACCGGTCCCGGCGCCCCCGAACGCGTCGGGGCCGGTGTGCCGCGTCTGTCGCACGGTAACCCGGGGGTGCGACAACGGCGGCTGTGGACCGGTGACGGCTCAGGCGGGGACGTCGACGAAGTGCTCGACCCGGGGCGGGCCGGCGAAGTGCGGACCGATCAGGGCGCGCCACCTGCCGAACAACTCGGTGGCCCGGAAGTTCTCCTCGTGCGCCTCCACCGAGTCCCACTCGACCAGCAGCACGAACCGGCTCGGGCTCTCGATGCCCCGGGTCATCCGGACCGACCGGCAGCCCTCGGCGGCCGTGATGATCGAGTGGGCCTGCGCGTACGCGGCGGCGAACTCGTCCTCGTGTCCGGGAACTACGTCGATGAGCGCGACCTCAAGCACCATGCCGGAAGCCTCGCATGTCCGCCGAGGGCCCGCGCTGCCGGGTCCGGTCGTCTGGGGAGGGCGGAACCGCCCGCGTTCGAGGCCGCCCGGCATCCGGGCCGGAGCATGGCCTTCACCTAGCCTCCTAGGAAGCCTTGCGGGACGTGGGCCCTGAAACGTGATACTGCCTGCAATCCGGGAGCCCGGGGATGCGCCGCCGGCTCCAGATGGTGAACAATGGCCGCCGAGGAGGGGAGTATTCCCCCGCGACGGAGTCGTCAGCACGGTCGACCGCCAACCCCCGGCACCCGACCCGGCTCCATCGGTCAACGACCCGCTCGCGGGTCGCTGGCGGAAGAGACCTCCGACAGCCACCTGAGCTCGCGTCATCGCCCACCCTGCCGCCACCCGGCGTTTCGGTGTGCCCGACGCCGCGTGTCTGCCGGAGGAATGCATTGAACGTGTCCGGAATGGTGTGGGCGGGAACCCTCGTCGCACTGACAGCGGTCCTGCTGGTGGACCTCCTCATCGTCGGCCGGCGGCCGCACGAACCCAGCGTCCGCGAGTCGAGTCTCTGGGTCGGCTTCTACGTCGGGTTGGCCCTGCTCTTCGGCGCCGGTCTCTGGCTCACCAGCGGCGCCAGCGCGGCCGGCCAGTTCTACACCGGCTGGCTGACCGAGTACAGCCTCTCGGTGGACAACCTGTTCGTCTTCGTCATCATCATGGCCCGGTTCGGGGTGCCCCGGCAGTACCAGCAGAAGGTGCTGCTCGTCGGCATCGTGCTGGCCCTGGTGATGCGCGGCGGCTTCATCGCCGCCGGCGCCGCGCTGATCTCCCAGTTCTCCTGGGTCTTCTACCTCTTCGGCGCCTTCCTGATCTACACCGCGGTCAACCTGGCCCGTCAGGGTGAGCCGGACGAGGACGAGTTCAGCGAGAACATGCTGATCCGGTGGAGCCGCAAGGCGCTGCCGATCTCCCGGGACTACGACGGCGCGAAGCTGACCACGAGCCAGGCCGGGCGACGGATGTTCACCCCGATGCTGATCGTGATGATCGCGATCGGTACCACCGATCTGATCTTCGCGCTGGACTCGATCCCGGCGATCTTCGGGATCACCCAGGAGCCGTACCTCGTCTTCACCGCGAACGTCTTCGCGCTGATGGGCCTGCGTCAGCTCTACTTCCTGCTCGGTGGCCTGCTGGACCGGTTGATCTACCTCAGCTACGGCCTGGCGGTGGTGCTCGGCTTCATCGGCGTCAAGCTGGTGCTGGAGGCCCTGGCCGACAACAAGGTGCCGTTCATCAACGGTGGGGAGCACGTCGGCTGGGCCCCGCACATCCCGATCTGGCTGTCACTGGTGATCATCCTGGGTACCCTCGCCGTGGCCACGGCGGCCAGCCTGGCCAAGTCGTCGCGGGACCGGCGTCGCGAGCTGGCCGAAGCACGACGCTGATCCCCGGGTCCGCACACCGCCGGGGACGCCCTCCGATGGGTAGGCGCTGCCCGGCGCGTACCGGCTCCGACCCGGCCCACGCCCCCGCGTCGCGGACCCGCTCGGAACGCCCGGTGCGCACGTACCGCCTTCGTCATCAGGTGCGGGCACCCGCTACGGGAGAGGGGACGTCGGATGGGCGGGCAGGACTGGCGGCTGGTGGGCGCTCCCAACGCCCGTGACCTGGGCGGGCTGCCCACCGCCGACGGTCGCCGGGTGCGCTCCGGTCGGCTGCTGCGTACCCCGGCTCTGGGTCGGCTGACCGACGAGGACCTGCCAGTGCTGGGCAGGCTCGCGCCGGCCTGCGTGGTGGATCTGCGGGACGCCTCCGAGATGTCGGTCGCCCCGGCGGACCGGCTGGTCGGTCAGCCGAGGGTGGTGCACCTGCCGGTGCTCGACCCGGCGCACTCGGTCTTCACGTACGTCTCCGCGGTGCTGCTCGGCCACGACCTGGAGGCGTACGACGAACTCGCCACGGAGGGCACGCCGGCGGCCATGGTGACGATCTACCGGTGGTTCGTCACCGGGGAGGCGGCGCGGGCCGGGTTCGGGGCGGCGGTACGGCTGGCCGCCGAGGCGCCGAACCTGCCGCTGCTGTTCCACTGCTCGGCCGGCAAGGACCGTACCGGCTGGCTGGCCGTGGTGCTGCTGACCGCCCTGGGGGTCGAGGACGCCGCGATCCGGGCCGACTACCTGCGTAACAACGAGCTGACCGCCAGCCTGCGGGAGGTGCTGCTGGAGGCGATGACGCGACAGCACCCGTCGCTGGATCCGGAGACGGTGCGGCCGGTGCTGGAGGTGCGACCGGAGTACCTGGACGCCGCGTACGACGAGGTGCGCCGGGTGTACGGGTCGTTCGAGTCGTACCTGCGCGTGGGGTTGGGCGTCACCGACGAGGTACGCGCCGCGCTGCGGGAGCAGCTGCTGGAGTAGCGGGCCGGCCCCGGAGGGTCGCCGGAGGCCGTGGTGGACGGCGGACCGGAGGGCCGGGACCGGCGGAGTCTCGCGGATGCCGGGCGGTCAGCCGGTCAGGTGGCGCCGGGCCGCCCAGGCCGCCGCCGAGATGTCCGCGACCAGGCGGCAGCCGTCCGTCGTCTCCTGGCCCGCGGGCGGCCCCGTTGTGGTGCAGACGGCGATGACGTACGGCGGGGCGTCATCCGGGAAGACCACTCCGGCACCGTGGCGCACCCCGCGTACCCAACCGTTCTTGTGCGCGATCGGGGTGCCTGCCGGCAGGCCGGCGGCCAGGTCCTCGCGGTGTTCCTGGGCCAGCAGCACGGCCACCATGTCGGCGCAGGCCGCCGGCGTGGCCAGCGGTCCCGGCCGGTCGACCCCGCTGGCCAGCCCGCCGAGCAGCGCGGCCAGGTCGGCGGCGGTGACCAGGTTGGTGATGCCGGCCTCCCGGGCGGCGAAGTCCTCGATGCCCCGGCCGGTGACGCTGTGTCGGGCGCCGGCCAGCGCCCAGGCTCGCGCCACCGCCGGCAGCCCGACGTGGCCGAGCACGATGTTGGTGGCCAGGTTGCTGGACCTGGTGATCATCCGGTGGGCGAGCCAGCGCAGGGAGGCGGTCGCGCCGACCCGTTCCCAGACCGCGTCGTCGTTGTCGTAGTGACGGGCGCAGGAGAACCGGGGCGTTCCCGACCGGGCGGACTCGAACTCGTTGACCACGACGACCGGGGCGTCGAGGTCGGTTTCACCCGCTTCGGCGGCCCGGTGCAGGGCGAGCAGCACCGCGACCTTCATGGTGCTGGCCGCGTAGTGCGTCGCCGCGGGCTGCCGGGTCCAGGTGGCCGGGGCGTCCAGCCGTCCCACGTACGCCGACACCACGCCCGGCACGCGGTCCAGCCGCGCGTCGAGATCGTCCCAGCTCATGCGCCGACCGTAACGGATCCCCGCCACCACTTCCCGGCCCCGCCGTCAC
>NZ_SMKD01000196.1 GCF_004348595.1 Micromonospora sp. KC723
GCGGCGGGCGCGGCGGGGAGGAGATTGGCGGCAACGATGGCGACCAGGCCCCCGAGGAACAGGGGTCGGGTACGGCGGACACACATCATGGGCTTTCTCCTCAGGACCACCTGATAGTGGGCTATCAGGACATCGAGGGGAAGTGCCGTACATATAGTGACACATGCGAATTCTGCTCGGGCGAGGGAGAATGGCGGAGTGCCCGAAGGTGACACTGTCTGGAACACCGCCCGCGTGCTGCACCGCGCGCTGGCGGGCGCGCGACTGACCGGCAGCGACTTCCGGGTGCCGCAGTTGGCCACCACCGACCTGACCGGTTGGACGGTCCGCGGCTGCGCCAGCCGGGGCAAGCACCTGCTGCTGCGGCTCGCCGCGCCGGTGGGCCACCCGGGTCCCCCGCACCGGACGCTGCACTCGCACCTGCGGATGGACGGCGCCTGGCGGGCGTACGCCCCGGGGGAACGCTGGGCCGCCCGGCCGGCGCACCTGATCCGGGTGGTGCTGCGCAGCGCCGGGGCCGTCGCCGTCGGCTACCACCTGCACGACCTGGCGCTGGTGCCGACCGCCGGGGAGGAGTCCCTGGTCGGGCACCTCGGCCCGGACCTGCTCGGGTCGGACTGGGACCCCACCGAGGCGGTCCGCCGGCTCGCCGCGCACCCGGACGCCACCATCGGCGAGGCCCTGCTCGACCAGCGCAACCTGGCCGGGGTGGGCAACCTCTACAAGTGCGAGGTGCTCTTCCTGCGGGGTGTCTCCCCGTGGGCCCCGGTGCGGGACGTGCCCGACCTGGCCGGCACGGTGGCCCTGGCGCAGCGGCTGCTGGCGGCCAACCGGGGCCGGTGGGCGCAGAGCACCACCGGCTCGCTGCACCACGGGCAGACCAGCTACGTGTACGGGCGGCGTGGGCAACCCTGCCGCCGCTGCGGCACGGCGATCCGGAAGGCGGAACTCGGCGAGCGGGTCACCTACTGGTGCCCGGTGTGCCAACCCGCCCCCTCCTGACCGTGGAACTTCCACGAACCGGCAAGTTTCCCCGAGATCCGGACGAACAGGTACTTCCCTCCCCAGGCTCGGCCGTCGCATGCTGCGGTGGACCGCTCACCGATCGTCAGTAGCGAGTACGCCCACCACGCCGGGGTGGTGGACGCACCCGCTCCGTTCCCGGGGGGAGAGCCATGGCCCTGTTCCGCATGTTCCGACCGGGCTGGGCCGGCCGTGCCGCCCGGACCACCGCGGGTCACACCCCGACCGTGCCCGCCGCCCGGGTCGCCGAGCCGCTGCCCGACGCCACGCCGGCCAGCCTCGACCCGGCCGCCTCACCGCGCTGCTTCGGCACGGTGCCCAACCACGCGTACAGCCCGCTGCCCACGCTCGACGCGAACGGACAGGTGGTCCCGGGCACCGGCATCCGCAAGTTCGTCGACGCGCTGCCGCTGCCGAGCCCGTCCGCCCGCACCGGGCTGGGTGGGCAGCTACCGGTCGCGGTGCCCGACACCACCAGGCACCCGGGCTGCGACTACTACGAGATCGGGCTCGCCGAGTACACCCAACGGCTGCACCGCGACCTGCCCGCCACCCGGTTGCGCGGCTACCGCCAGCTCAACCTCGGCACCGACCCGGACGGGCACAACACCGTCGTCCCCCCGGAGCGGCCGTACCACCTGGGGCCGATGATCGTCGCGCGACGCGGGCGGCCGGTGCGGATCACGTTCATCAACCAACTGCCCACCGGCCGCGCCGGTGACCTCTTCCTGCCCGTCGACACCACGCTGGACGGCGCCGGCGCCGGGCCGCTGGACGGGCCCGCCCCGTACCCGCAGAACCGCGCCGTGCTCCACCTGGCCGGCGCGCAGACCGGCTGGATCAGCGCCGGAAGCCCGTGGCAGTGGGTGACCCCGGCCGGTGAGATCACCCCGTACCCGACCGGTCCCGGCCTGACCCACGTGCCGGACATGCCGGCCCCCGGCGCGGGCGCCACCACCCTGTACTTCCCGAACGAGCAGAGCGGCCGGCTGATGTGGCTGCACGACAACACCCTCGGCCTGTCCCGGCTGACCGTCTACTCCGGTCAGCTCGCGCTCTACCTGCTCACCGATCCGGCCGAGGAGCGGCTGGTCGCCGACGGGGTGCTCCCCGCCGACCAGCTCCCGCTGGTGATCCAGGACAAGACCTTCGTTCCCGACGACGCCCAACTCGCCACCCAGGACCCCACCTGGGACCGGGACCGGTGGGGGGCCCGGGGCAACCTCTGGCACCCGCACGTCTACCAGCCCCGGCAGGACCCGTACCGGGACTCGGGGCGCAACCCGACCGGCCGCTGGGACTACGGCCCGTGGACCGCCGGGGCCGGAGACGGGATCGCGGTCGGGCCGGTGCCGAACCCGCACCACGACCCGGTCGCCGCGCCGGAGGAGCCGCCGCGGACGCCGGGGGTGCCGCACCCGGGTGCGGTCCCCGCCGCGTACGGTGACACCCCGCTGGTCAACGGCGTCGCGTACCCGTACCTGACGGTGGAGCCGAAGGCGTACCGGTTCCGGATCCTCAACGCCTGCGCCGACCGCAGCCTGAACCTGGCGATCTACCGGGCCCGCTCCGACGGCCCGATGTGGCGGCCCGACGGCAGCCTCGCCGACGCCGGGGCGGGTGAGGTGCCGATGGTGGAGGCGGTGCGGGCGGCCGGCCGGCCGGCGGACTGGCCGGTGGACGGCCGGGACGGCGGGGTGCCCGACCCCCGGGCCGCCGGCCCTCGCATGATCCAGATCGGCAACGAGTGCGGTCTGTTGCCCGCCCCGGTGGTGGTGCCACACCGTCCCGTCGGCTACCGCTACGACCGGCGCGACCCGACGGTGCTCAACGTGGACGGTCACGCCCTGCTGCTCGCGCCGGGCGAGCGGGCCGACGTGGTGGTCGACTTCTCCACCGTCCCGCCGGGCGGCATTCTGATCCTCCACAACGACGCCCCGGCCCCGACACCCTGCTTCGACCCCCGGTACGACCAGCACACCGGAGCCCCGGACCGCACCACCGAGGGCGGTCCCCCCGGCACCCAGCCCGGGTACGGCCCGAACACCCGCACCCTGCTGCAGTTCCGGGTGGCCGGCGACCCGGCCGCCCCGTACGACCTGGCCCGGCTCGCCGAACTCCTGCCCGGGGCGTACGCGGCCAGCCAACGGCCGCCGATCGTGCCGCAGCCGGAGTACGACACCGCCTTCGGCACCCGTACCGCCCGGCGGACGGTGGTGCCGGCGCACGCGGTGACGGCGAGCTTCACCCCCGCCGGGGCGGCCCACCCGGTGACCCTGCCGATCGAGGTGAAGACCGTCGGGCCCGTCTTCGAGCCGGGATACGGGCGGCAGGCCGCCCGGCTCGGCGTCGCCCACCCGCACGCCGGCCCGCTCGGCCCGACGGCGCTGCCGCTCGGCCCGACCGACCCGGCGACCGAGGTCGTCGTGACGGCCGACCCGGCCGCGCCGGGCACGACGGCCGACGGCACCCAGCTGTGGCGGATCACCGGCACCGGCCGGCAGACCCACAGCGTCCACCTGGACGGCTGCGACGCTCAACTGGTCAACCGGGTCGGCCGGGACGGCACGGTCCGGCCACCGGAACCCGGCGAGTTGGGGTGGAAGGAGACCATCCGGGTGAACCCGGGCGAGGACGTGGTGCTGGCGCTGCGTCCGGTCGTCCCGCCGCTGCCGTTCCGGATCGGCGACAGTCTCCGGCTGCTCGACCCGACCCGGCCGGTCGGGGCCCGGGTGGGCGCCGCCCCGGTCAGCCCGCTCGACGGCCGCCCCGCCACCGTGGTCAACCAGATGGTCAACCTGGGCTGGGAGTACCGTTGGTCCAGCAGCGCCGCCGGCCTGCGCGACCTGGGCATGAGCCGGCCCCTGGTGCTGCGGGTGTCCCCCCGGGCACCCACCGGGCTCACCGCCACCCCGGCACCCGGGTCGGCGACCGCCCTGCCGGCGATCGCGCTGACCTGGACCGACAACGGCAGCCGCCCGCCGTCCACCAGCCACCTGCTGCAACGGGCCACCGACGCGGCCTTCGCCGACGGCGTCACCACGATCACCGTGGCGGCCACCGCCACCCGGTACACCGACGCGACGGTCACCCCCGGCGTGACGTACCACTACCGGATCCGGGCGGAGAACGCGGCGAGCTGCTCGGCCTGGTCGAACAGTGTCCCCGCGTCGGTGGGGCTGGCCGCGCCGACCGGGATGAGCGCGCAGATCCCGCCGGCCGCGCCGCTGCGGGTGGCGCTGCGCTGGACCAACCGCTCCTTCTCCACCGGGGTCGACGTGCAGCGGGCCACCAACCCCACGTTCACCAGCGGCCCGGCCACCACCGCGATCGGGGTGGCGGAGAACCACCTCGACCCGGCGGTCGCCCCGGACACCACGTACTACTACCGGGTCCGGACGACGTACCTGGGCGCGGTGTCACCCTGGTCCACGCTGGCCACGGTGATCACCCCGCCGGTCCCGGAGGCGCCCTCCGGGGTGGCCGTCGCCGTGACCGCTCCCGGCCCGGACACCGCGACGGTGGTGCTGACCTGGGCGTCGAGCACCCCGAGCGGGCCGGGGGCGGGCTTCGCCGTGCAGCGGGCGGTCGACCCGGCGTTCACCCGGGAGGTCGCCACCTTCACCGTCACCGGTCGGGGCTTCACCAACACCGGCCTGGCAAGGGGCGTGACCTACCACTACCGGATCCGCTCGTTCAACGTGGTGGGCAACTCGCCCTTCACCGGCCCGGTGCCGGTCACCACCCCGGCCTGACCCGGCGGCGGCGGGCCGGTCAGCGGGAGGGGACGCGCAGCGGGTCGCCGACGGCACGCAGCTCGGCCAGCGCCGACGCCACCCCGTGCAGCAGGTCGGTCGCCTCGGTCAGGCGGGACGCGGCGGGGTGGTCGGTGCTGGGGCGGGCGTCCTCGGCGACGTACCCGGCCGCGGCGGCCACCAGCCCCTCGTACGCGGTCACCCCGTTGTCCAGTTGACCGGTCAGGGCGCGGTGCGCCTCGGCCAGCCGGGGCCGGGCCTCCGGAGGGGCGAACTTCAGGGCCCGTTCCACGCTGGCGAGCCGGGCGGCCAGGTCGCGCAGGGACCGGTCGGCCGCGGCGGCCTCCAGCACCGCCGGTTCGGCCAGCCCGGTGAGCCGGGGCGCCATGCCGGCGAGGGTGAGCGCGGCCCGATCCAGCCGGACCCACGGGCCGGCTGCGGCGGTGCCGCGCAGCGCCAGCCGGGCCCGCAACCGCCGGGCCTCGGCGAGCACGCCGGGCCCGACCGGGAGCCGCTCGACGGCGGCGACCAGGCGGGCCCGGGAACGGGCGGCGGCCTCGGCCGGATCGGGAGCGGGCGGGGCGGGGCGCGCCGCGAGGGCCCGCAGGTCGATCCAGCGCCAGGCGGCCAGCGCCAGCGCGCTACCCGCCCCGGCGGCCCAGGCGGCGTCGGGCAGCCCGATCCCCGCGTACGGGGTCAGCACCGCCGCCGCGCCACCGAGCCCACCGGCGGCCACCGTCCACCGCCGGGCGGAACGCCGCAACCGGCGCAGCCGGCGGAAGTGTCGTGCTCGCTCGTCCGCCACCCGTACCTCCTCGTGCCGGCCGCTCAGCCGGCGGCGCTGGTGTTCCCGGTGCCGCGTTCACGGCCCATGCTGGCGCGGAGCTCGTCGACCTTGGCGGCGGCCGGATCTGCCGCCGCCGGGGTCTGCCCGGCGGGTCGCTGCTGCCCACCGGCCAGCTGCTCCCCGGCCATGCTGGCCCGGATCTGTTCCAACCGGGACGACCCGGCGGCGTCCAGGGTCGACTTCTGGATCTCCAGCATCCGCCCCTCGACCGAGTTGCCGGCCAGCTCGGCCCGGCCCATGGCGGTGGCGTAGCGGCGCTCGATGCGGTCGCGTACCTCGTCGAGGGTGGGGACGTTGCCCCCGGCGGTGATCGCCGACATCGACTCCAGCGAGCGGGCCACGCTCTCCTGCATCTTGGCCTGCTCCAGTTGGCTGAGCAGCTTGGTGCGCTCGGCGAGCTTCTGTTGGAGGATCATCGAGTTGTTCTCGACGGCGCGGCGGGCCTGGGCTGCGGCACCGAGTGCCTGGTCGTGCAGGGTCTTGAGGTCCTCGGTGGCCTGTTCGGCGGAGACCAGCTGGGTGGCGAGCACCTGGGCGGACTGCTCGTACCGGGCGGCTTCGGCCTCGTCGCCCTTGGCGCGGGCCTGGTCGGCGAGGACGAGCGCCTGCCGGGCGTTGGCCTGGAGCCGCTCGACCTCCGACATCTGCCGGGAGAGCTTCATCTCCAGCTGGCGCTGGTTGCCGATCACCGCGGCCGCCTGCTGGACCAGCGCCTGGTGTTGGCGCTGCGCCTCCTCGATGGCCTGCTGGATCTGCACCTTCGGATCGGCGTGCTCGTCGATCTTGGCACCGAAGAGCGCCATCAGGTAGTGCCAGCCCTTGACGAACGGGTTCGCCATCTCCGCGGTATCCCCTCAGTAGCGTGGCTGCGCCTCGGCCCGCGGTGGGCGGGGCCGACCCGCCTGGCCGGGCGGCGTGTCCCCATCGTCGCAGCCGGACGCCACCCGGGCATCCGTACGGCGGGAAGGCGCGCCGCCCACGATCAACCCTACGCGGCGTCGACGGGCCCGGCCACGCGAAGAGCCGTCAGGCGGCGCAGACCACGTCCCGCTCGCCGGCGCGGACCCGGGTGCTGCGGAGGGTGGCCTTCAGCGGCGACTCCTGCCGGACCTGGACGGCCACCTTGCCGTCCGAGGTGACCTGGCGGACACCCCGGTCGGTGGCCTTGCGCACCGTGGCCGCGGACGGCACCGGCTGCCCGGCCGGCTCGTCCTGCACCGGCACCAGCACACCCGGCATCTGCTCGGCGAGGGCGACGGTGTCGCTGACCTCACGCAGCAGCTCGGACAGGCGCGCGCCGAGCGCGTCGCAGATCGCGGCCAGCAGCTCGCTGGACGGCTCTTTCTGGCCGCGCTCGATCTCGGACAGGTAGCCGAGGCTGACATTGGCGGCGGTGGAAACCTCGCGCAGGGTGCGGTGCTGCCCCTGCCGGCGCGCCCGCAGTGCGTCGCCGATCACGCGGCGTAGCAGGACCATCGCACCTCCCCCTGACGGGAACACCTCTCGCCCGGGCCTCCGCCCGCGCCGGACGCGGCCCGCCGCGCCGGCGCCGACGTCGCGCGCCGGAGCCTTCCCGCAACCGTACCCGGTGCCCGGCCCGACGACATCCCGCCCCGGCGGTCAAATCCGGTCACCTGGTCACCGTCCGGCTTCCGGTTCCGCCGCGCCGCCCCTTGTCCCGGTGACCGGCGCGGGACCACCGGCGACCTGGATCCGCTCGACGAGCAGGCGCAACACCTCGATCACCGCGGCGGAGCGGATGTGATCCCGGCCGCCGTCGAGGTCGAGCCGCCGGACGGCCGGCCCGAGCGGACCGGCCACCGCGACGTAGACCAACCCCACCGGCTTGCCGTCCTGCGGCTGCGGTCCGGCCACGCCGGTGGTGGCCAGCCCCCAGTCGGTCCCGCATCGCCGCCGCCCGCCCTCGGCGAGGGCGACGGCCACCTCCGGGTCGACCGGCCCGCGCTCGGCCAGCAGGGCGTCGGGCACGTCGGCCAGCTGCGACTTCAGCTCCGTGGCGTAGGCGACGAGGCCGCCCCGGTAGACGCCACTGACCCCGGCGATCTCCACGATCGAGGCGGCGAGCAGCCCTCCGGTCAGGGACTCGACCGTGGCCAGCGTCTCGCGCCGCTCGTGCAGCAGGTGCACCGCCGCCGCGGCCGGGCTTCCCGTGGGCCGCTCGTGGTTCGCATCCGTCGCCATGCCGTCCCTCCCTTCCCCGTCCCGCGCGCCCTACTCATCCTCGGCCCCTGATCCGGGG
>NZ_SMKD01000197.1 GCF_004348595.1 Micromonospora sp. KC723
CCCACCCACCGCAGTCGGACACCGGCCTTCGCCGCAGCCGGACACCGGCCATCCGCGCAGCCGGACGTCGGCCCTGGCCACAGCCGGACACCGACCATCTCCACAGGCGGACGCCAGCTTTCGCCAGGGTGGAACGCCCGCACCCCGGGCCCGGTGCGCCCGGCGTCAGTCAGCCGGGCAGCGGGACGGCGGAGGCGGCGGCGACGCCCTCCAGGTAGCCACGGGCCCGCTCGGTTTTGGCGTACCGGCTGACCAACGCCCAGAAGCAGGCGTTGTGGCTGGGCACGATGAGGTGGACCAGTTCGTGCAGCAGCACGTAGTCGAGGACCCAGTCGGGCATCTCCTGGAGGCGGTGGGAGATCCGGATGGTCCGGTCGGCGGGGGTGCAGGAGCCCCACCGGCCGTTCTGGTTGGTGACCCAGCGGACGCTGGCCGGCAGCGCCTCGGCGCCCTGGTCGGCGAGGTAGAGGTTGATCAGACGCAGCGCCCGGTCGAGCAACTCGGTGTCGGAGCGGGCCGGCCGCCCCTCGCGGGCGGCGAGCCGGGCCAGCATCCGGTCGACCCACTCGCTCTCCTCGGCGCGGGAGAACTGGTCCGGGATCAGCACGACGACGCGCTCCCCGTCGCGGTACGCGGACACCGTGCGTCGCCGGCGCTGGCTGCGCCGTACCTCGACGACCGGCTTCCGCGCCCCAGCCATCAGTGGACCGCGCAGCCGTGGTTTGCTGTCACGAAGGAAAGCTAATGGGTACTGACCAGGGGTCCGCAAGGGTCAACACGGCGACACGCGCCCAGAAAATGGTGGTTGGTCGCGAAGAGTCCCGAAAAAAGTTGACGATGACCATGACGGGGCAAGCCCGCCACCCTTCGTGACGGCCGGGAGGCGGTTTCGCGTACCCATCCCACCGTAGGAGATCGCTCCCGCGCCGGGCACACCGGCCCCGCTCGCGGAGTTCGGGTGGCTTCACCCGGCGTGTCCCCGGCAAACTGCCTGATCCGGCCCATTTCGCCGTGCACACTCTCGACGTCGACTTCCTCACAGTGTCGATGCACAGCTGACATGGAACTACCCAGACCTGGGTAGGGTCCGCCAACCAGCGGTCACGTGGGTGGCCGCGCAGAACGACCCGACGCCGGCGCCCCACCGGCCCGCCGCCGGGAAACCGTCGGGCCGGTACGCCCGGCGGACGAGACGAGGAGGCTTACCGTGGCCGACCAGGCCCAGACCTACAACGGTTACTGCGTCAAGTGCAAGGAGAAGCGGGACTTCGAGGGGCGGATCGAGGTGTCGAAGACCGGGATGAACATGGCCAAGGGCAAGTGCCCGGTGTGCGGCACAACAGTGAACCGCATCCTGGGCAAGGCCAAGGTCTGACCCAGACGGGTCCACGGGGAGGGGCGGCCGTCGGCCGCCCCTCCCCGTGGTCTCTCCGGTCGGAGAACGACCGGAAGCACACCCCCACTGTCCGGTGCGCGACAGGGTTACCGCTCGGTTGTGGATAACTCACGTCATGCTGTGGACAGCACTGGATACAGGACCGCGCACCTGTGGACAACGATCGACGGATGGCTTCGACTCGGTCACGATTCGTCGCCATGAGCCCGACCTCCGTCGCACTCCCCCGCCCCACGCTGCTGCCCGGCCTGACCCGCCTCTGGCGGGACCGGCACACCCTGCAACTCGGCCTGCGGCCCGGCCACGCCGTCCTGCTGGAGGTGGCCAACCCGCGCGCTGCCCGACTTCTCGACCTGCTCGACGGCAGTCGCAGCGAGCGCGTCGTCCTGACCGACGCGACCAGGGCAGACGTCCGTCCCGCCGAGGCCCGGGAGTTGCTCGACGCCCTGCGGGACGCCGGGCTGGTCGTACCCGCGCACACGCTGCTCCCCCGTGACCTCGCCGGGGCCGCCCGCGCCCGGCTCGCCGCGGAGGCCACCGCGCTCGCGCTGGCCTCGTCGACCCTGCCGGGCACCCCGGCCCAGGTGCTGCGCCGGCGACGGACCGCCCGGGTGGTGGTGACCGGCGCGGGACGCCTCGGCGGGCCCGTCGCCGTCGCGCTGGCCCAGGCGGGGGTGGGCCACGTGGCGCCCGAACTCGCCGGGCCGGTCCACCCGGGCGACCTGGTCGGTACCGGGCTCGCCGCGGCCGACATCGGGCGACCCCGGGCCGAGGCGCTCCGCGCGGTGATCGGCCGGACCGCCCCCGGGACACTCACCCGGTCACCCGGTCGCGGACGGGTCGAGCTGGTGGTCCAGCTCGGCGCGGACCGACCGGCGGCGCTGCTCGCCGCCGGGTACGCCCACCGCCGCCAACCCCACCTGCTGCTCGGCCTGCGTGAGGGCCTACCGGTGGTCGGGCCGCTGGTGCGGCCCCCCGTCGGCCCCTGCCTGCACTGCCTGGACCTGCACCGCCTCGACCGCGACCCGGGCTGGCCGGCGCTCGCCGCCCAACTCGCCGGCGATCCCGACGACCAGGCCTGCGCGGCGGCCACCCTGCTCGCCGCCGTCGGGTACGCGGTCGCGGAAGCGCTCGCCCACCTCGACGGCGGCCGGCCGGAAACGCTCGGCTGCGCCGTCGAGGTGGGCGCGGCCGGCCGGTTCCGGCGTCGCGTCTGGCCGCCCCACCCGCACTGCCCCTGCGCCGGCCGGCGACGCTGACGGGGGAAGCACGGGGGTCAGCCCCGCCGGGAGCAGCCGCGGGCCCCCGAAGTCGGTAACAATGGCCGGGTGACCGACATCCCGCGCCGGGCCGTCTCCCGGACCGCCAAGCTCGCCGCTCTGCCGCTCGGCTTCGCCGGCCGGACCGTCCTCGGCATGGGTAAGCGTGTCACCGGGCTCGCCTCCGACGTCATCTCCGCCGAGATCCAGCAGCGCACCGCCGAGCAGTTGTTCAGCGTCCTCGGGCAGCTCAAGGGCGGCGCGATGAAGTTCGGTCAGGCGCTGTCGGTCTTCGAGGCGGCCCTGCCGGACGAGATCGCCGCGCCGTACCGGCAGGCGTTGACCAAGCTCCAGGAGGCGGCGCCACCGCTGCCCGTTGCCAGCGTGCACAAGGTGCTCGCGGAGCAGCTCGGGCCGGACTGGCGGGAGAGGTTCGTCTCCTTCGACGACAGCCCGGCAGCCGCCGCGAGCATCGGGCAGGTGCACCGGGCACGGTGGCGCGACCCGCAGACCGGCGAGGCGGTGGCCGCCGCCGTCAAGATCCAGTATCCGGGGGCCGGCGACGCGCTGCTGGCCGACCTCAAGCAACTCTCCCGGCTGGGCGGGATGTTCCGCGTCATCCAGCCCGGGCTGGACGTCAAGCCGCTCCTGGTCGAGCTGCGGGAACGGATCACCGAAGAACTCGACTACGAGCTGGAGGCCGAGTCGCAGCGCGCCTTCGCCACCGCGTACGCCGACGACCCGGAGATCTTCATTCCCGAGGTGTTCCACGCCTCGCCCCGGGTGCTGGTCACCGAGTGGATCGAGGGCGTCCCGCTGGCCGACATCATCCGCGAGGGCAGCGAGGAGCAGCGCGACGAGGCCGGCCGGCTGATGGCGATCCTGCACCTTTCCGCGCCGGCCCGGGCCGGACTGCTGCACGCCGACCCGCACCCGGGCAACTTCCGGTTGCTGCCCGACGGCCGGCTCGGTGTGATCGACTTCGGCGCGGTGGCGCGCATGCCGGAGGGCACCCCGGAGCCGATCGGGCGGCTCGCCGGACTGGCCCTGCGCGGCGAGGCCGACGCGGTGGTGGCCGGGCTGCGCGAGGAGGGCTTCGTCAGCCAGACCGAACCGATCGACGCGCAGGCCCTGCTGGACTACCTCCGGCCCATGCTGGCACCGGTGGCCGAGGAGGAGTTCCGCTTCACCCGGGCATGGTTGCGCGCGGAGGCGACCCGGTTGGCCAGCCCGAAGTCACCGGCCTTCCAGTTGAGCCGGCAGCTCAACCTGCCGCCGTCGTACCTACTCATCCACCGGGTGACCCTCGGCTCGATCGGGGTGCTCTGCCAGTTGGAGGCCAAGGCGCCGTACCGGGGGATCCTGGAGCGCTGGCTGCCCGGCTTCGCGCCGGTGAGCTGAGCCACGACGTACACCGCGGGGGCGGTGACCGGACTTCCGGTCACCGCCCCCGCGTACTGGTAGAAATCTAGAGAACGCCCAGGTCACGCGCCGACTGGGTACGGCTGTTCATGGCGACGGTACGGGCGGAACGGGTTGCCTCAGTGCTCGTGGTGGTACGACCGGCCTGAGGCCGGCGCATTCGAGCCCGGGACAACGCTTCGTGGAGTAGTTGCATCTCGGTTCCGTTCGGCAGGTGCAGCAGCATGGTCTTCGCTTTCTCGGTGCCGGTGGAGACCGGCGGGGACGTGTGGATCGGGAAGTTGTCAGGCAGCCAGCCGGACCGCGTCGCGCTTGGTGGCCACACCACTGGCCACCAGACGCGCCTCGGCCTCGACCCGGAGGGCGGCGTCGCGGGCGAGGTCCTCCTTGCGTGGGCGGCCACGGGGCCGCTTGCGCGGGACGACCGCGCCACGCTCGAAGATCTCGCCGCCCCAGACGCCCCAGGGCTCGGCCCGCTCGACCGCGCCGGCCAGGCACTCGACGCGCAGCGGGCAGTCCCCGCAGAGCGACTTGGCCAGTTCCAGCTCGGCCGGCTGGTCGGAGAACCACAGGTCGGGGTCGAACTTCCGGCAGGGCAGGTTCGCCTCCACCTCGACGTTCACGTCGAGCGGGGCCAACGCCAGACTCATCACCCGGTCACCTCTCTCTCACTTCGATCTCGTGGATCGCTTCCGACGTACGGCGGGACAAAAAAATTGAGGCCGCGGATCCCGGTATGCGGGTTCCGCGGCCTCGAGGTGAGCCGGTGGTCTGAGTTTCAGACCGGTCTACCTCGAGGTGGAACACCGCGGACATCGCGCCGCTTGTTTGCGGCATCGACGCCCATGCCCGTGAAGCCACTGGTCCGCTCGATTCCGGTGGCCGGCGCGGTCTGGATCAGCTCGGCCTGAGTCCAAACCTGGTGCACCTGCGGAACCGACGGTCGCGTGGCGGCAAGGGCCACCCGGACAGCCGACAGCGGAGCGTGGGCAGCTGGCATCGCCGCCGGACGCTCATAGATGAAGATCTCCACGGGTGCCACCTCCCTCACGTTCCTCGTGCCGACATCGGACTCCACCCCGTGAGCAGCCGGAATGGCGCCGCTCCCAAGGTGTGTCCTGAGGCTATTCCTCGCCCGGGGGCGAGGGCAAACGAATTTACGACGAGATTTCTGAAGTTTTCTGCGGGGCGATGTCGTCGACCGCGGCGCCGCCCACGAGCGCCAGCACCGCCTCGCCGTACAGCCCCAACTTGCGGGGGCCGATCCCGGCGATCGCGATCAGCTCCTCCGTCCGCCCCGGACGCCGCTCAGCCAACGCCGTCAGTGTCGCGTCGGTGAAGACCACGTACGCCGGAACCCGCTGCGCCCCGGCCACCCGGGCCCGCCAGTCACGCAGCCGCTCGTACAGGTCTTCGTCCAGGTCGGACGGGCAGGTCGGGCAGCGCCCCAGCTTGCGGTCCTGGCCGGCGAGCAGGGTCGCGCCGCAGATCCGGCAGGAGGCCACCTGGGCAGGTCGCCGCTGCGCGCCAGCCCGGCGGGCCACCGCGTTCCCGCCGGCCCGCTCACCGCCGCCGGAGCGGTCCAGCTGCGGCAGGAAGCGACACGGCCGCCGGGCCCGCCCGCCCGGCGAACGCGCCGAGGCGTACGACAGCCAGAGCCACTGGCGGGCCCGGGTGATCCCCACGTAGAGCAGCCGGCGCTCCTCCTCCACCTGCTCCGCGGTGCGGGCGTACGTGGTCGGCAGGGTGCCCTCGGAGAGCCCGACCAGGAAGACGGCGTCCCACTCCAGCCCCTTGGCCGCGTGCAGGGACGCCAGCGTCACCCCGTCCACCGTGGGCACGTGCTGCTGCGCGGCCCGGCGGGCCAACTCCTCGTTGAAGCCCGACAGCGTCACCGGACGCTCCACCGCGGCGGCCTCGCCGATCGGCAACACCGGGGGCGTGGCCGCGTACTCCTCGGCGAGCTGGACCAGCGCGGCCAGCGCCTCCCAGCGTTCCCGGGCGGCCCCGCCGGGCGGGGCGGCGCCGGGCGCCCAGCCGACCGCGGCGAGCCCCTCCACCACGGCGGCCGGCAGCGGGGTCTCCCCGGGGATCGAGCGGGTCGCGGCCCGCAGCGCCACCATCGCCTGGCGCACCTCGGTCCGCTCGAAGAAGCGTTCCGCGCCCTGCACCACGTACGGCACGCCGGCCTCGGTCAGCGCCTTCTCGTACGCCTCGGACTGCGCGTTGGTCCGGAACAGCACGGCGATCTCCTTCGCCGGCGTACCGGCGTCGACCAGTGCCCGGCAGCGGGCCGCCACGGCGGTCGCCTCGGCCGGCTCGTCGGTGAAAATGCGCAGCTCCGGTTCGGGGCCCGGCGGGCGCTGCCCGTGCAGTTCCAGGCGTAGCTTGGCCTCGGTGCCCCGGGCCTGGCCGATCACCGCGTTGGCCAGCCCGACGACCTGCGGGGTGGAGCGGTAGTCGCGGACCAGGCGCACCACCGTTGCCTCTCGGTAACGGCGCGGGAAGTCCACCAGGTACGACGAGGTGGCCCCGGTGAACGAGTAGATGGTCTGGCTGGCGTCACCCACCACGGTAAGGTCGTCCCGGCCGCCGAGCCACGCCTCCAACAGTCGCTGCTGGAGCGGGTTCACGTCCTGGTACTCGTCGACCACGAAGTGCCGGTACTGGCCGCGTACCTGCTCGGCCACGTCACGGTGCTCCTCGATCCCCCACACGGCCGCGCGCAGCAGGTCCTCGAAGTCGATCACCCCGTTGGCGCGCTTGAGCCGCTCGTACGCGGTGAAGACGTCAGCCACCTTCGCCGGCTCGTACGGGGTCTCGCGCAGCGCCTTGGCCGCGGCGACCACGTACTCGCCGGGCTCGACCAGCGACGACTTGGCCCACTCGATCTCGCCGGCGAGGTCGCGGGCAGCGGCCCGGTCGGCGCGTAGACCGACCTTGGCGGCGGCCAGGGTGACCACCCGCACCTTGCTGTCGAGCAGCTCGGGCATGGCGCGGCCGTCGAGCAGCCGGGGCGCGAAGTAGCGGACCTGGCGCAGCGCGGCGGCGTGGAAGGTCCGAGCCTGCACGCCGGCCACGCCCAGCGCCGTGAGCCGGGCCCTCATCTCGGCGGCGGCGCGGGCGGTGAAGGTGACCGCGAGGACGTGCCGGGGGGAGATCTCCCCGGCCAGGACGCGGTGGGCGATCCGGGAGGTCACCGCGCGGGTCTTGCCGGTGCCCGCGCCGGCCAGGATGCAGACCGGGCCGGCCGGGGCGGTCACCGCCGACCGCTGCTCCGGATCCAGTCCGGCGAGCACGAGCTCGGCCGCTGAGTGAACCACCACAACGAGGAATCATCTCAGCTCGCGGTGATGTTGCAGCGGTTAGCCTGGCCTGACCGGCGCCGGGCCGAGCGACCCTTGGAGGACCCGAGATGTTGACGATGTATTCCACCCCGTGGTGCGGCTACTGCCACCGGCTCAAGTCGCAGCTCGACCGGGAGGGCATCGGGTACGAGGTGGTCGACATCGAGCAGGACCCGCAGGCGGCCCAGTTCGTGATGAGCGTCAACGGTGGCAACCAGACCGTCCCGACGCTGCGGTTCGCCGACGGCAGCGCCCTGACCAACCCCTCCATCACCCAGGTCAAGCAGCACCTGGCCAGCATCGCCGGCTGACCACCCGCCCCGCTGGGCTTCACCCTCGCCGCCGTCTGGGTGGCCGTCGTCTTCGTCCTGGCCGGCGGCGGGCACTGACCGCGCCGGCCGCCCGGCCGGGCCGGGACTCCCCGGCCGCCCGGCCGGGCGGTG
>NZ_SMKD01000198.1 GCF_004348595.1 Micromonospora sp. KC723
CGCCTGACGGAGACCACCGTGGACCTCGCCTGGTACGCCCTGCTCGGCCTCTTCTTCGCCACCTACCTCGTCCTCGGCGGCTACGACTACGGCGTCGGCCTGCTGCTCGCCCGGGGCGGGCCCGTCGCCCGCCGCGCCGGCCTCACCGCGCTCGGCCCGTTCTTCCTCGGCAACGAGGTCTGGCTGGTGGCCTTCGTCGGCATCCTCTTCGGCGCCTTCCCCACCCTGGAGGGTGAACTGCTCTCCGGCTTCTACCCGGCCGTGGTCGGGGCACTGGTCGGGGTGATCCTGGTCACCGTGGGCGTGCAGTCGCGTAGCCGTCCCCTGGGCGCGGTCACCCGCGCCGGCTGGGACCGGGTGGTGGTCGTCGGCAGCGCGCTCGCCGCGCTCGGCTGGGGCGCGCTGCTCGGCGGACTGTTGCAGGGCGTACCCCTGCACGCCGACGGCCACGTCGCCGGGGTCACCCACCTGGCCACCCCGTTCGCCGCCGCCGCCGGGTTGGCGATGCTCGCGCTGGTCGCGGTGCACGGTGCGACGTTCCTCACGCTGCGGCTGCCGGCCGCCGACGCCGACGCCCTCGGCCGACTTGCCGGACGGCTGATCCCGGTGGCGGTCGCCGCGGTCGGCACGGCCACCGCGTTGGGCCTGCTCTCCGAGCGGGTACACGCCGCGACGCAGCAGCCGGCGGCGGCCGTACTGCTGCCGTCGGCACTGGTCACGGCGTTGCTGCTGGCGCGGGCGGCGCTCGCCCGGCGGCGGCCCGGGGTGGCCTTCGCCGCCACCGGCGCGGCGCTGGCGCTGCCCGTGGTGCTGGTCGGCGCGGCACTCTGGCCCGCCGTGCTGGTCTCCACCGTCGACCCGACGGCCACCCTGACCGTGGCCGAGGCGGCGGCGAGCGGGCCGACGCTGCGGCTGCTGGGCTGGCTCGCGCTGCCCCTTGTTCCCGCCCTACTAGGCTTTCAGGCGATGTGCTGGTGGGTTTTCCGGGGACGGACCGACGGCAGGGCACCGGTGTACTGGTGAACCGCCGTCCCTTCGACCCGCGTCTGCTGCGCCGGGTCCCCGCGGCCCGGCGCGACCTCGCCGTGCTCGCGGCGCTCGGCGGGCTCACGGCGCTGCTGGTCGTGGGGCAGGCCACCGCCCTGGCCACGCTGCTGGCCACCGCGTTCGACGGCCGGCTGGACACCGGCGCGCTGGCCGGTTTCGTCGCCGCCGTCGGCGGGCGGGCGCTGGTCAGCTGGGCGCAGGGCGCCGTCGCCGCGCGGGCCGCGGCCACGGTGAAGGCGGCCCTGCGGGCGGATCTGCTCGCCGCCGTCGGCCGGCACGGGCCCGGCTGGGTCGCCGGCCAGCGGGCCGGGCGGCTCGCCACCCTCACCGGGCGTGGCCTGGACGCGCTCGACGCCTACTTCACCGGCTACCTCCCCCAGCTCGTGCTCAGCGTGACCGTGCCGCTGGCCGTGCTGGCCCGGCTGGTCTTCGCCGACTGGGGCTCGGCGCTGATCATCGCGCTGACCCTCCCGCTGATTCCCATCTTCGGCGCGCTGCTCGGCTGGCAGGCCCAGGCCGCCACCGAACGGCAGTGGCGGCGGCTGTCGATGCTCGGCGGGCACTTCCTCGACATGGTCGCCGGGCTGCCCACGCTGCGGGTGTTCGGGCGGGCCCGGGCACAGACCGACGTGGTGCGCCGGATGGCCGACGGCCACCGGGTCGCCACCATGCGGACGCTGCGCGTCGCCTTTCTCTCCGCGCTGGTGCTGGAACTCGTCGCCACCCTCTCGGTGGCGCTGGTCGCGGTGCCGGTCGGCATCCGGCTGCTCGGCGGCGGGATCACCCTCTCCACCGCGCTGCTGGTGCTGCTGCTCACCCCGGAGGCGTACCTGCCGCTGCGGGCGGCCGGCAGCCGGTTCCACGCCAGCATGGAGGGACTGACCGCGCTGGACGAGGCGCTGACGGTCTCGGCCGCCCCGGCCACCGTGGCCCCCACCGCCACACCCGCGGTGGCCCCGGCTGGCAGCGGCGAGATCCGGTTCGAGAACGTCACCGTCGCGTACGACCGGACCACCGCGCTGCGCGACGTCACGCTGACCGTGCGCCCCGGTGAACGGATCGCCGTGGTCGGCCCCAGCGGCGCCGGCAAGAGCACCCTGCTCGGCCTGCTGCTCGGCTTCGTCACCCCCACCGCCGGACGGGTCACCGTGGACGGTGTCGACCTCGCCCACGTCGACCTCGACGGCTGGCGGCGCCAGGTGGCCTGGGTGCCGCAGCGCGCCCACCTCTTCGCCGCCTCGCTGGCCGACAACATCCGGCTCGGGGCCCCCGACACCCCCGACGCGGCACTCGCCACGGCGGTCGCCGACGCGGCGCTGGACGACGTCGTCGCCGCCCTGCCCGACGGGCTGGCCACCATCCTCGGCGAACGCGGCCACGGCCTGTCCAGCGGGCAGCGGCAACGGGTGGCGCTGGCCCGGGCCTTCCTCCGGGACGCCCCGCTGGTGCTGCTCGACGAGCCCACCGCCCGGCTGGACACCGCCAGCGAGGCGGTGGTGCTGGCGGCGACCCGGCGGTTGGTCCAGGGGCGTACGGCGCTGCTGGTCGCGCACCGGCCGGCGCTGCTGGCGGACGCCGACCGGATCCTGCGCGTGCAGGACGGTCGGGTCACCGAGCTGACCCCGGCCACCGAGGCGGCCCGATGAGCACCGCAGCCGCGGAACGGGCCGTGTGGCGACTGGCCCGGCCGTACCTGCGCCGGCTGGTCGGCGCGGGGCTGCTCGCCACGGCCACCGAGGTCGCCGGACTGGCGCTGATGGCCACCGCCACCTGGCTGCTGATGAGCGCCGCCGGCCGGCCGCCGCTGGACCGGCTCACCGTCGCCATCGTGGCCGTCCGGGCGCTGGCCATCAGCCGGGGCGTGTTCCGTTACACCGAACGCCTCGCCGGCCACGACGCCGTACTCCGGATGATCACCGACGTGCGGGCCCGGGTCTTCGCCACCCTCGCCGCCCGCCGAGGCCCGGCCGGGCAGCGGACCGGGGACGCGCTGAGCCGGCTCGTCTCCGACGTGGAGGCCGTCCAGGACCTGCTCCTGCGGGTGTTCGTACCCGGTGCCGCCGCTGCGCTGGTCGGTCTGCTGGCGGTCGGCGGGGCCGCACTGGTCTCCCCACCCGCCGCCGGGGTGCTCGCGGTCGGCCTGCTCGTCGCCGGGGTGGCGTTGCCCACGGCGGCCACCGTGCTGACCCGCCGCGCCGCCGACGAGGTGGCGCCGTTGCGGGGCGCGCTCGCCACCGACGCGGTGGACCTCGTCCACGGCGCGGCCGACCTGGCCGCCTTCGGCGCCACCGGGCAGGCGCTACGGGCCGCCACCGGGCGCGCCGACCGGCTGGCCCGACTGGAACGGCGGCTCGCCGCGGCCGGCTTCGCGGTCGACGCGGCGGGGGTGCTGCTCGCCGGGCTGACCGCCGGCGGCGTGGTGCTCGTCGCGCTGCGCGCCGGGGTGGGCGGGGTACTGGTCGGCGTACTCGCCGTGGGTGCCCTCGCCGCCGTGGAGACCGCCCTGGCCCTGGTCGGGGCGGCCCGGCAGCGCACCCAGCTCCGCGCCGGCCTCGCCCGGGTCGCCGACCTGCTCGCCGAGCCCAGCCCCACGGCGGACGGCACGGCTCGTACCGACGGCACCCCGTCCGTCGTCGAGAGGGCGACCCACGACGTGCGCTTCGAAGGGGTCGTCGTCCGGTACCGGGCGGGTGCCGCGCCCGCCCTCGCCGGGCTGGACCTGGACCTGCCCGGCGGCCGGCGGGTGGCGGTGGTGGGCCCGAGCGGCGCCGGCAAGAGCACCCTCGCCGCCGTGCTCACCGGCGCGGTACGCCCCGACGCCGGCCGGGTCACCCTCGACGGGCACGACCTGTCGGCGTACCCGGCCGACGAGCTGCCCCGGGCCGTCGGCGGGCTGCTCGCCGAGGCGTACGTCTTCCACGCCTCGGTCCGGGAGAACCTGCTGCTCGGCCGCCCCGACGCGGGCGACGACGAGTTGGCCGCCGCGACCGGGGCGGCCGGTCTGCTCGACTGGGTACGCGACCAGCCCGACGGCTGGGACACCATGGTCGGCGAGGAGGGCGGGCAGCTCTCCGGCGGGCAACGGCAGCGCCTCGCGCTGGCCCGGGCCCTGCTCGCCGCCCCGCCCGTGCTGGTGCTCGACGAGCCGACCGAGGGGCTGGACCCGGCAGCCGCCGACGCGGTGCTCGCCTCGGCGCTGGCGGCCACCCCGGCCGGGCACTCGGTGCTGCTGGTCAGCCACCGGCTCAGTGGCCTCGACGGGCTGGACGAGATCGTGGTCCTCGACGCCGGTCGGGTCATCCAGCGCGGCCGGCACGCCGAGTTGGTGACCGTCCCCGGCTGGTACCGGGACCAGTGGCTGGTCCAGGAGGCGGCCGAGCGGGGCTACCTCGCCCTGGCCCCCTGAGCGGCGGCCCTGCTCAGGGAATCTCCCCGACGCGGGTCGGTGCCGCCCGTGGCAGGGTGAGATCCGTGTGGGGATCGGAACATGTCCTGGAGGAGCGGCTGCGCGAGTTGGACGGCCGGCTGCGCGGGCCGGCCCGACTCAAGGCGGAGCTGCTCGTCGAGCTGCGACACGCGCTGGCCGACGCCGCCGAGGCGTACCGGGAGGGTGGGCTGGCGCCGGCGGAGGCCGCCCGGCGCGCGGTGGCCGAGTTCGGCACCCCGGCCCAGCTCGCCCCGGCGTACCAGGCGGAACTGGGCGCGGCGGCGCTGCGTGGCCTGTCGGTACGGGCCCTGGTGGTGGCCGCGATCCTGGTCGCCGCGGGCGATCTGACCTGGCAGGGGTCGAGCTGGAGCGACGGGCCCCGGCCGCCCGAGGTCTACCAGCTCCTCTCCATCTCGGTGAACGGGATCTGGCTGGCCGTCGCCGGTTTCTCGTTGGCCGCCCTGGCCCTCGGGCGGTGGTCGGCTCGCCGGGGCGCGATCGGCCCGTCCGCGGTGGGGCGGCTGGTCGGGCTGGGGCTCAGCGGGGCGTTGACGTTGGGTTTCCTCACCGGGGCCGCCCTGTTCGCCTGGTCGGTCCGGCTGTGGGACGCCGCGCTGACCTGGCCCCCGATGATCATCGGGGCGGTGCTGGTCGGGGCCGCGTGCTTCGCGCTGGCCCGGGCCACCCGCTGCTGGCTGGCCGCCGCCGGCTGAACCCGCGAGGCCCCGCCCCGCCGTCGTCCACCTGCGTGGCCTGGGCTCGGGCTGGACGGCCCGATCATCGCCGCCGGCACCCCGGGCAGGGGCCGGTGGTGGTCAGGCGGGGGCGGACGGCGGGGTGTCGGAGCCGAGGAAGCGGCCGACGGTGGCGCTGAACCGGTGCCAGCCGTCCCGCTCCCCGGCCAGCGCCCGACGACCCGAGTCGGTGAGTTCGTAGGTGCGTCGCTCGCGGCCGTTGACGGTGCTCCAGGAGCTGATCACATGCCCGGCCCGCTCCAACCGCCGCAGCGCCGGATAGATGGTGCCGGTGGGCAGATCGAGGCTGCCGTCGCTGCGTGCCCGCAGCGCCTCGATGATGGCGTACCCGTGTAGGGCGCCCTGCTCCAGCACCGCCAGCAGCAGCGCGTCGAGGTGTCCGTGCAGCGACTGGGCCTTCATGCGTAGATAGACTACGTGTCGGTTCTCCGGACCGCCAGCGGGGTGCGGGCTCCGCGCCCGCCGGACGGACCACTAGGGTATGTGCCCAGAGTCACTGGTCGGCGGAAGACGCCGGCGAGTGGGCAACCCGACGCACACGGAGGTCAGCGTGGTCCGCCAGTCGCCCCAACGGCCCGACGCCGACGAGCCCGAGCTCGACGCCACCGACGGGCCGGCCGAGTCCGCGCCGGAGCGCGGCACCGTCGACCGCTCCCTCTGGGACGAGCTGCGGATCGACCCGGTGGAGATCGCCCTGCCCGCCGGCACCGGTTTCACCCTGCGGGCGTACCGGCCGGGACGGGAGCTGACCCCCACCGACGTCGCCGAGCGCGACGAGGACGACCCCTTCCTGGCCCGTCGCCAGGTCGTCGAGACCGACGAGGACGACGAGGAGGAGGTGATCATCCTCGACGAGGAGTTCGCCGCCCTCACCGCCGAGGAGGACGAGACGGACGAGCCGAAGGCCAAGGGCCGCAAGGACGCCGCCGACGGCGAGGACGCCGACTCCCAGGACGAGGACGAGGACGCCGACGACACGGCCGGCGACGAGGAGGTTCCGCTCTTCCTGACCCACAAGGGCCGGCTGCTGCTCTTCAAGACCCCCGAGGCCCTCGTCAGTTTCATCCGGTCCGGCGCGCCGAACGACATGTCCCAACTGGACGGCTGGAACGAACTGGCCGAACGGGTGGAGCCGGCCGACATCACGCCGCTCGACGAGGACACGTACGAACTGGACCTGGTCGTGGAGAACCTGCGCGGCGGGCACGACACCTGGGATCCCACACTGCTGATCGAGGCCGGCGAGGTGGCCCGTGACCTGGCGTACGCGCTGCGGCTGCCGGCGGTGCTGGACATGCTCTCCGCCGGTTCCAGCCTCGACGACCTCGACGAGGCGTTGCGGTCGTCTGTCAATGGTGGGATCGGAGGATTCTTCGGCCGCCGACGGCTGAAGAGAATCGGAGCGCAGACCGCCAGCCTGGGTTGGCGCACCATTGTCGGCAAGATCTCTGCCGTGGTGGACTGGCGCGACTGACCTCGACCAGGGAGCATCAGTCTCTGGCAGAAGAAGACCTGTGTCCCGGGAGGAGGACGACGCCGTGGCGCTCGTGCGCGTGTACTGCGGTCTGGCCTCGGCGGATCCGGCCGACCGACCGGCATCGACCGGATCGACGCTGACGTCCGCTGTGGTCGACGACGCAGGCCGTCTGCTGCACGTCTGCGAGATCAGCGACGACCCGGCGGGCTACGCCCAACTGGTCACGCTGCTCGTGGAGCGGTCGGGCGGACTGAGCGGCGCGGCGATCGCGGCCGACAGCGACGACCACACGGTCACCTCGCTGTTGAGCGCCGCCGGGCGTCCACTCGCGATCGCCGACGACGACTCGGTCGACGACTTCGCCGAGCGTTTCGCCGACGACGACTCCCTGGAGGAGATGCAGTCACCGCCGGCCGAGCGACGGGCGGTGGGCCTGGCCCGCGCCCTCCAGGCTGGCGCCCTCTCGGCGGTCACCCTGCCGGCACCTCGGGATCTGGCCGGCTACAAGCAGGTCCTGTCGGCGCACGGCGCCCTCTCCAGCGGCCGCCACTCGGCCGCGGTGGCGCTACGCGAGGTGCTCCGTGAGCTCTATCCGGCCGCCCTGCGGGCGTACCCGGACCCGGCCGAGCCGGTGCCACTGGCCGTCCTGGACGCCCTCCCCGAGCCCGGCATGCTTGCCGGTACGACCGCCCAGGGCCGCGAGGTCACCGTCGCCGCCGACGCGGTCGCGGCGCACCTGGTCGCCGACGGGGTGGCCGAGGCCGACGAGATCGACGCCGCGGTGACCGCGTTGCGGGTGGCCGTCTCCGAGACGCCCCGGCGCGCGACGGTCAACCGGGCGCTCACCGCCGCGGTCGCCGAGACCGTCCGGCAGGCGGTGGCCGCGGTACGCGCCTGCGACGCCGGCTGCGAGGCCCTGGTCAGCGCGCTCACCGCCCGTAGCAGCGCACCGTCGCCGGCATCCGGCCGGCGCGCCGCCGCCCGCCGGGGCGAGCCGGTCGCCGAGCTGACCGGCATCAGCGGCACCGGAGGCGGGCTGCGTGCCCTGCGCCCGACCGAGCCCACCCCGCCCACTCCCACCG
>NZ_SMKD01000019.1 GCF_004348595.1 Micromonospora sp. KC723
CGGGGTCGACTACGAGCCGGCCCCCGCCGGCTTCCCCGCCGACCCACATCCGTACGACACCACCCCGCTGACCGAGGGTCTCACCCCCACCCGGCGGATCGCCGCGTACGACGCACCCGGCGGGCGACCGTTGGCCCTGCTCGCCCCCACCATCAACGGTGTCACGCTGACCATGCCGGTGACACAGCGCCGCCCCGGCTGGACGGCCGTGCTGCTCCCCTCGGCAACCCGGCGGATCGCCTGGCTGCCCGACGGGGGCTGGCGCACCGTCGCCCTGCGCGACCAGATCGTGGTGGAGCGGACCCGGCACCGGCTGACCTGGTACCGGCACGGCAAGGCGGTGAACTCCTGGCCGGTGAGCCTCGGCATGCCCGGACAGTCCACCCCGTTGGGCCGCACCTTCATCCTGGGCCGCACCGCCCCACCGGAGGCGGTCTACGGCGGCGTCGACATCTTCGCCCTCGGCGCGATCCCCGACGACCCCGACGCGGTGCCGGCCGGCCTGCGCGGTGCCCACATCGGCCTGCACAGCTGGCACAACGACGACACCCTCGGCAAGAACGTCACCAACGGCTGCATCCGGCTGACCCGCAGCGCCCAGCGCAAGCTCCTCGCCGAGGTGCCACCCGGCACCCCGCTCGTCGTGGTCGACCAGCTTCCCACCCGGCCCGCCACCTGAGCCCAGTCGCCCCGGCATGTTCGGGTGGCACCGGAGTAACGGTCATCCCGGCGGCAACGGTGCGCTCCGGCCCCGGGCATGGACACGCCCCATCCGGGTATGGGGGGAGGCATGAGGGCGAGTTTCCGGATTGGCCGCATCGCGGGCGTACCCGTCGGGGTCAACTGGAGTGTCCTGGTCATCTTCCTGCTGATCGCCTGGGCGCTGTCGGCCACCCAGTTCCCCCGGGCGTACCCCGGCCGGCCGGTGGTCGCGTACGTCGCGGCCGGGCTCGCCGCGGCGGTGGTGTTCTTCCTCGGCCTGCTCGCCCACGAGGTTTCGCACGCCGTCGTCGCCAAGCGCAACGGCCTCCAGGTCCAGGGGATCACGCTGTGGCTCTTCGGCGGGGTGGCCGAGCTACGCGGCGAAGCGCCGAACCCGGGCGCGGAGCTGCGCATCGCCGGGGTGGGGCCGCTGGTCAGCCTGCTGCTCGGGTTCCTCTTCGGCGGCATCGCCGTGGTGCTCTCGCTGGCCGGGGCGGACGGGCTGCTGCTCGGGTCACTGGCCTGGCTGGCCGGCATCAACGTGCTGCTGGCGGTCTTCAACGTGCTGCCCGCCGCCCCGCTCGACGGCGGCCGGTTGCTGCGCGCCGCGGTGTGGAAGGCGACCGGTGACCGGACGAAGGCGTCGGTGGTGGCCGCCCGCGCCGGCTGGGTGCTCGGCGCGCTGCTGATCGGGCTCGGGCTCTTCCAGTTCCTGACCGGCTTCGGGGTGGGCGGGCTCTGGCTGGCGCTGATCGGCTGGTTCCTGATCGGGGCGGCCGGCATGGAGGAACGCCAGGCCCGGATGGGCAGCGCGCTGGCCGGCGTCCGGGTCGGCGACGTGATGACCCCGCAGCCGCAGACCGCCTCGGCGGAGATGACCGTCGCCGACTTCGTCGACCACTACCTCTTCGCGTACCGGCACTCGGCGTTGCCGCTGACCGAGGACGGCCGCCCGGTGGGCCTGGTCACCCTCGACCGGGTACGCGGCATCCCCGCCGAGCGGCGCGCCACCACCACCCTCGCCGAGGTGGCCTGCCGGGCCGGGGACCTGGTGCTGGCCCGGCCGGAGGAACAGCTCAACGACCTGCTCCCCCGGCTCAGCGAGTGCACCGACGGGCGGGCGCTGGTCGTGGTCGACCAGCGACTGGTCGGGATCGTCTCGCCCAGCGACATCAGCCGCGCCGTACAGCGCGGCAGCCTCCGCCACCAGACGGCCGGTGACCGCCGCTAGGCCGCGACCCGCTCCACCGGGATCCAGAGCGCGAAGTCGGCGCGCGTGCCGTCGGCGGAGATCCGGGTACGGGAGATCTCCGGTCCGGGCCGGCTGCGGTACGGGTTGGCGGGGAACCACTGGGTGAACACGTCCCGCCACAGCTGCTGCACGGCGGTCGGGAACTCGCCGGAGGTGTCGAACACCGCCCACGTCCCGGCGGGCAGGGTCAGCGACGCCAACCCCAACGGCACGTCGGCGTCGGTCACCACCCCGTGCCAGTAGTCCAGCTCGGTGCCCTCCTCACGGGATTGGTCGAGTTGGTCACTGGCGTCGACGAGACCCGCCGGCTCCTGGTCGGACAGGGTCGCCAGCCGGGCCACCGCCGCCTGGTCGAGCCCCCGGCGGAACGCCACGATCGCCGGGTTCATCCCCTCGTGCACCAGGGGCACCCGGACCCGCCAACCCACCAGCCTGGTTCCTGGTTTCTCCACCACGCGGTACCGCATCTCGGCACTCCCTTCGACGACGAGACGGAAGGAGAGCCGCTGCTGGGAGCGCAGGACGGCGCCGCCGCGCCGGGCCTCGCCGGGTCCGACGCCGTGCACCGCGCGGAACGCCCGGGTGAACGCCTCGGTCGAGCCGTACCCGTAACGGACCGCGATGTCGAGCAGCGTCCGTTCCCCGGCGACCACCTCGGCCGCGGCCACGGTGAGCCGCCGTCGGCGGACGTACTCCGACAGCGGCATCCCGGCCAGCGCGGAGAACATCCGCCGCAGGTGGTACTCCGAGGTGAGCGCTATCCGGGCCAGCTCGGCGACGTCCACCCGCCGGTCCAGGTGCCGCTCGACGTGCGTCATGGCCTCGTTCAACCGATCCAGCACGTGGATCTCCTTCCCTGACGAGATCCACGCTAGGCGGGCGCGGGCCGGCGGACCCGACATCCGGTGCCCGCTGCGGTCGGTGCCTCAGGGGCGCGGGAGGTAGTGGTCCAGCCCTTCGGTGCGGAACTTGCCGGCCGGGTCCCACTCGGCCAGCAGGGCCCGGAAGTCGGCGTACCGGGGGAAGGTCGCGGCCACCGCGGCCGGTTCCAGGGTGAAGACCTTCCCCCAGTGTGGGCGGGGCGCGAAGGGGGCCAGCCGCCGTTCCACCTCGGTCACCACCGGCAGCACCGCCGAGGCGTCGTCGATCCAGGTGAAGTGGACGGCGAGGCTGTCCCGGCCGTGGTTCGGGCTCAGCCACAACCCGTCGGCGGCCACCGTACGCAGTTCGCAGACCTGGAGCACGCCGGCGATCCGGTCCCGCATCCCGTCCAGCGCAACCAACGCCTCGGCCGTCGCGGCCCGGGGCAGGTGGTACTCCGACTGGAGTTCGTCGCCGCTGCTGGGGGTGAAGCCGAGCCGGAAGTGCGGCAGCCGCTCGTGCCACGGGCCGGGCTCGCCCAGCTGGGCGGTGCAGTTGCGCGCCGGCATCCCCGGCACCGGGTGCACCGGTTCCTTCGCGGCGGTGGCGTCCAGCCAGTCGGCGGGCGGGGCCGGCTGGTCGGCGAGCTGCTTGCGCCAGACCTGGTCGACGCGGGACGACCGCCAGGAGGTGAACCCGCTGACGCTGTACGCCGAGGCGAGCGCCGCGTCGATCGCCTCGGCGGGCAGGTCGAGGTGGACGTACTGCCGGACGTCGAAGGTGGGGGTGGTGTCCAGGGTGACCCGGGTGACCACGCCCAACGCGCCGAGGGAGACCACCATGCCGGCGAAACGGGGGTCGTCCCGGTCCACCGTGACCAGGTCCCCGTCGGCGGTGACCAGTTCCAGCGCGGCCACCGCCGCGGCAAGGTTGCGGTTGCCCACACCCGAGCCGTGCGTGCCGGTGGCCACCGCGCCGGCCACCGAGATGTGCGGCAGCGAGGCGAGGTTCGCCAGGGCCAGCCCCTCGGCGTGCAGCCGGGTCGCCAGGTCGCCGTAGCGCAGCGCGGCGGCGACGGTGACGGTGCCGCGCTCCCGGTCGATCTCGACCGTCGGCGGCAGGCCCGCGAGGGAGACCAGATCTCCGGTGGTGTCGCCGAGCCGGTTGAAGGAGTGTCCGGTGCCGACCGCCCGGATCCGGTCGCTGCCGGCCACCAGCCGGCGCAGCTCGTCCGGGGAGGAGGGGCGGTGGAAGGCGCGGGCGGCGTAGGTGACGTTGCCGGCCCAGTTGCGGCGGGGAAGGTCGGTCACGGCGCTCACGTCTCCTCGGTCGGGGCGGCGGCGAGGACGTCCAGCGCCTCGTCGACCCGGAGCATCACTGTAGCCACGGGAGCGATCAGGAACTCGTGCCATCCGCCGTGATCGCGGTTGTACGGGGTGCCGGTGGGGAACACTGGGGCGATGAGCAGCTACCGCGACCCGACCCTGCACGGTGACGTCTACCCGTCGGAGGAGGAGATGGACCCGACGGGGGTCGGGCTGGAGCCGGAGAGCGCGCGGCCGGCCGGGTACCCGTACCTGACCGCGCCGGCACCCACCCCGAAGCCGGAACCGGAGCCGGAGCCGCCGGGCCCCGGCCCGGCCCCGCGCACGGACGACCGGGGCGCGACGTCCATCGTCACCCACCACCTGGACGGGTCCACGCAGGTCGTCACCGACCTGGACGGGGACGGTATCGCCGACGTGGTGCAGTTCGACCTCGACGGCGACGGCCTACCGGACATCACCTACCTGGACAGCGACCGGGACGGCCGGCTGGACACGGTGCTGCGCGAGCCGGGCGCGACCGCCTCGGCCCGTTGACCGCACCCCGCTCTACAGCTGCGGCAGGACCTCGGCGGCGACCAGTTCCAGGTGGTCCAGGTCGGTCAGGTCGAGCAGCTGCAGGTAGATCCGCTCGCTGCCGGTCTCGGCGTACCGGCCGATGGTGTCGACCAGCTCGGCCGGGGTGCCGGCCAGGCCGTTCTGCCGCAGCTCGGTCGGCTCCCGGCCGATCGCGGCGGCCCGGCGGGCCACCTCGGCGTCGGTCCGGCCGCAGCAGAGCACCAGGGCGTGGGACCAGCGCATCGTGCCCGGGTCGCGACCGATCTCGGCGCACGCCTCGCGGACCCGGCCGAACTGGGCGACAGTGTCCTCGACGGAGGCGAACGGGAGGTTGAACTCGTCGGCGTACCGGGCGGCGAGGCGCGGGGTGCGCTTCGGCCCCAGCCCGCCGAGCAGGATCGGCGGGCGCGGCTGCTGCACCGGCTTGGGCAGCGCCGGCGAGTCCACCACCTGGTAGTACGTCCCGGCGAAGTCGAAGGTCTTGCCGGCCGGCGTCGCCCAGAGCCCGGTGACGACCGCGAGCTGCTCCTCGAGCCGGGCGAAGCGCTCCCCCACCGGCGGGAACGGGATGCCGTACGCGGTGTGCTCCTCGGCGAACCAGCCGGTGCCGATGCCCAACTCGACCCGACCGCCGCTCATCTGGTCGACCTGCGCCACGGTGATGGCCAGCGGACCGGGCAGCCGGAACGTGGCGGCGGTCATCAGCGTGCCGAGGCGGATCCGGGAGGTGTCCCGGGCGAGCCCGGCCAGGGTCGTCCAGGCGTCGGTCGGCCCCGGGTCCCCGCTCACCGCGCCCATCTTCAGATAGTGGTCGGAGCGGAAGAACGCCCCGTAGCCGGCGTCCTCGGCGGCCCTGGCCACGGTGAGCAACTGGTCGTAGCTGGCCCCCTGCTGGGGTTCGGTGAAGATCCGCAGTTCCATGCCCCGAGCATAGGACGAGGTCAGGCGTACGGCCGGGTGGCGTACGCCGCCCGCAGCGCGGCCAGCCCCGCCGCCTTCGGCGACAGGGTGCCCCAGCCGGAGTTGAAGTAGTTCGTCCGCACGATCCGCGGCCCCCGCTCGGCGTTGAGCCGGGCGATGGCCGACGGCACCGTGGCGATCCAGGCCGCCTGGTCGGGGAACTCCGCCGCCCGCACCCCCCACTCCGCGACGATCACCGGGCGGGACAGCGCCACCGGGCCGAGGTCGGCGACCGCCCAGTCCCGGGTACGGCGGAACCGGGCCAGCGCGGTGTGGGTCGGATCGGTGGCGTAGACGTTCCACTGGAGGTAGTCCAGCTTCGCCATCAACGACTCGGGGTGGGTACGCCGGTAGGCGGCCCGGTCGAAGCCGCCCGCGCCGACGGAGAAGGTGGTGCCGGCCGGCAGCGGACGGGACCGGAACCAGTCGACGATGTAGGTCATCGCCTGCACGGCGCGGCCGTCCGAGTCCGCCCAGTCGTACGTCACGCCCGACTCGGTGGTGCCGAACTCGTGGTCGGTGTCCAGTTCGGAGGCGAGTTGGATGTTCACCGGGAAGCCGAGCGTCCGGTACTGCGACAGGGCCCGGGCGAACAGTCCGTCGCAGCGGCCGGCGAGGACCTGGCCGTACCCGTACGCCTTCGGCCACGCTGTCCCCGGGCGCTGCTGGATGGTCATCGCGGGTGCCGGGACGGTGTAGTCGATCCCGTCGATTGTGAACGTCTGCGGCCCGTTCTCCGGGGCGCCGTAGTGCTTCAGTTCCAGCACCACGGTGATCGCGAACCCGTTGCGCCCGAGGGCGAGCAGCCACGGCTTGTTCCAACCCGGGAAGACGTAGCCGTCGGCGAGGCTGCGGTACTGGGTGAGCGAACGGAAGTTGCCTCCGGTCAGGTCCGCCGTCGGATCGCCGTTGCCGGCCAGGTAGTAGCCGCCCAGCACGGGCGGGGCGATCGTGTAGTCGGCGGTGGTGGTCGCGGTACGCCCGCCGTGGTCCCGCACGGTGACGGTGACCCGGGGCATCACGCCACCGCCCGGTAGACGGCCACCGACCCGCTGTCGGAGAGCTTCGTCCAGGTTCGCCCCGAGTCGTCGGTGACGGCGACGGTGAGCGGGTCGATGACGGCGGTGACGCTGGCCGGAGCGCTGCGGTTGCCCAGGGAGTCGGTCACCACGACGGTGACCGTGACGGGCCGGGTGTCCGGGTCGCCGTAGGTGACGGTGAGCGTCATCGGGTCGCCGGGGGCGTAGGTCGAGGCGTTGAGGCTGGCGGTAACGGTGGGAGCGGCCATCTCCGCCCCCTCCTTCCTTACTCGCACGCACGGCGACGGCCGGCGTGCCCGGTCGGCCGCCCGTCGACGGAATCGCTACGCCGTACGGCGTCGACCGGAGGTGGGGTGACGTCCTTGTCCTGACGTTGGCGGGCGGCGTCCGGCGGCGGCACGCGGGCCGCCGCCGGGCCGGAGGGTTGCGATGTGGCCCGCCATCCGCAGCCTCTCCACCTGCTTCCACCATGCGCCGGTCGGGTGCCGGTGCCTGTCGGTGATCCGTCTGTCGGACTGTCACCCACCCGGTTGCCGTCAGGCCCGGTGGCCGGTGTCAGCCGCCGGAGCCGGACTCGGGGTGCTGATCGGCACGTGGCGCGGCCGTGCCGCCTGAGGTCGCCTGGGTTCTGTTGTGGAGGATGTCGCGGGCCTGTTCCGCGGCGCGGGTGATGCTCTCGGCGACGAAGTCGACGAAGCGGGCGATGTTCTCCAGGCGGACGGCGGCCGGGGTTTCGGTGCCGAGGATGGCCACACCCTGCCGGGCGGTTTCGGCGAGCTGGGCGTGGGATCGGGCAGCCGCCATCATCGACTGGTACCAGACGTCGTCGTCGACGAGGTAGCGGTCGCGGCGGCGTTCGTCGCGTTCCCGGCGGATGAGGCCCTGGCTTTCGAGGAACGCGACCGCCTTGGAAACCGACGCCGGACTGACCTGAAGGTGCCCGACGAGTTCGGCGGCGGTAAGGCTGCCCGCGTCGGTGGTCAACAGGCAGGTCAGCACCCGGGACATCATCTTGGGTACGCCCTGTTGCATGAGCAGGGTGGTGAACGTCTCCTCGTACTCGCGCACGGCCTCGGGGTCGCGCCCGTGCGCCTGCTCGGGTGGCTGCGGCCCGCGGGCGGCGGGCTGCCTGCGCCGCCGGGCGCGGCGTTCGGTGGCGCGGTGGGCGAGGTCGGCACGGTAGGCGGTGGGACTGCCGTTGCGCATCACCTCACGGCTGATCGTCGAGGTGGGGCGGTCGAGGCGTCTGGCGATCTCCGCGTAGGCGAGCCCGTCGGCCAGCCCGAGCGCGATCTGCTGGCGTTCCTGCTGGGTGAGCCTGCCTCCCGGCACCACGATCTCCCTCCGTGCTTCCCTGACGCCCCCAACCTAGCGTTCACTGCCCATCCAACGCAACGAGCGCAGCGACCGACGTTGCATTGAAACCACACTCGTAGCAACGATTTTGGCTCGTCTAACTGCGGAAATGCCACAAGTGCGCAACAGCGTCGTTGCCGATTCATAGAACGCAACGTAGCGTTTGCCGCGTCAGAAACAACGAGCGCAGCAGGAGAGCACGATGTCGAAGTTCGCCACCCCCACCCCGATCTCCGTCGCCCTGGACATCCCCGCCGGGCGCGTGCGGTTCATCGCCGCCGACCGTGCCGACACCACCGTCGAGGTTCTGCCCGCCGACGCCACCAAGGGCCGCGACGTGAAGGCGGCGCAGCAGACGAGGGTCGAGTACGGCGACGGCGTCCTGCGGATCCAGGCCCCGGCGGCGAGGAACCAGTACTTCGGCCCTTCCGGATCCATCGAGGTCACGGTCCAGTTGCCCGCCGGCTCCCGAGTCGAGGCGACGTCGTCCTGTGTCGAGTTCCGGGGCGTCGGACGCTTCGGCGACGTCGCCTTCGGAGGCGCGCAGGGCGCGATCAAGATCGACGAAGCCGCGAGCGTCCGGGTCACCACCGCCGCCGGCGACGTCACGGTCGGCCGCCTGGACGGCCCCGCCGAGATCAGCACCGCGAAGGGCGACATCCACATCCACGAGGCCCGACGCGGCACGGTCGTCCTGCGCACCCGGATGGGCGACGTGTCGATCCGCGCCGCCCACGGCGTATCCGCCTCCCTGGACGCCGGCACCGGCTACGGCCGGGTCCACAACGCGCTCAAGAACACCGACGGTGTCGCCGACCTGACCATCCACGCCACCACCGGCCACGGCGACATCGACGCCCGCAGCCGGTAGGAGCACCGCCCCCACCGTGACACGGCCGTCCACCGCTCCTCATCCACACAACGACCCCGGAGAGGAGAACCATGATCAACACGCAGTCCAGCTGGACCGGCCTGGTGAGCGGTTCGGCTGGAGCCGCTCGCGACCCACGACGCCTTCCTCACCCCGCCCGGTGAGGTTGACCGCGGTAGCGAGGGGGGCGAGGTCGAGGGCAGTCGCCCCCGGCCTCGCCGGTGGTCAATAGTTCTCGACGCCTGTTGGCGGTCCACGGCCACCACCAGGCGGGTCGTCGCCGCGGGTGGTCGTCCGGTACGACCGGGGCGTCGGGCAGGGCGGACCAGACGTCGGCCCGGGTCTGCCAGTCGTCGAACACCGCGCGGAACATCAGGTGGGTCTCGCCTGAACGGGTACGCCTCACGGAAGCCACGACATCTCCTTCGAACATGGTTGGGGGCAGGGGCGGTCACCCGAGCCTGTCCGTTACCGGTAACGTGACCGCTAACGAAGCTTCTCGCACCGGGCTCCGGCCGTCAACCGGAAAGCCGGGACGGAAGCGGTCATGGTTGAGTAGGGAGCGTGGTGGAGAAGAACGGGACGATGCCGGCGCACACCGGCAGACGGGTCACGCTCAGGGACGTCGCCCGGGTGGCAGGCGTCTCGCACCAGACCGTCTCGCGGGCGATCAACGGCAAGGGTGAGATCGACCCCGAGACCCAGCGCCGGGTGCTCGACGTCGCACGGGAACTGCGCTACCGGCCCAGCCGGTTCGGCCGCGGGCTCGTCCGGCCCGACGTGGTGACCGTCGGCCTGGTCGTCCCGGACGTGGTCAACCCGTTCTTCCCGGAGTTCGTCGCCGGCGTGATCGAAGCGGCGGGTGAGCGGGACTGGCAGGTCGTCGTCGCCAGCACGGAGAACGACCGCCCTCGCGAGTTGGCGCTTCTTCGGTCACTCGTCCGGCAGGTCGACGCGCTCGTCGCCTACGTCAGCCACACCGACGAGGAACTGGAGCCGTACGTCGCGGGCGTGCCGCTGGTCATCGTCGACCGAGGGCTGGACTCGGCGACGTACGCGTTGGTGCGGGTGGACACCGAAGCGGGCATCCGGGCCGGGCTGGGGCACCTGATCGAACGGGGGCACACCCGCATCGGCATGATCGACTGTGTCTCCACCTGTGAGCCGGAGGTACGGCGCCAGACCTTCCTCGACGTCGCTCACACCCATCGGCTACCGGTCGACGAGGGCTGGGTCGTCCTCGGCGAGCAGTCGACAGCCGGCGGCGGCGACGCGTTCGAGACGCTGCGCGCCACACACCCCGACGTCACCGCGATCCTCGCCTTCAACGACCTCGTCGCGATCGGCGCGTTCCAGGCGGCCCGTCGCCTCGGCGTCGCCGTGCCGGCCGAGTGCGCACTGGTGGGTTTCGACGGTTTGAGCATCGGGGAACTGATCGATCCACCGCTCACCACGATCCACCTCGACAAACGGCGACTCGGCGAACTCGCCATCCACCAGGTGGCGCAACTCCTGGCCGGTGAACTGCCACCACCGGCACTGCTCAGCCCCCGTCTGGTGGTACGCGGCACGACGTGACCCCGTGGCTGCCGGAAACCGACATCGCCTCCGTCACCGGCCCCGAAACCGACGATGGTGGTGGTGAACCCGGCCGTTCCCTCCGCACCGCCCGGCGTGCTGCTCATCAACCCCGAGGTCACCGCGCGACCCGCGCCGCGGGCTTCTTCTCGCGCATCCGCCGGACCATGAGGCCGCCGACGATGACGGCGATGCCGGCCAGCAGCATGACGACGATCATGGGTACGACCGAGCCGTCGGTCGCGCCGACCAGGGCGAGGGCGGGTATCGGCAGGAGCCCGCCGATCAGCACGCTGAGGGTGAGGACCACGGCGAGGCCGAGATAGCGCACCTCGACGGGGAACAGGTCGGCGGTCAGCGCCGGCGCCATCCCCGTGACGATCGCGTGGGGCACGACACCGACCAGCATGGCCGTGAACAGCGCCGGAGCGGACCCGGCCTCGACCAGGAGGTACGAGGGTGCCGCCCAGAGGGTCCACCAGATACCCGCGATGATGATCATCCGTACCCGGTTCGCACGGTCGCCGTAGTAGGCGGAGACAGTGGCGATCACGGTCAGCGCGATCGCGGTCAGCAGCAACGCCCACTGCACGGTCGTGGTGCTCAGCTCAGGCACGAAGTTCTTCGTGTAGGCGAGCAGGCTGGTCAGGAACGCGTAGAAGAAGGTGGACGGGCCGATCCAGATCAGAATGGCGCCGAGCAGGGGGCGTCCCCACCCGCGGAACAACGTACGCAGTCGACCGGCGGCCCGTTCCCGGCGGATCCGGCTTTCCGCGGCGATGAACTCGGGTGTCTCCGCCAGCCGGGTACGAAGCACCAGCCCGAAGACCAGGAGCACCGCGCTGAACAGGAACGGGATCCGCCATCCCCAGCTCTGGAAGGTCTCCGCGCCGACCACCGTGGTGACCAGCAGCAGTGACACCGAGACGATCAGGAACCCGATGGTGACCCCGATGTAGGCGAAGGCGCCGAAGAAGTTACGCCGATCCGGCGGCGCGTGCTCGACGCCGACCAGCACCGCGCCCGGAATCTCGCCACCGACGGACAGGCCCTGAACAAGACGCAACACGACGAGCAGGATCGGCGCGGTCACACCGATGGCCGGGTAGGTCGGCAGCAGACCGACGCCGATGGTGGCCACGCCCATCAACGTCAGCGAGGTGATCAGCGCCGGTCGTCGGCCGAGCCGGTCGCCCATCCGACCGAACAGCACGGCACCCAGCGGTCGGACGAAGAACGCGACCGCGTGGCTCGACACCGCCGCCAGGGTGCCCAGCCAGGGGTGGAAGGCAGGGAAGAAGATCGGGCCGAAGACGGTCGCCGCGACGAAACCGTAGAGGAAGTACTCGTACGTCTCGAACGCGGTGCCGGCCATCGCGGCGTACGCCACCTGTCTGGGCTTCAACGTGGGTTCGGTCATCCGGTGCCCTCCCCTGCTGCTCGCGGGCCTTCCCGGAAGGGCTGGCGATAAACCAGACGAGGGCGCGGGTCAACCACCGACGGCCGCGGAGCCTGCCCCAGGGCACCAGGAGGTTCCCGGCGGTGTTCGCGCTGCCCAGGCCGTGGGGCGTGCCGAAGGGCCCTCGCCGGCGGCGGGGCCCTTCGGATGCGGTGGGTTCAGATGTACAGCGTGTTGGGCTCCAGGCCGCACAGCACGCGCCCGTACAACTCGTCGTTGGTGTTCGGGTGCATGAGGGCGTGCATGTTGACGGCGTGGACGTCGCGGGCGATGCGCTGGATCGGCACGTCGCTGTAGATGGACGAGCCGCCGCTGGCCAGGTTGAGCACGTCGACGGCGGATTTGGCGAGCCGGCACACCCGGCCCGTGTCGGCCCGCGCCCGCGCACGTTCCTCCAGCGTCCACTGCGTGCCGTCGGCGGCCTTGGCGTCGAGCAGGCCGGCCAGCCGGTGGGCATGGAACTCGGCTTCGTCGGCGGTCATCGTCGCGTCGGCGACCTGCAAGTGGGTCAGCGGGGCATCCCGCTGGCTCTCGTACGCGGTGTAGGTGATCTTCCGGCCCGGGAGCCGCTCGAAGAACTCGTCCCGTGCGGCCTTCGCCATGCCCACCACGGCGCCAACCGCCAGCGCCGAGGCGGTCGGCAACAGTGGCGTGCGGTACACCGGCGAGGCCGCGTTCGTCGCCGACGCGTACTGCTCCGCGAGCACCAACGGAAGGGGCAGGATCCGCTGCTGCGGTACGAACACGTCCTGCGCGACGGTGCTGATGCTGCCGGTACCGCGCAGGCCCGAGGTGTGCCAGTCGTCGACGACCTGCATCTGACTCATCGGCACCACCGCCATGATGGGCCAGAGGCCCGCATCGGGCCCCGGTGCGGGCGCCATCGCCACGACGATCTGCCACTGGCTGTGGTGGGCGCCGCTGATGAAACCCCACTTGCCGTTGAGTACGAGGCCGCCGTCGACCGGCGTGCACATCGCGGTCGGGCTCAACGTGCCGCACAGACGCACTTCGCCGGCGCCGAACACCTCGTCCTGGACCTCGTCGGGCAGCAACGCGGCCATCCATGTGGTGATCGCGTTGACCGCGGCGACCCAAGCCGCTGAGCCGTCGCCCCTGGCGAGCTCGGCGAGCACGTCCACGACGGTGCGCGCGTCGCTCTCGAAGCCGCCGTACCGCGCAGGCAAGCGCATGCGGAACACACCGGCGGCGCTGAGCGCGGCGACGGTCTCGTCGTGCAGGCGCCGATGCTCCTCCTGCCACCTCGAGTGCGACTTCAGCAGCGGTGCCAGCTCGGCGGCGGCGGCCACCAGATCGGCCCGTGACGGCGCCTGGGTTGTCTGCATGCCTCACCCTCCTCGGCGTTCTGACCGGTCACACCCCCGAATGCTCACATGCCGCAACCCGGCTGCTCATCTCCTGGATTGCCGCAATCGGGAAGATGAGCCGCAGGCTGGACTGGTGAGACGGTCGACGGCAGCAGCGAAGTCGGTCGCCGGCTGACCCGGCAGCGGCGAAGTCGGTCGCGGGCCTCGCCGGGCACCCCGCGCTCCTGGACGTTGGCGGTCCGGCGCAGCGCCAGCGTGGCGGAGGGCCCACCGGTGCCGGCCCTGATCACGAGTGGCCTCGCCGGTGACGATCGCTCACCGTCCAAGGGCGGGGCGTCGTCGAACGGCGACTCTCCACACGTGTGGACTCTCGGCGATTTCTTCGGGCGTGCGGACGTGCGGTGGCGCGCAACGTCGGAGATGTTCCGGCCGGCGGGGCGGTGCGACGCTCTACGCCATGTCAGATTTCAGTGGCAAGACGATCCTCATCACCGGCGGCGGGACCGGTATCGGCCTCGCCGTCGCCCGGCGGGTGCTCGACGCGGGTGGTCAGGTCGTGCTGGCCGGCCGCAGCGCCGACCGGCTCGGCGTGGCGGCGAAGGACCTCGACGCCGACGACCGCGTGCTCGCGATGCCCACGGACGTGTCGGCACCGGATCAGCTCCGCGAGCTGATGGAGCGGGTCAAGGACAGGTTCGGCAACCTGCAGGGCGTGGTCGCCAATGCCGGTGTCGGCCTCCGCGCGCGCCTCGCCGACGTGACCGAGGCCGACTTCGACCAGGTCGTCGGGACGAACTTCAAGGGTGTGTACTTCACCGTCCAGACGGCACTCCCCCTTCTCACCGACGGCGCGTCGGTGGTGCTCGTGTCGTCCTGGCTCGCGCACCGGGGCATGGCCGCGGGGTCGCTCTACGCGGCCACCAAGGCCGCGGTGCTGAACCTGGCCCGTTCCCTCGCCCCCGAGTTGGCGGAGCGGTCCATCCGGATCAACACCGTGACGCCCGGTCACATCAAGACGGAGATGTTCGACGCCGTGACCGGCAACGACCAGATCCGCGAGTTCTTCCGCGGGCAGGTCGCGCTCGGCCGCATCGGTCAGCCCCGGGACGTCGCCGACGCGGTGGCCTTCCTGCTCTCGCCGGCCGCGTCCTACGTCAGTGGTCAGGAACTCGTCGTCGACGGCGGCCTGGTCGGGTCGATCGCCGGCTGACGGCACATTCGTGAGAGGGTGACGAACTTGCCTGCTAACAATGGCGGCCACGGGACCCGGGCGGTGGTGCTCGGCGGCAGCATCGCCGGGCTCTTCGCGGCCCGCGTGCTCTCGGACGCGTACGACGAGGTTCTGATCGTCGACCGCGACCTCCTGCTCGGCGTAGAGGGGCCGCGCCGGAGCTGCCCGCAGGGCCGGCACATCAACGGCTTGCTCGCACGCGGTCAGCAGACGATGGAGGAACTGTTCCCGGGTATCACCGACGAGATCATCGCCGACGGGGTGCCGACCGGTGACCTCGCCGGTGACGTCCGGTGGTACTTCAACGGCAAGCATCTCAAGCAGCAGCACGCCGGGCTGCTCTGCCTCGCGGCCACCCGCCCCTTGCTGGAGAAGCACATCCGGGCGCGGACCCAGGTGATCCCGAACATCACCTTCGCCGAGCAGCACGAAGTCCTCGGCCTGCAGACCTCGGCGGGGGGAGCCCGGGTGACCGGCGTCCGGGTGCAGCGTCTCGAGAGCGACGAGGAGGAGATACTGCGCGCCGATCTGGTCGTCGACGCGACGGGCCGGGGCTCCCGCATGCCGGTGTGGCTGGAGGAGCTCGGCTACGGCCGGGTCGAGGAGGAGAGCCGGAAGGTCGGGTTGGGCTACGTCACCCAGCACTACCGGCTGGCCAAGGACGCCCACTTCGGCGATGTGTCGATCAATCCGGTGGCGTCGGCCGAGGTGCCCCGCGGCGCCATCTTCGTGCGGACCGACGGCGACCGGATCGAGATGACCACGTACGGCATGCTGGGCGACCACCCGCCGACGGACACGGCCGGCCTGCGCGAGTGGATGAGGACGATGGCGGTGCCCGACATCTACGACGCGCTCGAGGGCGCCGAGGCGCTCGACGAGCCGGTCGCGTTCAAGTTCCCGACCACCATCCGGCGCAGGTACGAGCGCATGAGCAGGCTCCCGGACGGACTGGTCGCCACTGGCGACGCCGTCTGCTGTTTCAACCCGGTGTACGCGCAGGGGATGACCGTCGCCGCGCTCGGCGCGCTGACCCTGCGCTCGCACCTGCACACCGGCGCCGCGCCAGAGCCGCGCCGGTACTTCCAGGATCTCGCCCGCGACGTCATCGATGCCCCGTGGGAGATGACCAAGACGGTGGACCTTGGATTCCCCGGCGTGGAGGGGGAGCGGACGCTGAAGGTGCGGTTGGGCCAGGCATTCCTCAAGCGGGTGCAGCTCGCCGCCACGCGCGACGGCGCCGTCACGGCGGCGTACATGCGCGCCGCCGGGCTGGTCGACCGGCCCGAGGCGATGATGCGGCCGGGATTCGTTCTTCGTGTGCTGTGGAAGTCGTGGTTCGGCGGCCAGCCCGCGCCGACCAGGGCGTCGTCTGCCGCGCACCACATTCCGGACGCGGTCGCCGGCTGACCGCGCGATCGCCCCGCGGGCCTCCTTCGGACAGCGAGCGCCGCGGGTCGGACTGACAGGCGATGTCGGCGCAAGGGTGGACGCCGTCGTCGGCGCGGCCCGCAAGGACGTACGGCCGAGTCCGGCGCGCTCGTCGGCGCTCCCTCGCAGGAGGGCGTTCCTGACCGAGCTCGGCACGGCATGCTCGGAGATGACCGGGCATCGGATGGGCGCTGACGATTGCAAGTGCGGACCTGTCCCGTAACGGGACCGGCGAACTGGGCACGTGCCGGCGGGACCGGCACGTGACAAGCCGACACAGCGAGGTGCATCACATGAACTCCGAGAAACCGTACGACGCCATCGTGGTAGGCGGCGGACCCGCCGGCAGCACCGTCGCCACCCTGGTCGCCAAACGCGGGCACCGGGTGCTGTTGCTGGAGAAGGAGACGTTCCCGCGGTACCAGATCGGCGAGTCGCTCCTGCCGGCGACCGTGCACGGCGTGGCACACCTGCTCGGTGTGGACGAAGAGTTGAAGAACGCCAACTTCACCGTCAAGCACGGCGGGACCTTCAAGTGGGGCTCCAGCGAGCGGCCGTGGACCTTCGACTTCGCCGCGTCCCGGCGAATGGCCGGTCCTACCTCGTACGCCTACCAGGTCGAGCGGATGCGCTTCGACAAGATCCTGCTCGACAACGCCCGCCGCAACGGTGTGGAGGTCCACGAGAACAGCCCGGTCACCGACGTGCTCAAGGCGCACGGGCGGGTCACCGGCGTGCGGTACACCGACGGCAACGGCCAGTCGCACGAGGCCACCGCGCGCTACGTCGTGGACGCCTCGGGCAACACGACCCGGCTGTCGGGCAAGTCCGGCGCGCGGCGCGAGTACTCGCCGTTCTTCCGGAACCTGGCGCTGTTCGGCTACTTCGAGGGCGGCGGCCGGCTTCCCGCGCCGAACGAGGGCAACATCTTCAGCTGCACCTTCGAGCACGGCTGGTTCTGGTACATCCCGCTGAGCCCCACGCTGACCAGCGTCGGTGCGGTCGTCAACCAGGAGTCGGCGACCATGGTGCAGGGCGATCCCGAGGAGGCGATGCGCCGCTTCATCGCCGCCTGCCCGCAGATCGCGGAGAAGCTCGCCGACGCGACCCGGGTGACCGAGGGCCCGTACGGCCAGCTTCGGGTCCGCAAGGACTGGTCGTACTGCAACACCACCTTCTCGGCCCCCGGCATGGTGCTGGTCGGTGACGCCGCCTGCTTCGTCGACCCGGTGTTCTCCTCCGGCGTGCATCTCGCCACCTACGGCGGGCTGCTCGCGGCCCGCTCGATCAACGCTTGCCTGGCCGGTGACGTGGACGAGAAGGAGTCGTTCGCGGAGTTCGAGCGCCGGTACCGCCGGGAGTACGGCCTGTTCTACGAGTTCCTGGTCGGCTTCTACGACATGCACCAGTCCGAGAGCTCGTACTTCTGGCAGGCCAGGAAGGTCACCAACGCTTCCGTGCCGGATCTGGAGGCGTTCGTGGAGCTGGTCGGCGGGGTCGCGAGCAACGAGCTGCTCTCGGTCGCCCAGGTGCGGAAGTCGTTCGAGGACTCGTCACAGCAACTGTCCCAGCTGGTCGACACCAGGTCAGACGACGACGAGCACGTGATCGGCGCGGTGCCCAGCCGCATCCTGGAGCAGGGCACGGCGCTGCAGGGTCGCGCGGTCATCGGCGTCAACGCCGGTGAGGGCAGGCCGCTCGAGCCCGGCGGGCTCGGGGCGTCGCCGGACGGGCTCAGCTGGGTTCCCGACACGACTCGCACCGGAAACACCGCCTGAGCTTGGCTCCGAACTGGGTCCACCATGGAGGGCCGCAGCCGGCGTCGTGGCGGCCGGCGCGCGGCCTTCGCCGGCTTGACCCCACAGCCGACAGCAGCACCGGCCGATGAGCGCCAGCCGGGGATGCGGCCTCAGCCCGACCCCAGCCACCCCGGCCCGCCTCGGGATCACTGGGCGCGCGAGGGCGTGAGGCGGGCGGTTGCCCTAGCCGCCCACCCGGTCACCGAACACGGGCCCCGGTGCGTCCGACAAGAGCGCACATTGGAAGAGGCGGCCGGCGGGTCCACCAGGAAAGAATGCGATGGATATTTGTGAGCCGTTCCTGTCGCGGAAGCATTGTGCGTCCCAGACACGTGACGGTCGGTCGCAGCAACCGGACGCTGGTGGGAGCAGGCAGAGCACGGCTCGGTTCGCCATCGCGAGCAACTGTGGCACCCGACGGTCGCTTGCGGGCACAAAAACCTGACGGGCAGTACGTCCGTATCCGCGGTGTGACGGTTCGTCCAAGACTTCGGAGATGGAAGGTACGCCCCAGATGGTTGATCTGTCGCACCGTGACGAGGCACCGTCACGCGTCGAGCCTCGGCCTGTTCAACTGCGGTCGCTGACGGGACTGCGGTTCGTCGCCGCGTTCATGGTATTTGCCTTCCACAGCACGTACCTGGGCATGTACCCGCCCGGCGTGCAGCGCGTCATGGAAGCGATCCTGTGGCAGGGGGGCTGGTCGGGCGTCAGCTTCTTCTTCGTGCTGAGCGGCTTCGTGCTGACCTGGTCGGCGCGGCCCACCGACACCCCGCGGGCGTTCTGGCGGCGACGTTTCTTCAAGCTCTACCCCAACCACGTGATCACCTTCATCGCCGCCGCCATCCTGCTCGCCACGGTGGCGCGCGTCGCCTTCAACGGACGAGACGCGTTCCTGAACCTGCTGCTGATCCAGTCGTGGTTCCCGCAACTGGACACCAGGGGCAGCTTCAACAGCGTGTCCTGGTCGCTTTCCTGCGAGGCGCTGTTCTACCTGTCGTTTCCGTTCCTGCTGCGCTGGATCGATCGCATCCGGCCCGAGCGCCTCTGGACCTGGTTGGGCGGCATGGTGGCAGCCATCGCCGTCGTCCCGCTCCTGTCCAGCGCCCTGCCGCAGAACCCCCTGTTTCCCTTCGCACGCGTGACCGAGCTGGAGTTCTGGATCATCTACCAGTTCCCCCCGACGCGCATGCTGGACTTCGTCGTCGGCATCCTGCTGGCCCGAATCGTCCTGACCGGACGCAAGCTCCCGGTCAGCCGGGGCGCCGCGGCGACGCTGGTCGTCGCCGCGTACGCCGTGTCACCACTTCTCCCGCCGGCCTTCAGCCTCGTGGCGGTCATGGTCCTCCCGCTCGGGCTGCTCATCGCCGCGGCCGCCAAGGCCGACGCGGAAGCCAGACCTAGCTGGATGTCCAGCCGAATCATGGTCTGGCTCGGCGACGTGTCCTTCGCTTTCTACATGTGGCACGCCCTGATCCTGTTCTACGTTCATCCATGGTTGTTCGGTCCCGCCTCGAACGCCGCGACCGCCCTCGCCGAGATCGCGCTGCTGTTCGAGGTCATCCTGGTGGTCTCGTGGTTGCAGTTCTCCAGGATCGAGCGCCCGATGATGCGCCGCTTCGCCGTTTCCCGACGCGACCGGCCCCAGGTGCCCGCGGTCGCCGCCGTCACGCCGGTTCACCCGGACGACCGAGCCGACGCCCGCGAGGGATGAGTGGTCAGGTGTTTCCGGTGGCTGCGGTCGGATCGCGGGTCCGATCCCGACGATGAAGGCTCCGGCGGGCCCGGCCGAGCCGGATTCGGCCGGAGCCAGCCGTGCGCGGGTCCCGGCCGTCGAAGGTCGGGACCCGCGCGTCCGGTCGCCCTGCGGGACGGTGTCGGCGCCGCTGACCCCGGCGCCGGCGGACTGGCAGAGGCGGAGCCTGGGCTAGCGGTACGGGGCCGGCGACGTCAGCGGAGCTGAATGCCACCGGCGGTGACCGCATCGACGAGCCCGCCGCTGGCCAGCGTCTCGGCGAGGGTGGTGATGTCGTCGGCCATGTAGCGGTCGTGGTCCAGGGTGGGCACGAACGACCGCACGTACTCGTAGGCCAGCCGCGAGGACGGGCTGAGCCGGTCGGCGCAGGCGTGCAGGTCGACCGCCTGCGCCGCGGCGAGCAGCTCCACGGCCAGGATGACCGTGTTGTTCTGCAGCACACGGCGCGCGTTGCGGGCCGAGATCAGGCCCATGCTGACCACGTCCTGGTTGTCACCGTTGGACGGGACGCTCTGGGTGCTGGCCGGGGCGATCGTCCTGTTCTCGGCCACCAGGGCGGTGGCCGGGTACTGCGCCCCGGCGAAGCCGCTGTTGAGGCCGGGTTCGGCGGCCACCAGGAACTCCGGCAGCCCGTCGCTGAGGTGCCGGTTGAGCAACCGGTTGGTGCGCCGTTCGGAGAACACCCCGAGCTGGGTCAGGGCGATGGTGACGAAGTCCATGGCGAACGCGACCGGCTGGCCGTGGAAGTTCGCACCGTGGAAGACCTCCTGGCCCTCGAAGAACAGCGGGTTGTCGTTGGAGGAGTTCAGCTCGGTGCGCAGCGTACGCTCGGCGTGGTACAGCGTGTCGCGTACGGCGCCGACGACCTGCGGAATCGCGCGCAGCGTGTACGCCTTCTGCATGTAGACCTCGGTCCGGGCGACGTTGCCGTTGCCGCCGGTGTCGTGGCGCTGCTGCTGCGCCTGCTCGCGCAGGTCGGCGTGCCCCACGGCGAGGCCGGTGTCGCGCATCAGCGCCCGCATGTTGGCGGCCGTGTCGATCTGGCCCTGGTGCGGCCGGGCGATGTCGTGGCCCTCGGGCAGGAACGGGCTGGTCGACCCACGCATCGTCTCGACCACCAGGGCCGCGATGATCTCGGCCTGCCGGACCTGGTCGAGCCCTCGACCGACGACGAGCGCGCCGAGGCCGGTCATCGCCGAGGTGCCGTTGATGAGGGCGAGCCCTTCCTTGAACCGCAGCCGCAGCGGCTCGATGCCCAGCTCGCGGAGTACCTCACCGGTGGGGACCCGCATGCCGTCGCGCAACACGTACCCCTCGCCGATCAGCGTGACGGCGATGTGGGACAGCGGGGCCAGGTCGCCGCTCGCGCCGAGTGAGCCGATCTCGGGGATCATCGGCGTGATGCCGGAGTTGAGGTACAGCGCGAGCCGTTCCAGCAGCTCGGGGCGCACCGCCGAGTAGCCCTTCGCCAGGGCGTTGAGCCGGGCCGCGACGATGGCCCGGGCCTCGGCCTCGCCGAAGTGCGGGCCGACGCCGGCGCAGTGGCTGCGCACCAGGTTGGTCTGCAGCTCGGTCTCCTTGGCGGCGTCGACCTGCATGTAGACCATCTCGCCGTAACCGGTGGTGACCCCGTAGATCGGGGTGTTCTGCCGCGCGATGTCCTCGAACAGCCTGCGGCTCGCGGCCGCCTTGGCCAGGGCCTGCGGGGCGACGACACACGGCATCCGGTCCTCGGCGACCCGGCGGATGGTCCCGAGGTCCAGCGATTCACCGTCGAAGGCTACGGCTATAGCTTGTGCAAGCGTGGTCACTGTTGGTCACCTCATCATGAAGGGTTTGGGGACGGCTGAAGATGGGGGAGGCGGTCGGAGGCTTCTCGGGACGGTGCGCGGTTCGCCCGCCCGGACGGTGCGACGCCGCGCCGCGGAGGGCCGCATCGGAGCACGCGGGCGGGCGCGCCCGGTCAGGTCGGGTTCGCCACCGACCTCCGCGGGGCCCGTCACGGCGGGTGCCGGTCGGGTGTCGCGGCCAGGGCGGCGTCGATGGCGGCCGCCAGGTCGGTCAGAGTCGGGTTGACGGCCAGGTCCCACAGGGCGACGCCGACCCCGAAGTGGTCGCGGATCGACGCGGCCAGCCGCGGCAGCAGGAGCGAATGCCCGCCGAGGCCGACGAAGGTGTCCTCCCCCATCACCTCGTGGCAGCCGAGCAGCCGGCGCCAGACCGCGCCAAGCACGACCTCGGTGGTGCTTGGCGGACGGCGCTCGGCGCGGTCCGCGACCTCGGTGGGCTTCGGCAGGCGGCGCCGATCGACCTTCCCGCCCGGCGTGCGCGGAAGGCTGTCGACGGTCCGGAACGACAGCGGCAGCTTGACCCGGCCGAACCGGCGCCGCAGGTGCGTACGCCACACGTTCGCGGTCGCCGGCGGCGCGCCCGGTACCGTCCGGGGGACCACGTAGGCCACCATCCGGGTGACCAGGCCCTCCTGGTCACTGAGTGGCAGCACCGCGCAGCCGGCGACCGACTCGTGCTCGGCCAGGGCGGCCTCGATGTCGTCCAGCTCCAGTCGCCGGCCGAAGAACTTGATCTGCAGGTCCGTGCGGCCGCGGAACTCCAGCGCGCCGTCCCACCGCCGCCGGGCGCGGTCTCCGGTGCGGTAGTACGGACCGGGCCCGATGCCGAATCCGTCAGGCGACAGCTCGTCGGGGAACAGGTGCGGCGGCCGGGCCTCGACACCGACGTAGCCGGGGGTCACGAAGGGGCTGCGGATGACCAGGTCGCCAGTCACCCCGGCCGGGCACGGCCGGCCCGCCTCATCCAGGACAACCACGTGCCGCCCCGGGATGGACCGCCCGATCGGCACCGTGCCGACCACGTCGCCGGTAACCTCGTGCCAGGTGGCCAGGATCGTCTCGGTAGGCCCGTAGAGGTTCACCAGCCGGATCGACGGCAGAAGCGCCCGCAGGTGGTTGGCGAGCGCACCGGGCAACGGTTCGCCGGCCAGCAGCAGCACCCGCAGGTGCGGCAACGCGGCGCCGGCTGTCAGCACCCGGCGGATCTCCCGGGCGAAGCTCGGCACCGTCTGGAACACGGTGACCCGCTCGGCGGCGAGCCAGGCGACCATCTTGTCCGGATTGCCGCGGATGCCCTCGGGTACGGGGCAGAGGGTGGCGCCGGCGGTGAGGGCGGCGAACACCTCCATGAGGCTCGCGTCGTACCCCGGCGCCGACCACTGTGCGACGCGGCTGTCCGGACCGATGCCGAACTCGCCGGCGAACCATCGGGTGAACTGGGCCAACGCGGCGTGGGACTGCACGATGCCCTTCGGCACACCGGTAGAGCCGGAGGTGTAGGCGACGTAGGCCGGCGCGGCGGGGTCGATGGCGGGCCGCAAGGCTGGGCCCGTCCCGTCCCCGCGCACGTCGGCAAGGTCGAGGACCGTGCCGCCGCACTCGTCGCGGTACCACGCCGCGAACCCGTCGTCGGCGGTCCCGTCCACGCCGGCCGGGGCGGTGCTGACGAGCAGGCACAGGGGCCGCAGCCCTCCCAGCACGGCACGGTCACGCTCACCGGAGTCGTCGGCGCCGAGGCAGACCAGGTACGCGCCGGTCTGCAGCACGGCGAGCGCGGCTACGGCGAACGAGGGGCTCGGGGTGATCCGCACCGCGACCGCCACGCCGTCGAGCCGGTCGGCACCGGCGACCTTCCGCAGCACCGCCGCTGCCGCACCGGCGCGCTGCCAGAGTTCACGGTACGTCACCGCCGCCGACGACCAGGCCACGGCGGGTGCGTCCGGGCTGCGACGGGCGAGCCCGGCGACGATGTCGTGTACCGGCGTGACGGCGCCGTCCTCGACCCGGTCGGCGTCGCGGACCGCGGCCAGCAGCTCGTCGTGCCGCTCCAGCGGGATCGTGTCGATCGGGTCGTCGAGCCGCTCCGTGGCGGCCTCGACGAAGGTGCGCAGCTGCGCGGCGATGCGCGCCGCGGAGGCATGGTCGAACATGTCGGTGCGGTACCGCACCGAGCCGGCCACAGACGGCTCGCACCGGTGGATCCGCAGGGACAGGTCGGCCTGCACGGTGGCGTTGTCCAGCGGGACGGGCAGCCCTCGCGCGCTGCCCAGGTCGAGCGGCGCCTCCGGCCCGTCATGGCAGACGAAGACCGCGTCGTACAACGGAGGGCGGCGCGGGTCGCGGTCCGCGCCGGCCAGCCGCACGACGTGGTCGAACGGCAGCATGCGGTACCGCAGTCCCTCGTGCACCTGTCGCTGCACAGTCTCCAGCAGCTGCCGGAACGTCGGCACGTCCCGGAACTCGACGGCGACCACCATCGGGTTGTCGAACGGGCCGATCGCGGCGCGGGTGGCCTCGGTGCGGGTCGTGGCCGGCATGGCGATCGCGACCCGGGCGGAGCGGTCGTAGCGGTGCAGCAGCGCGTGGAAGGCGGCGAGGAACACGACCCGCCGGTCAACACCGACGGCGGTGGCCGCCCGGGTCACCCGCCCGGCGACCTCCGGCGGCCAGTCGAAGCGCGCGCCCCCGCTCCGCGGTGCCGGGCCCTGCGGACGGCCACGGTCCACGGGCAGGTCCAGCGGGCCGGCGGCCGGATCGAGCGCGGACACCCAGTCCGGTGTCCGCTGCCCGGCCGATCGGACGAGGGCCTGGCGTTCGGCGGCGGCGACGGCGCGGTACTGCACGACGTCGTCCGTGCCGTCCTGGTCCGTGCCGTCGACGGCCGCGACGTACGCCGCGGCGAGGTCCCGCGCGATGATGCCGACAGACGCCTCGTCGCAGATCATGGCGTCGGCGACGAGGAGCAGCCGTGCGCGGGTGTCGGTGAGCACGAGCACCCTGATGCTGATCAGCCCGGTGGCCGGGTCGAACGGCGTCCCCATCCAGCCGGCCACGAGCTGATCGGCGGCCTCCTCCGAGTCGGGCCACGGCCACAGGGCTCGCGCGTCGACGACCCGCAGCGCGGCGTCGGCGTCCGGCCGGACGACGGGCACCGGGCAGCCGTCGACCTCGCGGTACACGGTGCGCAAGATCTCGTGACGGCCGGACACGACGGCCCATGCCCGCCGCACCGCGGCGAGGTCCAGCGGACCGACGACGACGTACTGACGGCAGCGGTTCTGCTCGGCCGACTCCGGCACGAGCCTGTGCAGGTACCACGAGCGGTCCTGGGCGGACGACGTCACGAGGGTCTCGTACTCGGTGCGACGGACGTTCACGGTACCTTCCTCGCCGGCGTCGTGCCGTAGGCGGCCGGGCTCAGCTGCGGGCGGAGTACTTCAGGCGGACCTGCTCCTGCAGCGAGGCCAGGGTCGGGTCGTCGAACAGGTCGTCGACCTCGATGCCGACGCCCAGCTCGTCTTTGAGACGGGTGGCGATCAGCACCGCCGAGATGGACTGGCCGCCGAGGTCGAGGAAGGTCTGTTCACTGGCGCCCGGCGGCACGCCGAGCGCCCCGCACCAGATCTGCTCGACGGTGCTGTTGATGGCCTGGGCGACGTCCTCGGTGGTATCGCCGGACATGACGGTGCTCCTCTCGTTCGTGCGCTGAGGGATCCGGCGCTGGCGGCCGGGAGGAAACCACGGGCGGTCGGGCGGCTCGACGGTCAGCGGCCGGCGAACCCGGGCAGGGCCGCATCGGGGTCGGCGACGAGCGCGGTGACCGTACGGCAGAAGTCCGTCACCATCGCCCCGGCGGTGACCGAGTCGTACCGGTTGCTGTTGACGGCGAGGCTGCCGACCGTGTCGCCGCCGGCCATGATGCTCAGCGTCCACAGGGCGCCGTCGGGAACGTCGCCCCCGACCGGCGCCGAGATGTCGCGACGGATCTCGGTGAAGGTGAGGTCACCGACGGTGGTGCCCGTGTCGGAGAAGAGCGTGCGCTCCACCTGGAACACGAACAGGGTCCGGTCGTCGCGGGCCAGGGACGCGGCCACCTCCGGGCTGTCCTGCACGACCTGGCCGAAGAGCAGTTCGTGTTTGTACGCGCCGAGGCACGCGGCCCGGGCCCGCAGGATCGCCTCACGGAACGAGGCACACCCGGCCAGCCGTACCCGCAGCGGCAGGCAGTTGAAGAAGGAGCCGACCGATTCCTGGAACCGCTGTGGTCCCCGACCCAGCGAGAACGTCGGCACCGTGATGTCGTCCTGCCCGTAGCCGCGCTGTACGACCGCGCTGTAGGCGGCCAGCAGCACGATGAATGGCGTACTGCGGGTCTGCCGGGCCAGCGTCAGCACCGACGTGGTGGTCTCGGCGGAGAGCGTGAACCGGTGCCACGACGACGCCTTCGGCAGGCCGGCGGAGCGTGGCCAGTCGGTCGGCAGCGCGAGCAGTTGCGCGCCGTCCAGCGTGCTCTTCCAGTACTCGCGGTCTGCGTCCTCGGCCACCAACTCCTGCTGGTACCGCGCGAACTCGGCGTACTGGGCGACTTCCGGCAGCTCCGGCACGTCGAAGTCGGACGACGCCGCGTAGAGGTTGGCCACGTCACGCATGAGGATCTGCAGGGACCAGGCGTCCACGGCCGAATGATGCGCCTGTAGCACCAGGACGGCATCGTCTGGGGCGAAACGGATCAGCACGGCACGCAGCAACGGCAGGTCGTGGAGGGGGAACGGGCCCGCCTCGACCTCGTTGAGTGCCCACTGGGCCCGCAGGTCGCGCAGCGACTCCTGCGGCTCCGGCCGGTCGAGCACCTCCAGCCGGACCCGGCCGGGCGGGCAGATGCGCTGGTGGGGCCGCTCGGCGTCGCGGACGATCACGGTACGCAGCGCCTCGTGCCGGATCACCACGCCGTCGAGCGCGGCCTGCAGGTTCGCCACGTCGACCGCGCCACGAACCCGCCAGCCGGCGGCGATGTGGTAGTGGGGCCCGAACGGGCCGGCTTCCTCGCCCTGGTTGAACATGAACAGGAACTGCTGGTGGGCCGACAGCGGGGCGACCGCCGACAGCTCGGCGGCTGTTTCGGGCGTACGGCTAATGGTCATGCCGCCGGGCCTCCGTCTATGAAGGGGATTCGGCCGCTCGCGCGTCGCGCTCCGCGGCCGATCGGGTGGCGGCCGGCGCCGCACACCTCAATGACGATGCCAGGTTAACCAGCGGATCGGCGGCGGCTCTTCTCTCACATTGCCCAGTCGACGCGTAACCACATTCGAGCAAGCAGGGTGCGGTTCCGGAAACGCGGACGCGGAGCGTCACTGGGAGCTTTGCGGTAGGAGCGTGGAACACCCCTCGGCCAGCGCACGAGGTTCGCGGCCTTCGCCGCCCGAATCAACTGGCACCGGCTGAGGATGTGGCCGACGGCGGCATCTGCGCACGCTGGAAGTCGGACCGCACGCGCCCGGCGTTATAGACAGATGCAATGACCGAGACCGAGTTGCCGATGCGCACCGCCACGCCGCAGGACTGGGACCTCATCGCGCAACTGCTCACCGTCAATTACCACAATCCGTCCGGTGAGTTGTTCCGCGAGCGGTTCCGGCCCATCTTCGAGGCAGACCGTTCACTGGTCATCACCGATGACGACCTCATCATCGGTCATATCTCGGCCCGCACCCGAGACCTGAGTGTCCCGGGTGCGGTCGTGCCCGCCGCGCACATTACGCTCGCCGCGGTGGCCGCCACCCATCGTCGCCGGGGGCTGATGACCCGGCTGTTCTGTCAGGAACTGCGTGACACCCGGGCGGCTGGCGAGCCGCTAGCGATCTTTTGGCCGAGCGAGGGGCGCATCTATCCGCGCTATGGCTGCGGCCTGGCGACACAGCGTCTCAGCCTGGAGATCGAGACCGGCGAGCTGAGCCTGCCACAGCAACGGGTACCCGGGAGGCTGCGCACGGGCGCGCCGCACAGCCTGCTCACCACGCTGGCCAAGGTGTACGACGAGGTCCGCGGCGGCCGACCGGGCTTCTCCAGCCGCAGCGCCGTGGACTGGGCGCACGTCCTCGATGACAGCCCATCGATTCGTGGCGGCGCCGGGGAACGGATCTGCGTGTTCCACGAGGTCGACGGCGTCGTCGACGGCTACGCCCTGTGGCGCACGAGCTTCAACTGGACGCCGACCGGACCGGCTTGCGAGGTGCGGGTCGACGAAGTCGTGGCCCGGGACAGCGACGCGTATCTGGCGCTGTGGAGGTTCCTGCTGTCGATCGATCTGACGCGGACGGTGCACTACGAGTTCGCCGCCATCGACGAGCCGCTACTGCATCTGGCCAGCGAGCCCAATCGCCTGGGCGCCCGCGTGGTCGACGCGTTGTGGGCCCGTATCGTGCACGTGGACGCCGCGCTGGCGGCCCGCCGATATCGCACCCCAGTCGACCTTGTCTTCGACGTCACCGACAGCGTGATCCCGGAGAACGCTGGCCGCTGGCGGCTCACCGGCGGTCCGACCGCCGCCCGGTGCGTCGCCACCGACGAAGCGGCCGACCTCGGCTGCGATATCCGCGACCTGAGCTCCGCCTACCTGGGTGGGCCGAGTCTGGGTGCACTCGCCACAGCCGGACGGGTTCGCGAGCTGCGCCCGGGGGCGCTGTTCGAGGCCTCGACGGCATTCGGCTGGCACCTCGCCCCAGTCGGTCCGGAGATCTACTGATGCCGGTCCGGTGCTAGCCACGCAACTGCGCACGTGGCGAGATGCCTGATATGCCCACCGGCGGCCAACCTGTTCGCATGGCCTCAGCAGACATCGTCGTGGACGTATGGTTCGCCGACTACCCGTTCCGTACCTATCAGGGGACCTCGTTCCTCCAGCCGCTGCGCGACCAGGCGGCGGCGTTCGAGCAGCGGCATCCCGGCTGCCGGATCTCCGTACGGGGTGTCGACTTCTGGGACATGGCACAGGAGGTCTCCGAGGCCGTCGAGCAGGGACGGGCACCGGACGTGGCTGGCTACTACGCCTCGGACACCCGCATGGCGCTGGACACCCGGACACCGGACGGGCGCCCGCGGTACGTCAGCGTCACCGAGGCCCTGGCCGGCCGGGACCGCGTTCTCGGCGAGGCCGTCGTCCTCGACGACCTCGAACCGGCGGTGCGCTCCTACTACACCCGCAGCGGCGAGCTGCTCTGCGTGCCGCTCTCGGCGACCACCACGGTGCTGTACAGCAATCTGACGCTCCTGCGCCTCGCCGGGATCGCCGAACCGCCGCGTACCTGGCGCGAGCTGCGGACCGCCTGCGAGGCGGTACGCGCCCTGCCCGGCGGTCACGCGACCGGGGCCACCTGGGCCAACCACGGATGGCTGTTCCAGCAGGCGGTCGCCCAGCAGGGCGGCCTGCTGGCCGACCACGACAACGGACGCGCCGGTACCGCCCGCACCGTCGACCTGGCCTCCGCGGCGATGCTGGCCTGGGTCAGCTGGTGGCGGCAGTTGCACGCCGACGGGCTGTTCCACTACAGCGGCACGCCCGATGACTGGGAAGGCTGCTTCGGCGCGTTCGCCGGTCAGCAGGTCGCGTTCCTGATCAGCTCGTCGAAGTCGGCCGAGGAACTGGTCGGGGCGGGCCGCGAGGCCGGGTTCGAGGTCGCTGTCAGCGCCATGCCGCACAACGACGACGTGCCGTACGCCGGGAACTTCGTCTCCGGTGACGCGCTCTGGCTCGCCGACGGGCCGAACCGGGTCAAGCGCGACCACGCGCTCGCGTTCGTGCTGTCACTGCTGCAGCCGTCAGCGGTCGCCGCCTGGCACCGCAGCAACGGCTTCCTGCCGGTCACGGGTGCCGGGCAGCGGCTGCTCGAGGCCGAGGGCTGGTTCGCGCGGCATCCGCACCACCGCGCTGCGGTGGAGCAGCTACGCCGGTCGGACGGGTCGCCCGCGGCGCTCGGACCGATCATCGGCAGGCTCACCCGCATCGACGACGTTCTCGCCGCCGCGATGCACGACGTCCTGGTGCACGACGCGGACCCCGCGCAACGCTTCGCCGCGGCCACGGCGACCGCGCAGCAGATCGTGGACGATCACATCCGCGTACTGTCCACAACGGCCTGAGCGACTGATCGCTTCAGCGTGCACGAAGAGCCGCCTCGTTGCGTCACCCGCTTTGAACACGCGGCCGACCAACAGGGCCCCCGGGACGGGGACGGGCAGTCAGGGGTGGGGCCGGTCAGGCCGCTCGGCGGCGGCGCAGCAGGTCGGCGGCCAGGCTGACCGCGGTGGTCCCGCTGGCCGTGCCGACGAGGACCAGGAGGGCCCCGACCGCCCACAGGCCGCTGGCGTCGTTCGCCGCGGCGTGCCCCGACCAGGCGGCGGTGAAGGCCACCGTCATCACCGGAGCCACCAGCCAGGGGCGCAACCTGCGACCAGCGACGGCGGCGACCAGGACCAGGGTGAGCACGCAGCCGGCCACCTGCCAGACCGAGTACGGACCGGTGGTCGAGCCGGTGACCGGATCGGTCCGGTACCCGGTGTTCCAGCCCAGCCAGGCTGCCCAGGTGGCGACCGTGACGGCCGCGAGGGCCAGGGCGCTGAGGAGGGTGCGGCTGCGAGTCGTGTCGTTCACGCCATCATCCTTGCCGCCGCCGGTCAGCCGGGCATGAGCCCACGTACTCACCGTCCCCTGTGGTGGCCGTCGCATCGTGACCGGTCGGCATAGACGCGGCGGGCTGCCTCGGGTAGCCACTTCTTTGTGGGTACTTGGCGGCGGCCGACGCGCCCGGCGAAGCTGTCACGGGCGGCCGGTTACCGCGGTTTCGCCGACGAGACGAGGGTGGTGATGGCTCAGGAGACCTGTTCGGCCTCGGCGAGCATCGCCAGGCGACGATGGCCCCATTCGGAGAGGGGAGCCACCGCCTCGGCGAGGTCGCGACCGAACGCGGTGAGGGAGTACTCGGTTTTCAGGGGCAGCACGTCGTGCGCTTCCCGGTGCACCAGTCCGTCGGCTTCCATCTCGCGCAACGCCTGGGTCAGCACCTTCTCGGTGAGGCCCGGCAGTTGCCGGCGCAGTTGTCCGGGCCGTTGCGGCCCGGATTCCAGCAGCCAGAGCAGGGTGGTCTTCCACTTGCCGTCGATCACGGCGATGGCGGCGGTCACTCCGCAGACGTTGGGGTCCTGGGCACGGCTGCGCACCATGTTCGTCCTATCCACTCTGTTCGTTCCGCTTCAGATCTCAGTGAGGAGTGCCGCATGTCCTCGTATCCCGACAATTCTGTCACCGTGCTCGGCCTGGGGCCGATGGGACGGTCTTTGGCCGGCGCGTTCCTGGACGCCGGGCTGCGGACCACGGTCTGGAACCGCACCCCGGGCCGGGACCGGGGGTTGGTCGAGCGCGGCGCGATCGGCGCCCGATCCGCCGAGGAGGCGGTGTCCGCGAGCGGACTCACCGTCGTCTGCGTGGTGAACTACGACGCCTCGGACGCGATCCTGCGCCGTGACCCTGTCACCGACGCCCTCAAGGGGCGCACGGTGGTGAACCTGACCGCCGACACTCCCGACCGGGCCCGGGACACCGCGGACTGGGCGGCCCGGCACGGTATCGGATACCTGGACGGTGCGATCATGACCCCGACCAGCACCATCGGTACGCCGGCGGCGGTGTTCATCCACAGCGGCCCGAAGGACCGCTACGAGGAGCACCGATCGGTGCTGGACGCGCTGGGCGGCACCCACACCTACCTGGGCGAGGAGATCGGCCGGGCAGCGGCGTACGACATCGCCCTGCTCGACATCTTCTGGACCTCCATGGCGGGCTACGCGCACGCGCTGGCTGTGGCGAAGGCGGAAGGCATCTCCGCCCGGGAACTGGCGCCCTTCGCCAAGGGCATCGGCTCGATTCTCCCTCCGCTGTTCGAGGAGCTGGCGCAGGACGTGGAGAGCGGCAGCTACTCCGGCGAGGACAACCCGATCACCTCGGCGGCATCGTCCATGGCCCACATCATCCACGCCTCAGAGGTGCACGGCATCGACGCGGGCGTGATGCGCGCGGCCGAGGGCATGGCCCGCCGCGTCATCGGGCTGGGCCACGGCGCGGACGGGTTCATCCGGATCGCCGAGGTCCTCGGCCGACGCTGAGCCGATTTCGGAGGTCAGCACGCTGCGGAGGCTCAACCGGACCTGCGGGCACCCGACGACAGGTGCTGACTGTTATCCTCGCGTAGCCCATCGTGCTGGTGCAGGCGTGATCGTTCCTGCCGGTTCGGTGGTGGCCGGTGATCCGCCGCGCGGGTTAGGATCCGGCGCGGCATCGGGGCGGTAGCTCAGCCGGTTAGAGCAGGGGACTCATAATCCCTCGGTCGCGGGTTCGAGTCCCGCCCGCCCCACCAACAGCATGCGAGCTGGGAGAACGTGCAACGGCCGGGCGGTACGCGAGCCGTCTTAGCAGTAGGCGGCGCGAGCTCGGAGAGCGTGCTTACCCCAGCCGAGCGAGCGTGCTCGTGCGGTGACGGTCGAGCGTTCCAAGAGATGCGGCGATCGGCCTGATCGGCTACCACTCGGGCTCAGGTCCCGCGCACCCGGTCTCGGGGCACGGCGCCGGTGGTGCACGCACGCCGGCGGGCAGCTCGTCGGTAAGCAGCTGGCACCTGACTGAGCTCGGCGGCAGAGTGCGCGTCAAGGGCTCAAAGCTCGTGGCGATGAGGGCCCAGTCCAGCATGGTGCGGACTCCGGCGCGCCGAGTGGCCCGTTCTGAAACCCCTCGGTATTCAGCGTTGCTATCTACCGGTACCTAGTGTTACCGTCTACCGGTACTCAGCGACGCTGAATAGGCGAGGAGATGAGCCCCATGGGCAACCAGATGACGGAGATGCTGAAGGGCACTCTCGAGGGCATCGTCCTGGCGATCCTGGCCCGCAGGCCCGCGTACGGCTACGAGATCACCGCGTGGCTGCGGGACCGGGGATTCTCGGACATCGCGGAAGGCACCATCTACGCGCTGCTCGTCCGCGTCGAGCAGCGCGGGTTCGTGGACGTGAAGAAGGTCCCGTCCGAGAAGGGTCCCCCGCGGAAGGTGTATTCGCTCAACGCGAAGGGGCGGGACCAGCTCGCCGAGTTCTGGAGGACGTGGACGGTCCTCGCCGAACGCATCGAGCAACTTCACCACACCGACAACCGGCACCACGAAGGAGCATGAGCATGGCCGCGAAGTGGATCGAGACGCTGGTCGGATCGCTCGAGCAGAAGAAGCAGTACCGGCAGCACATGGCCCGGATGAGGGCCCTGCCGGAGCCCTATCGCAGCGCCGCGAAGGCGCTTCACCGGTACTTCATGTATCAGGGAGGGATCCTTGACGGCGACACGCTCATCACGATGTTCGGCGACTTCGTCGACCTCTGGGAGCGTGCGGCCGCCGACAGAACGCCGGTCCGCGCGATCGTCGGGGACGACCCGGCCGAGTTCGCCGAGACGTTCCTGCAGGCGTACTCCGGCAAGCAGTGGATAGACAAGGAACGCGCGCGCCTCAGGGCGGCGATCGACGCCGCCGCCGGTGACGACGGCGAGGAGAAGGGGGCATGACCACCATGACGCGCGAACCGGCGATCAGGGTCCAGGCCATCACGAAGTCCTACAAGGACCTGCACGTGTTGCGGGGTGTCGACTTCGAGGTGGCAGCCGGAAGCATCTTCGCTCTGCTCGGCTCGAACGGCGCCGGAAAGACCACGCTGGTGCGGATCCTGTCGACGTTGCTGAGAGCGAACACCGGCACCGCAACCGTGCACGGATTCGACGTCTCCTCGGCCCCGGGTGACGTACGCAGGTCGATCAGCCTGACCGGCCAGTTCGCCGCAGTCGATGAAGTGCTCACCGGCTGGGAGAACCTCGTCCTGGTCGCGAAGCTCCGCCACCTGAAGAACCCGGGTGCGATCGCCGACGAGATGCTCGCCCGCTTCTCACTCACCGACGCGGGCAGCCGCCGGGCGGCGACATATTCGGGCGGCATGCGTCGGCGGCTTGACATCGCGATGAGCCTGGTCGGCAACCCGCCGGTCGTCTTCCTCGACGAGCCGACCACCGGCCTCGACCCGCAGGCCCGCATCGAGGTGTGGCAGACGGTGAAGCGGCTCGCCAAGGACGGCACGACCATCCTGCTGACAACCCAGTACCTCGACGAGGCCGAGCACCTCGCCGACCGGATCGCGATCCTGCACAAGGGCACGATCATCCAGAGCGGCACCCTCGCCGAACTGAAGCAGCTACTCCCGTCCGCCAAGGTCGAGTACGTGCAGAAGCAGCCGACCCTCGAGGACGTCTTTCTGGCCCTGGTCGGCGACGACACAGTGCCCGCAGGAGAGGAACCCCGATGACCACCCACGTCCTCAGCGACACCGGAACCCTCACCGGCCGCTCCCTGCGCCACATCCTGCGCAGCCCGGACACCATCATCACCACAGCGGTCACCCCGGTCGCGCTGATGCTGCTTTTTGTGTACGTGCTGGGCGGCGCCATCAACACCGGATCTGACAATTCGTACATCAACTACATGCTCCCGGGAATCCTGCTCATCACGATCGCATCCGGCATCGCCTACACGGCTTACCGTCTGTTCCTCGACATGCAGGGCGGCATCTTCGAGCGCTTCCAGTCGATGCCGATCCCACGACCGTCCGTGCTGTGGGCGCATGTGCTGACCTCACTCGTCGCCAACCTGGCCTCGATCGCGATCGTCACCGGCGTCGCGCTGATCATGGGCTTCCGCACCGGCGCCTCCGTAGCTGACTGGCTCGCGGTCGCCGGCATCCTGATCCTGTTCACCCTCGCCCTGACCTGGATCGCCGTGATCGCGGGACTGTCCGCCAAGACCGTCGACGGCGCGAGCGCCTTCAGCTACCCGCTGATCTTCCTGCCGTTCGTCAGCTCGGCGTTCGTACCCACCGACTCGATGCCCGCCCCGGTCGCGTGGTTCGCCGAGAACCAGCCGGTGACGTCCATCGTGAACACCATCCGCGCGCTGTTCGCGCAGGAACCCGTCGGCAACGACATCTGGATCGCCCTCGCCTGGTGCGCCGGCATCCTCGTGGCCGCCTACGCCGCCGCGACAGCGATCTACCGCAAGAAGATCAGCTAGCTGATCGCACGAAGACAGCGCCGCATCCGCATGGATACGGCGCTGTCCCCTGGTACGTGACCGTTCCGGCCGGAGGGTGACAGCGAGAAACCCGCCGACCTGGGCCGACGGTTTGGTGTGGAGCTGAGCTCCCCCGTTTGGACTCGAACCAAAAACCTGCCGGTTAACAGCCGGCTGCTCTGCCAATTGAGCTACGGGGGACCGTATGCCGCCCTGCTCCGGATCTCTCCGGCGCTCGGCGACGGCACAAGAGTACAGGATTCCCCGGGGGTTCGGTCCAGGGGGTTACTCCTCCGCCTACGCCAGCCGGGCGGTCGACTCCGGTCGCCCGAGCCTGTGGTGTCCCGGCAGCCAAGACACCCCGTCTCGCGGCACCCGGGACCGGCACCTCGGCAGCGCGGGCACGCCAGCCGGGGTGGCGGGGTCGCCGCGCCGAACTAATAATACGGACAAATCGCCATCCCGGCACCACCAGGTATGAGCACGGAGCAGGATGGGTAGTTAGCTGCCGACAGAGGACGCAGGCGCGAACAGGTCGGTCCCCGGTCCGGGTGAGCCGGGCAGGGATCGGCGGAGCGTCAGGAACGGAAGGAGCCGCCATGCGCGGAAAGATCATGTTTCTTGGCGGGCTGGCTGCGGGCTTCGTCCTGGGCGCCCGTGCCGGCCGGGAGAAGTACGAGGAGCTGGTCGTCCGCGGCCGTAAGGTGCTCGACCACCCGACCGTGCAGGAGGCGGCCGGGGTCGCGCAGGCCCAGGCGACCCGGCTCTACTCGGAGGGCAAGGACAAGCTCGGCCAGTCCAAGCTGGGCGAGAAGTTGAGCGGCAACGGCAGCAAGCCGGGGCTCACCGCGGCGGACGAAACCTTCGCCGGCACCCCGGCCACCGTCGGCGCCAAGTCGGGCAGCAGCTCCACCAGCCCGACCAACGCCACCAGCTCGTCGAGCACCACCCCGAAGCCCAAGGCCCCCGGCTCGGGCGCCAACGGCAGCATCGCCTGATTCGCGTACGTCCGTCGGGCCGGTCACCGCAGGGTGACCGGCCCGACGTGCGTGGGCGCACGTACGACGAGGGCCGCGGTTCGGGCGGGCCCGGCCGGCCGTCGCCGCACCCGGATCGTCATCCGGCCTGCTCCTCGGGGGCGGGCAGCGCGGCCCGGACCAGCCAACCGCCGTCGGGGCACGGGCCGGCGGCGAGGGTGCCACCGAACGTCTCGGCCCGCTCCCGCAGTCCGACGAGGCCGTGCCCGCCCTCCGCCCGGAGCCCGGCGGCCCCGAGGGGCGGCGTCGGCCGGGACACGCCGCCGTCGCGGACCTCGACGGTGACGCCGTCGGGGTCGTACCGGAGGCGGACCACGACGGCCGCTCCGGGCGCGTACCGGTCGGCGTCGGCCAGCGACACCTCGATGATCCGGTACGCCGTCTCGTCCACGGCGACGGGCAGTGGCCGGGGCTGGCCGGCGACCGTCCACCGCACCGGCCGCCCGCTGCCGCCGGCCTCGACCAGGGCGTCCAGCCGGGTGAGGCTGGGCGTCGGCGGTGCCCCGGTGCCAGCGGGGCGACCCCGGCCCCGCAGGACGGTGTACGCGGCGACCGCCACGACGAGCACGAAGGGCCCCCACGCGAGCGCGGTGAACTGCCCGAGCAGCACCGCGCCGACGGCCACGACGAGCACCGGCAGCGGGTACCGGTGACGCAGTGCCACCGCGGCGCAGCCGACGACGGCGAGCAGCACCGCTCCGGCGGTCGACAGGCCCCGGGATGCGCCACCGGACAGGCCCACCGGCAGCAGGCTGACCAGCAGCAGCGCGGTGGCCAGCAGCGCGTCGGACAGCGCCGGACGGGCCCGCGCGACCCGGCGCCATCGCCCGAGGTCTCCCATCCGGCCACGGTACGGCAGCCGACCCGCCACCGGGCCGGCGCACCGCGGGTACGACCGGCGCCCGCTCGGGTGCACGTCCGGGAGGGTCAGCGTTTCCCGGGCGCGTTGCGCTTCTTGCGAAGCTTGCGGTCGTCGCGCAGCTCCACGTAGGGCTCCTCCTCCGCCGGGTGGCCGAGGAGGATGGCCCGACTGCGCTCCAACTCCGCGTCGAACTCCGCGCCCAGCAGGATGGCGATGTTGCTCAGCCAGAGCCACACCAGGAAGATGATCACGCCGGCGAGCGCCCCGTAGGTCTTGTTGTACGACCCGAGGTTGCTGACGTAGAGGGCGAAGAGACCGGAGATCACCAGCCAGATCACCACGGCCAGCAGGCCGCCCGGGCTGACCCAGCGGAAGCCGCCGTGCCGGGCGTTCGGCGAGGCCCAGTACAGGATCGCGAACATCAGGCTGACCAGGACCAGCAGCACCGGCCACTTGGCGACGTTCCACACCGCAACGGCGGTGGGGCCGACGCCGATCGCGCTGCCGGCCTGCTCGGCGAAGCCACCGGTGAAGACCACGATCACCGCGCTGGCCAGCAGCAGCACCCCGATCACCGCGGTCACCCCGAGCCGGATCGGCAGCGTCTTCCAGATCGGCCTGCCCTCCGGCACGTCGTAGATGGCGTTCGAGGCGCGCATGAAGGCGGCGATGTAGCCGGAGGCGGACCAGAAGGCCGCCAGCAGCCCCACGATCGCGGCGAGGCTGGCCAGCCCGCCGGACGCGCCCGCCTGGTCGATCGCGCCCTCGATGATCCGGCGGATGTTCTCCTCCGGCACCGCCTGGTTGACGGTGTCCCGTACCCCGGTGGTGGCCCGGTCGCCGAGCAGGCCGAGCAGGGAGATCAGCACCAGTACGCCCGGGAAGATGGAGAGCACGCCGTAGTAGGTCAGCGCGGCGGCCCAGTCGACCAGGCTGTCGTCGCGGAACTCCCGGACCGTACGCCGCGCCGCCGCCGTCCACCCGCTGCCGGGCAGGTCGGTCGGGGCCGGCCGGTCGTCACGGGTGCGGTCGCGCCCACCCCGGGCGGACGGGTCGTCGGAGGCCATGTGCCCCTCCTCGTGGTCGGTGGTGTCCTCGACATGCCCGGGGAGGGCCGACCGTTAACCCGTCAGCGGTAGAGCAGGCCCGCCATCCGCCGGGCCGCCACGGTCAGCCCGACCGAGGTCAACGCCAGCAGGTAGAGCACGTCGGGCAGCACCGGCCAGCCGCCGCCGTCCACGCAGACGCCCCGGAGCAGGTGCACCGCCCGGTAGAGCGGGGTCACCTCGACCAGCCAGCGCAGCACCGCCGGGTACGCCTCGGCGGGCACGAAGGTGCCGGAGAAGAGGAAGAGAACGAACTGCGCCGACCCCATCAGGTCGAAGTCCTGCCAACTACGCATGAAGGTGGAGAGCGCCATGCCGGCCGCCCCGAACGCGAAGCCGGCCAGCACCGCCGCGGGGAACGCGACGAGTGCGCGCCCGGCGGTGGTGAGGCCCATGGCCACCATCACCGCGAGGAACGCCGCCGAGTACGCCGAGCCGCGCACCATCGCCCAGGTCAGCTCGCCGAGGGCGATCTCGAACGGCCGCACCGGGGTGGCGATGATCCCGTCGTAGAGCTTCTGGTATTTGAACTTGCCGAAGAAGTTGAAGGTGGTCTCGGCGAGCGCCCCGTTCATCGCGGACGAGGCGAGCATGGCCGGAGCGACGAAGACTGCGTACTCCACCACCCGGCCGTCGGGCAGGGTCATGCCGTCGATCAGCTGGCCCACCCCGACGCCGATCGAGAAGAGGTAGAGCACCGGCTCGACGAACCCGGACACGAGCAGCAGCGAGTAGACCCACTTCAGCGCCGCCACGTTCCGCTCGACCATCGAGGCGGAGCGACGGGTGGTGGCGGCGATGCCGAGCAGCCGAGGCAGGACGAGGGTGACCATGGACGGCTCCTAGACCACGAGCCGGCGACGGAACAGGCGGACGGCCAGCGCCGCGCCACCCACCGCCCAGACGGCGAGATAGAGCAGGTGCCCGGCGACCGACCAGTGCGGCGGCACGCCCAGCGTGGCCGCCCGGCACAGGTCGACGGCGTGCCAGAGCGGGGTCGCGTACGCCAGGTGACGCAGGCCGTCGGGAAGTGACTCGGCCGGGAAGAAGACACCGGCGAAGAGCGTCATCGGGATGACCGCGAACCGGAAGAGCATGGCCAGCCAACTGTCGCTGGACACGGCGGCGGCGTACCCGAAGGTGGGCGCGGCCACCGCCAAACCGAGCAGCGCCACCACCGGCAGGGTGAGCACCGCCCAGACCGAGACCACCGCCCCGAACAGCGCAGTCACCAGCAGGAACACCGCACTGGCGGTGACCGCTCGCACCAGCACGAAGGCGAGGTGACCGGCGACGATGTCGCCGGCCCGCAACGGCGCGGCGTTCTGCGCGGTGTACGTCCTGGTCCACTGGAAGTTGCCGAACACCGGGAAGGTCGACTCGGCGATCGCCACCTGCATGGCAGTGGAGGCGAGCAGCCCCGGCACGATCCACTCCAGGTAGGGCACCCCGTCGACGCCCTGGTCGACGTAACCGCCGACGCCGAAACCGAAGCCCAGCACGGTCAGGGTCGGCAGCAGGAAGGACGAGAAGACGCCGGAGCGCCAGGTGCGGCGGTAGCCGGTCAGGTGGTAGGCGAGCACCGCCACCGCCGGCACCCGGGGCAACCCCGGTCGCGCCCGCTGCGTCACGCTCACCTCGACTCCCCCCGCCGTCGCGCACCCCGTCTTCCTACCGGCCGGGTACGACAGAACAGGCCCACCCTACGGTCGCCCGCCGGGGGTGTCGCGGCCTTTACCGGCCCGCGACCCGGCCCGTCCGGGCCGCGCGGAGCAGGGCTAGCAGGGCGTACGCCCAGAGCAGCAGGCCCGCGCCGGTGCCGACGACCAGCCCGGGCGGAGTCGGGGAGACGAACCCGACGACCAGCCCGGCCAGGGCGAGCAGGCACATCGCCACCCCGAGCGGCACCAGCAGCCGGTCCCGGAGCACCGGGGCGAGCGGCGGGAAGTGCGCGCCCACCACCGCGCAGACCAGGACGGGGACGTACTCTGCCCGCCCCAGGGCGGCGAGCAGCACGGCGCCGAGCACCGCCACGGCGAACTCGACGGCGACGATGACGAGGTACCGCCGGTCGGCCCGCCGGTCGCGGGGCACCGCGGCACCGGCGCGACCCGCCCGCAGCGCCAGGGCCGCGCCGCCGAACGCGGTCAGCAGCGCCCCGCCGCTGGCCACCACGAGCAGGGTGCGCAGCGGCGACTCGGCCGCCGGCACACTGAACCAGATCGTCGCGAAGACACCGAGATAGAGCGCGGTGAGACCCGCCTGCCGCCGTGCGCGAACATCCATCGTGGCCCTCCCCCGTTTCGGCCGCCGATGCTACGCCCCGGTGCCGCAGGCGCGGTCAGTCGACCAGCGTACGACCGGTGAGGTGCAGGAAGACGTCCTCCAGGCTGCTGCGCCGGACCAGGACGGCGGCGGGGGTGAGCCCGCGCGCCTCGACCTGGGCGAGGGCGGCGTCCCCGTCGGCGACGTAGAGCAGGACCCGGTCGGGTAGCACCTCGATCCGTTCCCCCAGCCCGTCCAGCTTGCCGGCGAACGCCTCCTGCGAATCCGCCGCGAAGCGCAGCTCCACCACCTCGCGGGTGGAGTGCCGTTCGATGAGCGCGCGGGGCGAGCCCTCGGCGACGATCCGCCCGCCGTCCATCACCACCAACCGGTCGCAGAGTTGCTCGGCCTCGTCCATGTAGTGGGTGGTCAGCACGAGGGTGACGCCCTGCTGCTTGAGCCGGAACAGCCGCTCCCACACCAGGTGGCGGGCCTGCGGGTCGAGCCCGGTGGTCGGCTCGTCGAGCAGCACTATGTCGGGCTCGTTGACCAGCGCGCGGGCGATGGTCAGGCGGCGTTTCATCCCGCCGGACAGCGGCTCGACCTTGCTGTCGGCCCGTTCGGTGAGCTGGACGAAGTCGAGCAGCTCGGCGGCGCGCTCGCGGGCGGCGCCGCGGGGGACGCCGAAGTAGCGGGCGTAGGTGGTCAGGTTCTCCCGGACGGTCAGGTCCGGGTCCAGATTGTCGAGCTGGGGGCAGACGCCCAGGCGGCCACGGATGGCGGGGCCGTCCCGCACCGGGTCCATCCCGAGGATGCGCAGCTCGCCCCCGCTGGGTGGGGAGATGCAGCCGATCATGCGCATGGTGGAGGACTTGCCGGCGCCGTTCGGGCCGAGGAAGCCGAAGGCCTCGCCGGGAAGGACGTCCACGTCGATGCCGGCGACGGCGGTGAAGTCGCCGAACCGTTTCACCAACCCGCGCGCCCGGATGAGTGGTGCCGTACTGGTCACCGGCCGACCGTACCGGCGACCTCCGACAGCCGCGACGCCTTTCGACATCCGCCACAACCGGCACGGAGCTCGACACGTACCGTGACGTCAGCTACAGAGCGTGCCTGGCCGTGTCGAGATCTTTCCTCACCGTCCGCCACCCGCGCCACCGTCGGCCGGACCGGCAATCCACCACCATCATGGACGGATCACTTCCACCCGCCGGCCACTCTGCCCGTTTGTCAACCTATCCGTTCACCATTCTTGGGAAACGACGCCTAATAGATGTGTCTCTGCGTGATTCGCAGCCCACCTTCATCACCGAGCGCAATCACAATGAGCAATGTTCCCTGGGGTGGGCAATTCGCGTATCGTGCCCCCTCGTGTCGTCCGTACGTTCGCCCGATGGTCCCGTTCCGCCACCGCCGCAGCCCGGATCGGGCGGCCGGGGCGCCACGGTGGACGGCGCACCCGCGCCCGCCGACGACCCGCCACCCGATCCGACCCGCCCGGACGCCTCCGACCCGCACGATCTCGCCGCCCGGTTCGAGGACGAGAAACCCGGGCGGGATCTCAGCGGACCCGCGGGACTGCTGGTCACCGGCACGGCGGTGGCGGTCGCCCTGTTCGCGCTCGGGCAGGTCTTCGCCCCGCTGCCGCAGGGCAGCAAGTACTACCTGATCATTTTCCTCGCCGGCGTACTGCCACTGGTTTTCCTCGCGTACCCGGCGGATCTGCCCCTGCCGTGGCGGCGTCGCATGACCACCAGCGGCACGCGACCCACCGCGACCGACTGGGTCCTGGCCGCGGCGGCCCTGGTCTGCTGCCTCTACCCGGTGCTACCGGTCTCCCTGCCCGGCGGTGGCGGCGGCTACGACGCCTTCCTCGACCGGCAGGCGCTGCTCTCCCCGCTCGACGTGGCCATGGGCAGCGTGCTGCTGCTCCTGCTGCTGGAGGCGTGCCGGCGCACCACCGGCTGGATCCTGCCCGCCGTCTGCCTGCTCTTCCTCGGCTACGGCTACTACGGTGGGCTGCTGCCGCAGTCCTGGCCGGTGGCGCACGCCGGGATCGACTTCGCCCAACTGGTCGACGCGTTCTACAACTCCGACAGCGGCTTCTACGGCACCCCGCTCGACGTCGCGGCCACATACATCGTGCTGTTCACCGTCTACGGCGCGGTGCTCGACCTCTCCGGCGCGGGCCGCTTCTTCGTGGACCTCTCCGCCGCCGCCTTCCGGCGCTCCCGCACGGCCGCCGGCCGCACCGCCGTCGCCTCCGGCTTCCTGCTCGGCACCGTCTCCGGATCGGGCGCGGCCACCACCGTCAGCATCGGCGCGGTCACCTGGCCCGTCCTGCGCCGGGCCGGATACCCGCCCGAGCGCGCCGGCGGGATGCTCGCCGCCGCCGGCGTCGGCGCGATCCTCTCCCCGCCCACCCTCGGCGCGGCGGCATTCATCATCGCCGAGTACCTGGGCGTGTCGTACCTGCGGGTACTCGGCTGGGCGACCGTCCCGACGATCCTCTACTACCTCGGCATCCTGCTCTCCGTGGAGATCGACGCCCGCCGCTCCGGGGTGCGGCCGGTGGCCATCGACGCCGCCTCACCCTGGCGGCTGCTCGGCAGGTTCGGCTACCACTTCCTCTCCCTCCTGGTGATCACCGGTTTGCTCGCTCTCGGCTTCTCCGCGACCAGGGCGGTGGTGGGCGCCATCGTGCTCGCCGCCGCCCTGTCCTTCCTGGACCGGCGCCACCGGCTCACCCCGGCCCGGATGGTCGGCGCGCTCGCCGCCGGGGTACGCGGAGTGCTCGCGGTCAGCGCGGTCTGCGCCGCCGCCGGCGTCATCACCGCCACCACGACCAAGACCGGCCTCGGCCCGCAGGCCGCCGCCCTGCTGATCGGCGGGGCCAAGGCGGTCAGCGCCGAACCGGCGGTGGTGCTGGCGTTGACCGCGCTGCTCGCCGCCGTCGCGCTCAGCCTGCTCGGGCTGGCGGTGCCGGTCACCGCCTCCTTCGTGATCGGCTGGGTGATCATCGGCCCGGCCCTGCTCGACCTGGGCGTGGCCGCCCCCGCCGCGGCCATGTTCGTCTTCTACTTCGCGGTGCTGTCCGAGGTCTCGCCGCCGACCGCGCTGGCGGCGGTCGCCGCCGCCGCGGTCACCGGTGGGCGGCTCGTGCCGACCATGTGGCAGACCCTGCGGTACGCCCTTCCGGCCTACCTGATCCCGCTCGCCTTCGTGGTCACCCCGACCGGGCTCGGGCTGCTCGGAATCGGTGGCGCCGGGCGGATCGCGGTGGCCGGGGCGGTCTGCGCGTCGAGCGTCGCGGTGCTGGCCGTCGCGGCGGGCGGCTGGCTGCCCGGCGTCGGGCCGGCCGGCACACCGGAGCGGATCCTCGGCGCGCTCGCCGGGTTGACGCTGCTCTGGCTCGAACCCGTACCCGTCACCGTCGGCGCGACCCTGGCCGTCGCCGCGGTGGCGGGTGTGGCGGTACGACGCGGCGCGACGGGCCGGACCGGCGTGCCACGACCAGTCCCATCCGGACATCCTGGGGAGGAGATCTCATGAGGCGAACCACCATGCGAACAGCCGTGGGCGTGGGGGCGCTGGCCCTCGTCGTGGCGGGCACCGCCGGCTGCGGGGGCCGTCAGGACAGCGCGACGAAGGACGACGCCACCAGGGAGGTCACCTGCGAGGTCACCGAGAACACCCGGGTCGGCATCGCCACCGGCAACGCCACCGGCGTCTACTACGTGGTCGGCAGCGCCCTCGCCGGTCAGCTCGCCGCCACCACCGGCGGCAAGCTGACCGGCACCGCCGCCGAGACCGGGGCCTCGGTGCAGAACATCGAGCAGCTCGTCGGCGGCCAGTACGACGTCGCCTTCTCGCTGTTCGACACCGCCGTCAACGCCGTACAGGGCAAGGGCACCTTCACCGCCCCGCAACCGGTCGAGGCGCTGGCCCGCATCTACGACAACTACACGCAGGTGGTGGTCCGAGCTGACGCGGGCATCAACTCCGTGGCCGACATGAAGGGCAAGAAGATCTCCACCGGTTCGCCGAAGTCCGGCACCGAGGTCATCGCCAACCGGTTGCTCACCGCCGCCGGTCTGGACCCGGCGAAGGACATCCAGGCACAGCGTCTCGACCTGGCCAAGACCGTCGACGGGATCAAGGACGGCAGCGTCGACGGGTTCTTCTGGTCCGGCGGCGTGCCCACCGGCGGAGTGACCGACCTGTTCACCACGGCCGGCGACAAGGTGAAGTTCATCGACATCAGCCCGCTGCTGCCGAAGATGACCGAGCTGAACCCGGCCTACCAGGCCGGCACCATCAAGGCGGACGCGTACCGGACCGCCACGGACGTCCCGACCATCGTCGTACCGAACGTGCTGCTGGTCCGCAAGGACCTCGACGCGAACGTCGCCTGCGCCATCACCCGGACCGTCTTCGAGAAGCAGGAGGCGCTGGGCCAGGCCAACCCGGCGGCGAAGGGCATCACCCTGGACAACGCCCGCAAGACCGACCCCGTACCGCTGCACCGGGGTGCGGCCGAGGCCCTGCGGGACCTCGGCGCGAGCTGACCCGCACGCCGGGTCCGGGCCGAGGCCGCCCGGACCCGGCGCTCCGACCCACACCGGGAGGCCCCGTGCCGCTCCCCCACCCCGCCCGCGTCCGCCGGCACAACCGGCCCACGGACCACACCGACCAGCTCTGGTCGGTACGCACCCAGCTTCTCGCGCCCATCCTGGTGGCCACCGTGTCCCTGGTGGTACTGGGCGCCGTCCAGACCGACACCGCGCTGGACGCCTCCACCGACGCCGGCCGCGCCCGGGTCCTCGCCGGCACCGCCACCGCCACCGTGCGCCTGGTGCACGAGCTGGAGCGGGAACTCGGTGAGACGGCAGCCCTGCGCCAGCGCGGCGGCGCCAGCGGCCGGCCGCTGGTCGACGCGCAGCGGCGGCGGGTGGACACCGCGGTGGACCGGTACCGCACCGCCGGGCGGGCGGCCCGCCTTGCGGCGCCCGACCTCGGCCGGGTGCTCGACACGGCCGACGACCAGCTCTACCGGCTGGAACCGGCCCGCGAGGCCGCCGCGAACTCCGGGGCCACCGACGCGACCTACGTGGCGCTGGTCGGCTCCCTGCTCACCGTCGCCGACGCGCTGCCGGCCCAGTTGCGCGACACCGAGCTGGCCAACGCGGCCCGCGAGGTGGCTGCCGTGGCCGCCCAGGAACACCTGGCTTCCCTGGAACGCGACCTGCTCCGGGCGGTCTTCGTCCGGGGTGAGCTGGCCCCGGGGGAACTGGTCCGGCTCGGCCGGCTGCGCGGCGCGCACGAGCAGCGCCAGGCCGAGTTCACCCGGATCGCCAGCCGCGAGGCGCAGGCCACCCACGACCGGCTGATGACCGGCAGCGACGTGACGACCGCGCGGCGGATGCGCGACGGCGCCGCCGAGAGCGACATCGTCGCGGCGGCGCTCAGGGTCGATGGCGACGCCTGGTACGTGGCGCAGAGCGGCGTCATCCGGCGGTACAACCTCCTTGGCCGGGAGCTGTCCGAGAACCTGGACGACCAGGCCGCGCGCCTGGCCGGGGAGGCCCGGCGGCGGGCCATGGTCACCGGCGGCGCCACCACCGCCGTCGCCGCCGCCTCACTGCTGGCCGCCGCCCTGCTCGCCGTACGCACCAGCCGCCGGCTGCGCCGGCTGCGGGCCGCCGCGCTCACCATGGCCCACACCGAGCTGCCCAAGCGGATCACCGCCATCGCAGCCGGTGACGGGACGCCGGCGGACGGCGAGGTCACCCGGCTCACCGCCGGCGTCCGGCAGGGCCGCGACGAGGTCGCCCAGGTCGCCGAGGCGTTCGACACGGTGCACCGGGCCGCGCTACGGCTCGCCGGCGAACAGGCCGAGCTGCGGCGGGACGTGACCCGGATGGCGGAGGCGCTGGCCCGGCGGATCCGGACGCTGATCACCCGGCAGCTGCGGCTGCTCGACGAGTTCGAACGTGAGGAGACCGACCCGGACGCGCTGGCCCGGCTGTTCGCCCTGGACCATCTCGCCGCCCGGATGCGCCGTAACGGGGAGAACCTGCTGGTTCTCGCCGGCGGCGAGCCGGGCCGCGCGCACGAGGGTGATCATCTGCTCGCCGACGTGGTCCGCGCCGCCGCCTCCGAGATCGAGGACTACCAGCGCGTCGAGATCGACGTGCCGGCCGCCGCGGTGCGCGGCGCCGCGGTGGGCTATCTGGTCCATCTCCTCGCGGAGCTGCTGGAGAACGCCACCCACTACTCGCCACCGCACGCGCCGGTGCACGTCGACGGCCGCCGTACCGTCGACGGGCTCACCCTGCGGGTGCACGACCAGGGCATCGGCATCAGCGAGAGCCGGCTCGCCGAGATCAACGAGCGGCTCCTCGCGCCCGCCGTGCTGTCCAGCGCGGCGGCCGGCAGCATGGGGCTGCACGTGGTGGCGCACCTCGCGGCCCGGCACGGTATCCGGGTGCAGCTGCACAACACCAGGCAGGGCACGGTCGCCCAGGTCGAGATCCCGGAGAAGGCGCTCACCCGCGTCGAAACCGTGTCCCGTCGTCCCTCGGCGGCGAGTCGGCCGCAGCCCACCGCGTCGGCCGCCTGGTTCCGGCCCCGGGACGACTCGCCGTCCACCCCGGCGACGGTGCCGGCCGAGGCGCTTGCCGCGTCACCGGCGCTGCCGCCGGTTGCCGGGGCCACCGTGACCACCGGGACGGGCCTGCCCCGCCGTACCCGCGGCGGCGCGCTGCCCACCGCGCTGCACCACGCCCCGGCGGCGGCGCAGGCGGACGACCCGCTCGACCCGGAGGTGGTGCGGGCCAGGCTCTCCGCGCTTGCCGAGGGTGTGGCGAGCGCGACGCGACGTGACCAGCACAACGGACCGATTGGGAGACCTCAATGACCTCATCCGGGAACGCCGGCCTCGACTGGCTCCTGGCGAACTTCGCCGAGCGGGTGCCCGACGTGTCGCACGCCGTGGCGGTCTCCCAGGACGGCCTGCGGCTCGCGTCCTCGCCTGATCTCTCCCCCGACCAGGTGGACCAGCTCGCCGCGGTGATCAGTGGACTGGCCAGCCTGACCATCGGCGCCGCGCGGCTGATGGCCGCCGGCCGGGTACGGCAGCAGATCATCGACATGGACGGCGGCGTGATGCTGGTGATGGCGGTCGGCGAGCGGGCGCTGCTCGGGGTGCTGGCGGCGCCGGGCTGCGACCTCGGCCAGATCGGCTTCGAGACGGCCACGCTCGTGCAGCGGGTGGCCGAGGCGCTGGAACCGGCGGTCCGGGCGTGACCGGCCGGCCGTCGCGGTGGCTGGCGGCGGTGCTGGTCACCGTGCTCACGGCGGGTTGCGGGCCGAACGAGACCCGTCCGGAGGCCTGGCACGGTGGCCGGATCTTCCTGGCCACCGGCAACACCACCGGCGTGTACTACCAACTCGGCGGCGGCTACGCCGACGTGATCAGCCGCCACCTGCCCGGGTACGAGGCGCGGGCCGAACCGACCGGCGCCTCGGTGGAGAACATCACCCGGCTGGCCGGCGGGGACATGGAGATCGCGTTCAGCCTCTCCGACACCGCCGCCGACGCGGTCGCCGGCCGGGGGGCGTTCCGCCAGCCGCAGCCGGTCCGTGCGCTGGCCCGGGTGTACAGCAACTACACGCACGTGATCGTCCGGGCGGAGGCGGAGATCACGAACTTCGCGAGCCTGCGCGGCAAGCGGATCTCCACCGGTTCGCCCAGGTCCGGCACGGACATCATCGCCGGCCGGCTGCTCTCGGCCGGCGGGATCGACCCGGAACGGGATGTCCGCCGGTTCACCCTGTCCCTGCCGGAGACGGTCACCCGGATGCGGGCCGGCACCCTGGACGCGATGTTCTTCTCCGGCGGCCTGCCCACGCCCGGCATCGCCGATCTGCTCGCCAGCGCGCCGGGAAGGTTCGAGCTGCTGCCGATCGCCGACCTGATCGATCCGCTGAACGCGACGTACGGCTCGGTGTACACGACCGCCGAGCTACCGAGGGACGTCTACGGGACGCGAACCGGCACGCCCACCGTGACGGTGTCGAACATGATCCTGGTCGGCGCCGACATGCCGGAGCAGCTCGCGTACGACCTGACCCGGCTGCTCTTCGCCCACCAGGGTGACCTGATCGACGTGCACCCGGAAGCGGGGAACTTCACCCGGCAGAGCGCGTCGGGCACCGACCCGATCCCGCTGCACCCGGGAGCGGCCCGCTTCTACCGGGGCGGCTGACGGTCGAGCGAGGGCGCGGTCAGACGTCGGCGGGCGCGGTGGTGGCGCGGGCGTCCGCGACCAGCCGGTCGGTTTCGGCCAGCACCTCGTCGTCGGTGGGGGTGCCGGGGTCCAGGCGTACCGTCCAGGCCAGACCGTCCACGCCGGCGACCCGCCGGGCCGCGATCCGGCCCGCGCCGCCGGGCAACCGGTGGTGGGCGGTCCACGCCACCGAGCGGGTCACCCGGGCCCGTACCTGGTGCGGCAGGTCGCCCGGGTCGAGCAGCAGGTAGGTCTCGGCGGGGTGGTCGGCGACCACCCGGTAGCCGTCCCGCTCGGTGACCAGCTCGGCGGGGGTGACGGTCAGCTCGCGGCCGGACCAGACCGCCTTGAGGATGTCGTGCCAGCCCAGGCGGTGCCCGTGGCCGGGCAGCCACAACCCGAGGTTGCTGGCCACCACCACGCCGTCGCCCTCGCCGTTGCCGGCGGCGGCCCAGGCCAGCACCCGCTCGTCGGCGGTCAGCGGTGGCCGGGCGGCGGGCGGCAGCTTCGGCTTGCGGCTGAACAGTCCCATCACAGTCCTCCCGCGGCCTGCTCGCGCAGCGCCCGCGCGTGCTGCTCCAGCGAGAGCAGTTCCCCGAACAGGGCGAAGTACTCGTCCTTGTTGTTCACCGGGTTGATCCGCTGGATCTTGGATTTGAGATCCCGGATCCGGCCGGTGACCGAGCCCCACTGGAGCTGCGCCATGGTGATCGACACGTAGCGCGGGTCGGGCTCGCCGTCGATGCGCAGCGGCTCGACGGCCAGCTCTCCCACGAGCGCCCGGGCGGCCAGGTCCTCGCAGGCGTCGCGGACCGACTCGATCCAGACCGCCCCGCCGGTCGCCGCCGTGACCCCGCCGGCCGCCGCGACCGCCGCCCGGACCGCCGCGTGCACCGGGTGGCGGTACTCCGTCGCCTCGACGGCGTCGAACATCGGGCCGGCCAGCACCGGCTCCTGGAGGGCGAGCTTCAACGCCTCCCGCTCGACCATCGACTGCGGACTGTCCGCCGCCGGCTCGGGCGCGGCGACCCGGGCGGAGGCGGACCTCGCCGACCCCCGCTCGCCGGTGGGGGCGTGGGCCGCGGCGAGCACGGCGCGCTGCACCGGCTCGATCTCCATGCCGAGGTCACCGGCGAGCTTGCGGACGTACTCCGGGCGTTTCTCCCGATCCTTGATCTTGGCGACGAGGGGGGCGGCACGGCGCATCGCCTCCACCCGGCCGTCCACGGTGTCCAGGTCGTACCGGCTGATCACGTGACGCAACGCGAAGTCGACCAGTGGCTCGCGGCGGGCGACCAGATCCCGGACCGCCAGATCACCCTTGGCCAGGCGCAGCTCGCACGGGTCCATGTTGTCCGGGCTGACCGCGATGAAGGTACGCCCGACGAAGCGCTGGTCGTCCTCGAAGGCGCGCAGCGCGGCCTTCTGGCCGGCGGCGTCCCCGTCGAAGGTGAAGATGATCTCGCCGGCCACGTCGTCGGTGTCCAGCAGGAGCCGGCGCAGCACGGTGATGTGGTCAGCGCCGAAGGCGGTGCCGCAGGTGGCCACCGCGGTCGGCACGCCGGCCAGGTGGCAGGCCATCACGTCGGTGTAGCCCTCGACGACGACCACCTTGCCCTGCTTGGCGATCTCCCGCTTGGCCTGGTCGATGCCGTAGAGGACGTGTGACTTCTTGTAGATCGGCGTCTCGGGGGTGTTGAGGTACTTCGGGCCGTCGTCGTCGTCGAAGAGCTTGCGGGCCCCGAAACCGATCACGTCGCCGGCCAGGTCACGGATCGGCCAGAGCAGCCGGCGGCGGAACCGGTCGATCAGCGAGCCGGAGCGGGCCGGGCGGGACAACCCGGCGGTGACCAGCTCGTCGTGGCTGAACCCCTGCTGGCGCAGGTGCCGGGTGAGCAGGTCCCAGGCGTCGGGGGCGAACCCGCAGCCGTACCGCTCGGCGGCGGCCCGGTCGAAGCCGCGCCCGGCCAGGAACTCCCGGGCCGGTCGGGCCCCGGCCGTGGTGAGCTGGGCCTGGTAGAACTCGACGGCGGCGGCGTGCGCGGCCACCAGTCGCTGCTTCTGCCCCTGCTGCGGGCGGCTGCGCGGCGCGGTCTGGTCGTTCTCGACGTACCGCAGTTGGATGCCGGCGCGGGCGGCGAGCCGCTCGACGGACTCGACGAAACTGAGGTGCTCGGCGTCCATCAGGAACTTGATCGCGTCGCCGCCCGCCCCGCAGCCGAAGCAGTAGAAGACGTTGCGGGCGGGCGAGACGTTGAACGACGGGCTCTTCTCGTCGTGGAACGGGCAGAGGCCCTTGAGGTTGCCGCCGCCGGCCGACCGCAGGGTCACCGTGTCCGAGATGACCTCGGCGATGGAGGTGCGCTCCCGGACCAGCGCGATGTCCTCGTCCCGGATCCGCCCAGCCATCTCCTGCCACCCCCTCGGCCCTACATCCTGCCCTGCCGGACCGACGGTCCGTAGCCCGGGGGACGGGCGTGCGGCCGACGCCCGGTCAGCCCACGACGACGGCGGCCTCCTCGGCCTCGACCTGACGGTTCCAGTCCGGTTTGGTGGAGCGCCAGCCCTCGTCGTCCATGCCGCGCCGCCAGTAGCCGGAGATGGACAGCGCCTCACGGGGCACCCCGCGTTCGACCCGCAGCAACCGGCGCAGTTCCTTGACGAACGTCGCCTCGCCGTGCACGAACGCGTGGACCCGACCGGTCGGGAACTCCAGGGCCCGCACCGCGGCGACCAGTGCCTCGCCGACCGGCCGGTCGCCGCGGTGCAACCAGGTCAGCGCCACCGCGCCCGGGCTGGGCAGCGGCTGCTCGTCCGCCGGGCCGTGCACCTCGACCAGGACCGCGGCCGGGGCGCCGACCGGCAGCCGCTCCAGCGCGGCCCCGATGGCCGGCAGGGCACTCTCGTCGCCCACCAGCAGGTGCCAGTCCGCCGTCGGGTCCGGCGCGTACGCTCCGCCCGGGCCGACGAAGCGCACCTCGTCGCCGGGGTGCAGCCGGGCCGCCCAGGGCCCGGCCAACCCCTCGTCGCCGTGGTGCACGACGTCGATGGTCAGTTCGCCGGCCAGCGGGTCGAAGGCCCGCACCGTGTACGCGCGCAGCCGGGGCCACTGCTCGGCCGGGAACTCCCGCTTGATGGTGGCCAGGTCGGTCGGGTGCGGGTACGTGACGCCCTCGGGCGCGAAGATCAGCTTCACGTAGTGGTCGGTGTGCTCCCCGACCGGCAGCCCGGCCAGCTCCTCCCCACCGAGCACCAGCCGGATCAGGTGGGGGGTGGGCCGCTCGGTCCGCAGGACCGTGGCGGCGGTGACCATCTTCGCGCGCTCCGTCATGAGGTTAGGGTAGCCTAACCAGCGGGAGGGGTCCGACGACGCCCCGCGTCGCCCGGTCAGGCGCCGGGGCGGACCAGGCGGTCATGCCAGGCCACGGCGGCCGGGTCGGTGAGCGAGGCGACCTGGTCGATCACCACCCGCAGTCGGGCGGCGTCGTCCGGCGCGGCCCGCCACAACGGCGCGAAGACCGGATCGAGCACGTCGGGCGCCCGGTCGGCGAGCACGGCGACCAACTCGGTCAGGATCTCCCGCTGCCGGTCGTAGCGGGCCCGGGCGCCCGGCCGGCGCATCACGTACCGCCAGGCGATGCCCTTGAGCAACGCACACCGGGCCCGGACCGGTCGCGGCACCACCAGATCGGCGGCGTACCGGCGGTGCGGGCCGGGGCCGTGGCGGTCCCGGGTGGCGGTCACCACGCCGGCGACGAACCGGCCGGTGAGCAGGCTGGTCGTCGCCTTCAGCGCGGCCTGCGCGCGGTGGCTGCCGTCGTACGCGGCGAGCGGGGCGAGCACCGGCTCGGCGAGCAGATCCACCAGCACCTCGCCCAGGTCGGCCGGGGACTCGCCGGAGTAGACCGCCGCCACGTCGGCGCAGAGCGCGGCCCGCTCGTCCGGATCGTCCAGCAGCGGACGCAGCGACACGTACCCGCCGTGGATGCCGTCCTCCACGTCGTGCACCGAGTACGCCACGTCGTCGGCCCAGTCCATCACCTGCGCCTCCAGGCAGCGCCGGACACCGCCCGGCGGCGCGCCGGCCCGTACCCAGTCGAAGACCGGGCGGTCGTCGGCGTACACCCCGAACTTGCGCAGACCGCAGCGGCGGGGCCAGGGGTACTTGCTGACCGCGTCCAGCGCGGCCCGGGTGAGGTTCAGCCCGGCCGACGTCCCGTCCGGGCCCAGCACCTTGGCCTCCAGCCGGGTCAGCACCCGCAGCGTCTGCGCGTTGCCCTCGAATCCGCCGCAGCTCGCGGCGAGCCGGTCAAGGGCGTCCTCGCCGTTGTGCCCGAACGGCGGGTGGCCGAGGTCGTGGGCGAGCCCCGCGGTGTCCACCACGTCCGGGTCGCAGCCGAGCCGGGCGCCCATTTCCCGGGCGATCTGCGCCACCTCCAGCGAGTGGGTCAGCCGGGTACGCAGGAAGTCGTCGGTGCCGGCGACGTGCACCTGGGTCTTCGCGGCCAGCCGCCGGAACGCCGCGGAGTGCAGCACCCGCGCCCGGTCCCGCTCGTACGGCGACCGGCCGTCGCCGGTGTCCTTCGGCGGCTCGTCGACGAATCGGCGGGCGTCGGCGGGGTCGGCGCCGGACAGGTCGGCGGCGGGCGGCTCGGCCGGCACCGTCAGCCCTTCGACCGCGTGCCGTGGTGGCCCAGCGCCTCGGCCCGCCGGCGGGCCGGGTCGTGGGCGTCGACGCTCACGCTCGCCCAGGCGCTGGTCATGCGGCCACCCTTCACCGTGCGGAACTCCTCGCGGGTGCCCAGGTTACGCCGAACCGGCGCGGACGGCGCGCCGGCGAACAGACGATGACGTCCGCACAACCACCGATCAGACGAGAGTTGCCGCCTGAGAGCCGACGGTGACGGGATCGCGGCTCCGGCATGGCCTTCGGTAGCGTTCCGGGAGCGGTACGTGAGGACGCGACGAACGGGGGACGCTCGTGCAACCAGACACGGACACTGCGATCGGGGCGATGCTGCGGGAGCTGCGCCGGCACCATCCGGAGGTGACCGGGGCGGTGCTGGCGGGACGCGACGGGCTGCTCATCTCCAGCGACCTGCCGCCCACCGAGGCCGTTCACCTGGCGGCGCTGGCCGCGGTGAGCGTCGGGGTCGGGCACCAGGTCGCCGACCGGCTCCGGGCCGGCACCTTCCGGGAGTCCGTGGTGTGCACCTCGGCCGGGTGCGTGGTGACCTATCCGGCGGGGCGCAACGCGCTGCTGGCCCTGGTCGTGGACGCGGGCGCGGACCTGCCGGACCTGCACGGCCCGGCCCGGGCGGTGGCCGGGCGGGCCGGCGCGGCGGTGGACGCGCAGCCGGTCGGCGCGACGCCGGTGCCGGCCGTGCACGCGGCCCTGGGCGCGCGCACCTCGCTGGGTGTCCTGGCCCGGCGGCGGCCGGGGGCGACCACCGACCGGCACCATCCGCCGCGCTGACCCGCGCCTCGGCGGCGGCTCCGCGTCTGACCGGAGCCGCCGCCGACGGGTCGTTCAGCGGCTGTCGGAGCCGGTGGTCCGGACGGCCGCGCGACCGGCCTCCAGCCGGGCCACCGGGACACGGAACGGGGAGCAGGAGACGTAGTCCAGGCCGACCTCGTGGAAGAAGTGCACCGAGTCGGGGTCGCCGCCGTGTTCGCCGCAGACGCCGAGCTTCAGGCCGGGGCGGGCCGCCCGGCCCTCCTCGGCGGCGATCCGGACCAGCCGGCCGACGCCCTCCCGGTCGATGGACTCGAACGGCGAGATGCCGAAGATGCCCAGTTCGAGGTAGCGCCAGAAGAACGCGCCCTCGACGTCGTCGCGGGAGAAGCCCCAGCCCATCTGGGTCAGGTCGTTGGTGCCGAAGGAGAAGAACTCCGCGGCCTCGGCGATCTGACCGGCGGTCAGCGCCGCGCGGGGCACCTCGATCATCGTTCCGATCAGCACCTCGACGCCGCTGTCCCCGACCACCTCGGCGATGATCTTCTCGGCCTCGGCACGGACCGTCTCCAGCTCCTGCACCGCGCCGACCAGCGGCACCATGATCTCGGGGCAGGCGGAGCCCCCGGCGCGGACGACCGTGACGGCGGCCTCGGCGATCGCCCGGACCTGCATGGCGAACAGGCCGGGGATGACCAGGCCCAGGCGGACGCCGCGCAGGCCCAGCATCGGGTTCTCCTCGTGCATCCGCCGGACGGCGGCCAGCAGCGCCTCCTCCTTGGCCACGTCCTCCCCGCGTTCCTGCGCGACCGCCACGTTGACCGCGAGCTGCTCCAACGGGGGCAGGAACTCGTGCAGTGGCGGGTCGATCAGTCGGACGGTGACCGGAAGGCCGTCCATCTTCCGGAAGATCTCCTCGAAGTCCGCGCGCTGCAACGGCAGCAGCGCCGCCAGGGCGTCCTCCCGTTCGGCGTCGGTGCCGGCGAGGATGAGGCGTTCCACCAACTCCCGGCGGTCGCCGAGGAACATGTGCTCGGTCCGGCACAGGCCGACGCCCTCGGCGCCGAACCGCCGCGCCCGCGCGGCGTCGGCCCCGGTGTCGGCGTTCGTCCGGACCCGCAGCCGTCGCGTCGCGTCGGCGTGCGTCATGATCCGGTGTACGGCTTCCACCAGCGCGTCGTCGGTCCGCTCCGGGTCGAGTTCGCCCTCGAAGTACTGCACCACCTCGGACGGCATGACCGGCACCTCGCCCAGGTAGACCAGGCCGGTGGTGCCGTCGATGGAGACGACGTCGCCCTCGACGACGACCTGCCCGCCGACGGTGAACCGCTTGGCGGGCACGTTGACGTCCAGGTCGTCGGCACCGGAGACGCAGGTCTTGCCCATGCCCCGGGCCACCACGGCGGCGTGGCTGGTCTTGCCGCCGCGGGAGGTGAGGATGCCCTGGGCGGCGATCATGCCGTTGAGGTCGTCCGGGTTGGTCTCCCGGCGGACCAGGATCACCGGCTCGCCCTCGGCGGCCAGCTCGACGGCGCGCGCGGAGGTGAAGACCACCTTGCCGGAGGCGGCGCCCGGGGACGCGCCGATTCCCTTGGCCACCGGTCGGATGCCGTGATCGAGCTGGAAACGGGGGAACATCAGCTGGGCGAGCTGCGCGCCGTTGACCCGGTGCAGCGCCTCGTCGAGGTCGATCAGGCCCTCGTCGACGAGCTGGCCGGCGATGACGAACGCGGCGGCGGCGGTGCGCTTGCCGACCCGGGTCTGGAGCATCCAGAGCTTGCCGCGTTCGATGGTGAACTCGATGTCGCAGAGGTCCTTGTAGTGCTGCTCCAGCCGGGCCATGATCTCGAGCAGTTCGTCGTAGGACTTCTTGTCGAGTTGTTCCAGCTGCTGCAACGGCACGGTGTTGCGGATGCCGGCGACGACGTCCTCGCCCTGGGCGTTGGCCAGGTAGTCGCCGTAGATGCCCTGCGCGCCGCTGCCGGGGTCGCGGGTGAAGGCCACGCCGGTGCCGGAGTCGGGACCGAGGTTGCCGAAGACCATGGACACCACGTTCACGGCGGTGCCGAGGTCGGCCGGAATGCGCTCCTGGCGGCGGTAGAGCACCGCCCGCTCGGCGTTCCACGAGTCGAAGACCGCGCGGATGGCCAGGTCGAGCTGTTCGCGCGGCTGTTGCGGGAACTCCCGGCCGGTGTGCTTGGCGAAGATCTTCTTGTACGCGTCGACCAGACCGCGCAGGTCGTCGGCGTCGAGGTCCAGATCGTTGTGCGTACCCTTGGCGCGTTTGGCCTCGTCGAGGGCGTGCTCGAAGTCCTCGCCCGGCACCTCGCAGACGGTCTTGCCGAACATCTGGATCAGGCGGCGGTACGAGTCCCAGGCGAACCTGTCCGCGCCGGAGGCCTGGTCGGCGCTGCCGGTGGCCTGTCGGGCGAGACCCACGACGCTGCGGTCGTTGAGGCCGACGTTGAGGACGGTCTCCATCATGCCGGGCATGGAGAACTTGGCTCCGGAACGTACGGACACCAGCAGCGGGTCGTTCGGGTCGCCGAGCCGGCGACCCATCGTCCGCTCCAGGGACTCCAGGTGCGCCTCGATCTGGTCGGCCAGGCCGTCCGGCTCCCGACCGGTGGCCAGGTACGCCTTGCACGCCTCGGTGGTGATCGTGAAGCCGGGCGGGACCGGCAGGCCGAGATTGGACATCTCGGCCAGGTTTGCCCCCTTGCCGCCGAGCAGGTCCTTGAGGTCCTTGTTTCCTTCGGCGAAGTCGTAGACGTACTTGTGCTCGACCGTCTCCTGTGCTGCCACCAGAGCCTCCCACACGCGCCGGAATTGACACTTAACGAAGGTTTAGTTTTCTGGTACCCCGGGGCCGACCGCCGGCAATCCCGGCGTCGTCAGCAGTCGGTGGGCGAAGGTTAAGCGAACATCGAGTGACCTGGGACCATTCGGTGACAATGCGCACAGTAATCACGACTATCCGCGTTCGTGGCGGTTTCTGGGAACGTTTCCATGCGCATGATCACGCAATTCGCGTCTCCCCCCGTACTGTTGTCGTCGCCGTTTCCACCGAGCCTGACATTTGCCATATCCCTCGCGAATACACCCCGGAGTCGTCGCCGTGCCGCCCACACCCCGCAGCCCCGAGACCGGCCAGCAACCACCGGCGGCCGGCCTGCCCACCCACCGGCCGGGCGTCGGCGACCTGGCGCGGACCGCCGCCCGGGCGGCCGGGAACCTGCTCGCGCCGCCGGCCCCGGTCCGGCTCGGCGACGTGGTGCCGGCCCCGGTCTCGGTCGTCGCGGATCCGCCGGCCGACTTCACCCTGCCGGCCGACGCCGCCATCCGCGTCAGCGCCGGGGCAGGTGCCCGGGACGTCGCCGAGCAACTGGCCGAACTGCTCCGACCCGCCACCGGGTACCCGCTCCCGGTCGCCGACACGGCGCCGGACGGGCCGGGACTGACCCTGACCCTGGCCGGCGGCGACCCGGCCGCCCGCGCCACCCCAGCCGGCGCCGTGCGCACGTCCGCCGGCAGCGCCCCCGTCGGCGACGAGGGCTACCGGCTGGAGATCACCACCACCGGGGCACGGCTCACCGCCGACACCGCCACCGGCCTCTTCCACGGGGTGCAGACGCTGCGGCAACTCCTCCCGGCCACGATCGAGAGCCGCACCCCGGTGGACGAGCGCTGGGTGCTACCCGGTGGCGTGATCGTCGACCGGCCGCGCTTTCCGTACCGGGGGGCGATGCTCGACGTGTCCCGACACTTCTTCGCCGTCGAGGACGTCCTGCGAGTTGTCGACCACCTGGCCCGGTACAAGCTCAACCACCTGCACCTGCACCTCACCGACGACCAGGGCTGGCGGATCGCGATCGACTCCTGGCCCCGGCTGACCACCGTCGGCGGCACGACCCAGGTCGGGGCCGGCCCCGGCGGGTACTACTCGAAGGCCGACTACCGGCGGATCGTCCGGTACGCCGCCCGCCGGCACGTCACGATCGTCCCCGAGGTCGACCTGCCGGGCCACACCAACGCGGCGCTGGTCGCGTACCCCGAGCTGGCTCCGGGCAAGGTCGCGCCCCCGCCCTACACCGGCACCGAGGTCGGCTTCAGCCACGTCGACCCCGACAACGAGCGGACGTACGACTTCGTCGCCGACGTGCTCGGCGAGGTGGCCGCCCTGACCCCCGGCCCGTGGCTGCACATCGGCGGCGACGAGGCGTTCAAGGTCAAGGGGGCGGCGTACACCGGCTTCGTCGAGCGGACCCAGCGGATCGTCGCCGGGACCGGCAGGACGGTCATCGGCTGGCACCAGATCGCCCCGGCCGCCCACCTCGACGGGCGGGTGCTGCAGTGGTGGGGCACCAACGGCGACGACCCCGAGGTCGCCGAGGCGGTACGCCGGGGCGCCCGACTGATCCTCTCCCCCGGCAACCATGCCTACCTGGACATGAAGTACGCCCCGGACACCCCGATCGGCCACGACTGGGCCGGCCTGATCGACGTGCGCCGCGCGTACGAATGGGACCCGGGTGCGCACCTGATCGGGGTACCGGCCGAGGCGGTGCTCGGGGTGGAGGCCCCGCTCTGGACCGAGTCGGTCACCACGCTGGCAGAGGTCGAGTTCATGCTTCTCCCCCGGCTGCCCGCCCTCGCCGAGCTGGCCTGGTCACCCCGGGCCATCCACGACTGGGCCGGGTTCCGCGACCGGCTGGCCGGGCACGGCCGCCGCTGGAGCACCGCCGGCATCGCCTTCCACCGCTCCCCCGAGGTGCCCTGGCCGGCCGAGCGGGCCGACGGTGACCGGCTCGACCGCGAGCCCACGCGCCCCTTGCCCAGCCAGCCAGGCCCGGGTCAGTCCCGGCAGGCCTCGACGACGGCGAGGCTGTCCTCGTAGACGTGGTGGCGGGTGATGAGACCGTCCTCGACGGTCAGGTGCAGGGCGAACCGGGTACGGAACCTCTTGCCGGTACGGCGCACCGTCTGGGACGTCTCGCCGATCACGACGGCGTGCGGCCCGTCGACGAGGATGTTCGTGACCGTGGCCGAGCCCTGCCCGGGCACGGTGGACGCGGCCAGGGTGCGATGGTGGTCGGCAACGTCCGCCCGGGTGGATCTCGGGCGGATCCAGGGCACGTCGGGATGCGTGGCGTCCGGCCAGTCGACCTGCCAGTCGACCCGCTCGGCGTACACCTCGGCGATCCGGTCGGGGTCCTGTCCCGCGACGATGCGGGACAGCAGCTCATCAACGGTGCGACGGGTGGTGGACATGCCGTTCCTCCTCGGTGTCGGTGTCGGTGTCGTGGTGGGGTCGGTCATCGCCGGGCGCGGTCGCGCAGCACCGACGTGGTGTGGTCGTCGGCCGGGTAGAACGACTCGATGGACAACTCGGCCAGGGTGACGTCCAGGGGCGTGCCGAACGTCGCGATGGTGCTGAGGAAGACCAGCTCCCCGCATTCGTGGCGCAGCCGCAGCGGCACCACGATCTCGCCCGGGCCGGGCAGCTCGATCTCCGGTTCCGGGCTGTCGCACGGGTAGGCGCGCAGCTCGGCCTCCAGGGCCGCCAGGTCCGCGTCGCCGGTCAGCTCGACCTGACGGCCCAACCGGCTCAGCAGGTGCCCGCGCCACTCGCCGAGGTTGGCGATGTGCGGTGCGAGCCCGTCCGGGTGCAGGCTGACCCGCAGCACGTTCGCCGGTGCGACCAGCAGCTCCGGCGCGACCAGGTCGGTGAGGAGCGTCAGGCTGGAGTTGGCGTCGATCAGGTTCCAACCCCGGTCGACCACCACCGCCGGATACGGCTCGTGACCGGACAGCACCTGACGTACGGCGGCACGGACCGCCGCCATCTGCGGGGCGCCGAGGGCGTTCTCCGGGTACGCCGGCGCGTAGCCCGCCGCCAGCAACAGCCGGTTGCGTTCGCGTAGCGGCAGGTCGAGTGGCCCGGCCAGACGCAGCACCATCTCCCGGCTCGGCCTGGACCGTCCGGTCTCGACGAAGCTCAGGTGCCGGGTGGAGATCTCCGCGCGGATGGACAGCTCCAGCTGGCTGAGGCGGCGCAGCTCCCGCCACCGGCGCAGTGCCTCCCCGACCGGCGGCGCGGACGTGTGGACGGTGGCGCTCATCGCCGGCCCCGCACTGTGCTCGTCGGGACCGGTCGGAACCTCGAACGGCGTACGCGGCATGTGGTCATCATGATCCCCCCGTCTCGGGTCCTGGTGCGGTGCCCGGCACCACTGTGCCGCGCGGCGGGCCGCCCGTCGATTACCTGCCGGGTAATCGCCGACGGTCCGATTCACGGCCACGGGCCATTACCCGGCAGGTAATCGACACTCCCCGTCGGACGGTGCCAGGGTTCTCGCCGTCACCAACCGACGATGGGAGCACCCGATGAGTACGCACTCCGACCTGGTCGACCGTTACCTCGCCGTGTGGAACGAGCCGGACGCCGCCGCCCGAGCGTCGGCGGTCGCCACCCTCTTCACCCCGGACGCCACCTACACCGACCCGCTGGCGGCGGTACGTGGTCACCAGGAGATCACCGCCGTCGTCACCGGGGTACGGGACACCTTCCCCGGGCACGTCCTGCGCCGGCACGGCATCGTGGACGGGCACCACGACGTGGTCCGGTTCGGCTGGGAGCTGGTGCCCGCAGCGGGTGGCGACTCCGTGGTCGTCGGCTTCGACGTCGCGGTCTGCGACCCGGACGGCCGGCTGCGTGCCGTGCACGGTTTCCTGGACAAGGTGCCCGCAGCGGCCTGATCCGCGTGAAGCCTCCGCCCGGCCGGTGTCCATCGGCCGGGCAAGGCGCGCGTGACGGCTTCCACGCAGGCTTCTTGATCAACAGGGTGAGCGGGTGGGGTGAACGGCGCGGGGGTGCGGTGTGTCCCGCTGGGGCGAATGTCCGGTCTGACCTGTGCAATCCCGTGGCCGCGGCCACCCCGGTGGCGGAATCGGCGACAGGGCCGGGGCGTTGTACATGGCACAACCACCGGTGTTCTCCCACCGGCCACACGGCCGGCCCCGACAGCGTCGGGGCGTGGAATGCGGGCCCCGCCGGGCTGGTTACATCTCCCGGACACCGAGGCCCGGCCCGTGGAATGCGAGCCCCGCCGGATCGGTTACATCCCCCGGACACCCGAGCAGGCACCGCCGCCAGGCGTCCCCCCGGACCCCGCGCAGGCACCGCCGCCGGACCGTCCCCCTGAACTTCCCCGTTT
>NZ_SMKD01000001.1 GCF_004348595.1 Micromonospora sp. KC723
GGTCGGGTGGGGGCTGTCGCTTCGGCGGCCCGCACGGCGGCGGCGAGGCCGCGCAACTGGTCGGCGGGGACGTGTTGGCGTAGCCGGGGGAACTCGTAGCGTTCCTCGTAGCGGGCGTGCGTGAGCACGGCGTCGCGCAGCAGGATGACGCCGGTCTCGAAGCCGTCGGCGTCCACACCGCCCGCGATCAGCGTCCGCAGCGTCTCCTTGGCCTGACGTTCCTCGGCCAACCGCTCGTCGACCATCGCGTCGCCGCCACCCCCGGGCAGGCCTCGGGCCAGCGGATGGACAACCTCCTCCTCGGCGGTCTCGTGCGCCGCGAGCAGCCTGACCAGGTCGTCGAAGGCTTCCCGTCGGGTGTCGCCGGTGCCGCCGATGACGAGCAGGAACAGTTGCTCGATCCGCGCGTGCTGGGCGAGCAGCAGATCGACCACGTCCTCCTCCCCCGGGGAGTTCGGCGTGGCCGGGGCGCCGGTGTCAGTCATGGCTGCCTCCGTCTCCGGCGCGCAGACCCGCCACCGGGTGCGGGCCCTCGGTCTCGATCCGGTACTCGTCGCCGAAGCGGTCCCGGTGCATGTCGATGACCTGCTCGCTCGGTGGCTGCTGGCCGTCGTGCAGCTGCCGCTGCATCCACTCGAAGCGCTCGTGCGCCTCCCGTACGTACCCCTCGCCGAGCTTGGTGAGGTCGATCTGGGTCGCCAACAGGTGGCGTAGGTACTCCTTGTTGGGTTCGAAGGTCAGCGGCTCGGGCAGGCCCGTGCCGCCGACGATCTCCTCCGGTTCCCGGCCGTCGTGCCGGCGCAACAGGTCGGCGGCCTGCTGGAGGTGGGCCAGCTCCATCTGCAGGTGCAGTTCCCACACCGCCTTGATCCGCGGGTCGCTCTCCTGCTGGAGGAAGGAGTAGTAGAGCCAGCATTCGTTGTACTCGTGGGTGAGCAGCCGCTCCCACCAGGTCTCGCCCGGGTCCACGAGGGACTCGTAGTGGGTGACGTGTTCCTGTTCGATCAGGCTGATCTCCTGGTAGAGCTGGCGGGCGATCGGCTCCATGTACTGCGGGCCGACGTTCATGTAGTAGAACATCACCTGCTGCTCGGCTGACAGGATCGTCAGTGCGTTCAGCTTCGACCGTGGGTCGACGCCGTTCCGGTCGTAGGGGGTACGGACCTCGTCGAACGGGTGTCGGTGCTCCCGCACGGTGGGTCGACCCGGCATGACCTCGGTGAGCCCGTCGACGACCTTCTCAGCCTTGCGGCGCTCGACCATCTCGTACAGGTTGGCGTAGCGGTACAGATGGTCGAAGTCCTCCAGGACACCGAACTCGTACGCCTGCTTCAGGTACGGGTCGGGTTCGTGGCGGGCAACCCAGGCGGTCAGGTCCACCGCCACCTGTTCGTAGCCCAGGGTCGTCTCCAGCACGCTGGCCACGCCGGGCAACAACCAGTTCACCACCCGCTGCTGCTGGCTCTCGACGTACCGGACGTACGCCAGCTGGCGGCGGACCTCCTGGTCGGGGCAGTTGCGGGCGAACTGGTGCTGGAAGTTGATCGCCTCCACCTCGATGCCGTTCATCGTGATGATCCGACAGCGGGTGTAGGGGTCGACCGCCTCCGGGTCGATCGGTTCCACGTTCAGCTCGCGCCAGTTGCGGATCTGGTTCTCCAGGGGAATCCCCTTGTGGTCCAGTGGATTGAACATCGCCTCTCCGTTCACTTCGGGGTCTACCAGGGCGTCACCGGCCTTGCTCCACCTTGGGTCCTACCCACAGTGATGTGTCTTACACGAAGAGCGTCACCGCACGCCGGAAGCCAGTCCGGCGATCCCTACGTGGGGCCCACCCGACGAGGTGCGGAAAGGACCGTGAGGTCAGCGGATTTTCAGTGGTCGATCAGCGGTGACCGGTACGTTCCGTCGGCCCAATGGCGGGCACGCCAGTTCCGCACCACCAACGCTCCGTCGACATCGGCACGGGCCGGGCCTTCTCGTCGAGGCAATGAGGTCCTGACGTCAGCCTTCCCCCGCGCGGACCCGACGGTGTCCGGTGCCGGTGCGCCCGCCTCGCCCACCCCCGGCAGCGAGGAGCAGCGTGAGACACATCCTGGCAATGGGTACAGCCGCGGTCACCCTGGCCGCGACCGTACTGGTCGGCGGCCCGTCACAGGCCACACCGCCCGACGGCGCCGCACGCCCCGTCGGCGCCCGACCGGCGCCGTCGGCGCCCGAACCCACGCACGACACCGGCCAGTACGCGCCGCAGCGCGCGAAGCCGTACCAGCCGGTGACCCCGGACCGCAAGGCCAAGCGGCCGAAGGCGAGCCCGCCGGACTTCGGGCCGCACGAGAGGATCGTCCGCGCCTACCACCGTGGCCAGCTCTCCCTCGACGAGACCGTGCGGTACGGCACGATGTCGATCGACTCCCCGGCTTCGGTGCCCGCGCGCCTGCGTCCCACCGGCCCCGTCAAGAACCCCACGACGTACCTGAAGTACCTGTCGATGCTGTCGGCCAGGGCGACGCCGGACGCGTCCCGCGCCATGACACCGACGATCACCGCGCCCGCACCCGCCGCCGCGGCCGCCGCGTACGACGACTGCGGGGCCGAGGACTACGAGTACCTCGACGTCAACTACAAGTGCCGGGCCAGCGCCGGCGAGTTCCTCATCCTGTACAACGTCGCCGGCGGCGGCCAGCCCGGCATCCCGCCGGTGTACAACCCGAACGGGCGGCCGGAGGCCGTGCAGCACATGCTGAACTCGCTGTCGATCGCGGTCGGCGAGTACCGGGAGATGGGGTACCCCCTGCCGGTTCGCGCCGACAAGCCGTACGTGCTCGTGTACGGCGTGGACAAGCTCGGCCGGGCGGAGGTCACCGCGCCGATGGTGTTGCCGTTGGGCATGAACCAGCAGCCCACCATCCTGGTGCCGACCAGCGAGACCGAGTGGGACTACATGCCCCGGCACGAGCTGTTCCACGTCATGCAGTACCAGTACTGGGACCGCTCCGACGTCGTCGCGGACTGGCTCTGGGACTTCGTGGGCGGCAAGGAGTTCGGCTCGATGAACTGGTGGATGGAAGCCACCGCGGAGTGGGCGGCCCACCAGACCTACGCCCGCACCGGCGGGTGGAGCCCGCTCGGCGAGGACGACCTCTACGCCCGCAACGTGCCCGACGTGCTGAGAAAGCCGGGGCAGGCACTGAACTCGTGGGGCGGGCTCGGTACCGGTTCACAGTACGGATCGTTCCTGCTTCCCGCGTATCTCACCGAGCGAACCGACGGCGCGTTCGTTCGGCACACCTGGGAGAGCGTCCGGGACCACGACCACCTGCCGATCGAAGCGATCCGTAACGCGGTCGCGGGCTACGGCATGAACTTCAAGCACATGCTGCTGGGCTACCACATCGCCAACTACCGGCTGGCGAAGGCGAACAATCCCTCCCTACCGACCCCGCCGGGCAGTTGGGACCTCTACGGCTACCAGGACTCCGACTCCACCCTGTGGCGGTCGAACCTGTACGGCTACACCGAGACCAACGACGACGGGTTGGGTGATGCCCGGCCGGCGCGCAAGAAGCACACCGTCGCGGCCGGTACGCACACCGAGTACCAGGACATCCTGCGCAAGGGCGGCGCGGTCTACCACGACTTCTGGGCCAAGGCGCAGTCCGGCGACCCGAGCTGTGGTTACTGCTCCACCCTGCTGGTGGACACCACCAAGGACCCGAACCGCAGCTCCGCCATCATCATCTGGTCGCCCAAGGGCAGCCCCGGCTCACTGGCCGAGTACCCGACCATCGAGACGGTGAAGTACCCCGACGCCGGCGGGCTCATCACGGTGTCGAACTTCGCGTACCCGATGGTGGCCACGCTGGTGACCACCTGGACCGAGCTGGAGGTCCACTCCCAGGACGCCGCCGACTCCCCCAAGACGTTCAGCACCTACATGGAGACCACGCTGCCGCTGAAGGAACGGCAGTGCTCGCTGCGGGCCCCCAACGTCACCAGCCTGAGTCTGAACGTCGCCCCCGAGTCGACGTTCAACAACTACGCGGCCAGCACCCCGGACGGCTGGACCGGCGGCGACTCCACCTACTCGGTGAAGCTGCCGGACGGCCGCATCATCTGGCTGTTCTCCGACACCTGGCTCGGCCCACTCAACGCCAACGGCACCCGGCCAACGACGGCGCCACTGGTGAACAACACGTTCGTGGTGCAGAACGGCAACAACCTCACGACGTACCACGGCGGGACGGCCGGGGCGCCCAGACCCATCATGGGCCCCACCTCCACGACCACCTGGTTCTGGATCGGTGACGGCCACCTCTCCGGCGGCCGGTTGCAGGCGGTGTACCAGGAGTACCTGAAGTTCGGCCCCGGGTCGTGGGACTTCCGGTTCAACCGCAACGTCGTGGCGGACTTCGACCTGAGCAACCTGCGCACCCCCGTCCGGGTCCGCGACCTGCCCTCGGCCAGTGGAGTGGCGTGGGGTTCGGCGCTGTTGCCGGCGAGCCGAAGCGGTGACGGCTACACCTACATCTACGGCGTCGACGACTCGCCGACGCACAAGCAGATGCGCATCGCGCGGGTCCAGGGCGACGACCTCGGCTCCGGCACCTGGCAGTACTACACGCCCTGGGGCTGGTCGTTCCGGGAGCAGAACGCCCGCAACACGCTCACCGGCATCGCGAACGAGTACAGCGTGACGCCGTGGAACGGCCAGTACCTGCTGCTCAGCCAGGACAGCACGGAGGCGTTCAGCGGCCGGATCATGGCGTACACGTCGTGCTCGCCGTTCGGGCCGTTCACCAACCGCACCGAGGTCTACCGGATGCCCGAACCGGGCCCGTACGGCAGCTACTGGGACGGTGACATCATCTCGTACAACGCGCACGTCCACGCGTCACTGAGTTCGGGCAACACCTTCGTCGCCTCGTACAACGTGAACAGTATGGACACCAGGGTGAGCCCCGAAGGGGACCACTACCGGGACCCGGGGATCTACCGCCCGAGGTTCTTCCGGTTCACGCTCGGATAGCTCGGCCGGCGGTGTGGCGGCGCGGGACCCGCGCCGCCGCACCGCCGCCGTGGCCGACGGGTCATCCCGGCCCAGTCTGCCGGGCCGGAGGCCGGGGTGCCTCCTCCGACACCCGGGCGGATCCCTGCCGCGACAACCGCCGCATCCGCTCGGCCAGCGCGGCGGCCGCGGCGGCGTCCAGGCCGTGCAGCAGGGCCAGCGCCCGTCGCCACGCTCGCCCGCACTCGGCCACCTCGCCGGCGGCGAGCCGGCTCTCCCCGAGGCTGATCAGGGTGCGCGCCGAACCCATCCGGTCGCCGCACTCCTGCCACATCTCCAGGCTGTGCTCGTAGCACCGGATGGCCAGGGAATACGCGCCGCGCTGGTGGTGGATGTACCCCATGCTGTCCCATCCGGCCGCCTCGCCGTGGCGGTCCGCGCTCGCCCGGAGCAACGCCAGCCCTGCCCGGCAGTGCACCAGCGCCTCACCGTACTCGCCGAGCTGGGCGTGCTCCCAGCCCAGCGCGGCGAGGGTCCGGGCCTCGCCGACGTCATCGCCCTCGGCGCGGAACAGGTCCAGGGCGAGCTTCAGATGGCCGACCGCCTCCCGGTGGCGGTTCTGCCGGTCGCGCATCCTGGCGACGTCCAGTTGCACGTGCGCCTGCCCGGCCCGGTCGTCGACCGCCCGGTAGCGGTCGAGCGCGTACCGGTAGTTCGTTTCGGCGTCGTCGTGCCGACCGAGCCGGTCGTAGCCGTCGGCCAGGTACCGGTACGCCACCGCCTCTGCCGCGGTGTCCCCGACCTTCGTCGCCATCGCGACCGCCGTGCGCTGGGCCCGCACCTGGTCGTGGCGGTGCCACTGCCGGCTCAGCCACGGCTTGATCGCCCAGGCGAGCTGCCAGGCGTGGGCGGCGAACCCCTCGGCCGCGGCGCGGTCGATCGCGGCCAGGACCGCCACGCGTTCGGCGGCGAACCACGCGAGGGCCTGCTTCCGGTCGGTCGGTTCGTCGACGTGCACGTCGTCGACGCGGGGCTCGAACCGGACCGGCGGGCGGTTCGGCTCCACGAGCGTGGCGACGTGCCCGGCGCTGTGCAGGTAGTGGTCGAGGAGCCGGCGTAGCGCCCGGCGGCGGTCCTCCGCCGGCTCGGTGGCCCGCGCCAGTTCTTCCGCGTACGCCCGGAGCAGGTCGTGGAACAGGTACCGGCCCGGGGTGTGCTCCTCGATCAGGTGTGCCCGGATCAGCTCGCCGATCAGTGCCCGCGCCCGCGACACCGGCAGCCCCGTGAGGTTGGCCGCCGCGGACAGGCTGATGTCGGGGCCGATGTGCAGGCCGAGCCACCGGAACACCCGGGCGGTCGCCGGCCCGAGCGACCGGTAGGACCAGGAGAAGACGGTCCGCACGTCGGTGGCGGAGTCACCGTTGGCCAGGGCGTCGAGGCGGCCACGGCTCTCCCGCAACTCGGCCGCGAGCGAGGCCAGCGTCAGCCGGGGATTGGTGGCGGCGCGGGCGGCGACCACGGCCAGCGCCAGATGCAGCCGCCCGCATGATTCGACGATCTCCGCGGCTGCCCGCGATTCGCCGGTCACCCGCTCGCCACCGAGGCGCTTGGCGAGGAAGGCTCGCGCCTCCACCGCGGAGGGGCGCCCGAGCGGAAGCGGGGTTGCGCCGTGTCCGGCCACCAGTCCGGCCAGCTGGTCACGGCTGTTCACCAGGACGAAGCAACCCGGCGCTCCCGGCAGCAGCGGGCGGACCTGCGCCGCGTCCCGTGCGTTGTCCAGCACGATCAGGACGCGTCGCTGCGCGACGACCGTGCGGAAGAGGGTGGACTGCTCGTCCACGCTCGCCGGAAGTCGTTTTGCCGGGACGCCCAGGCCGGCCAACAGCCGGCGGAGGGCCTCCGCCGGATCCATCGCGGCGTCCCTGGTGTCGAAGCCGCGCAGGTTCACGAAGAGCTGCCCGTCCGGGAAGCGATCGACGACCCGGTGGGCCCAGTGCACGGTGAGTGCCGTCTTGCCCGCTCCGGGAGCGCCACTGACCACGGCGATCGCGACACCGGCGTGCCGCGACTCCAGCAGCGCGTCGAGCGCGGCCAGCTCGGCGGTACGACCGGTGAAGTGGGGTACCTCCGTGGGCAACTGCCGGGAGCAGGGAGTGTCCCGGACCGGCGGCGTCACCGGGAGATCGTCTGCCAGCACCGCCTGATGGACGCGGTGTAGTTCGTCGCTCGGCTCGATGCCGAGATCCCTGGTCAGCCGGAGCCGGGTTTCCCGGAACACCTCCAGAGCTTCGGTACGCCTGCCCGCGCGATGCAGCGCGGTCATCCACAGCGCTACCGCGTTCTCCCGCATCGGGTGCTCGGCGACGACAGCGGCCAGCCGGGCCACCGCGTCGGCGGTCCGCCCCGCGCTCAGCTCGGCCCGGGACAGCTCCTCGATGGCGGCGACCCGCTCCTGCTCGAGCGTCTGCCCGAGGGTCGCCGGCAGCCACTCGCCGGCGACGTCGGCGAACGCCGGACCGCGCCACAGGCCGACGGCGGAGCGCAGCAGTTCGTCGGGCGAGGTGAGACCGTTCTGCGCCTGCTCGACCAGCCCCCTGAACCGGTGCAGGTCCACCGATTCACGCGGCACGGTCAGCTGGTAGCCGTGACCCGCCGTCGCCAACTCCACTCCCGGGATGCCCCGGACGAGCCGACGGAGTCGGGACACGTGCCCCTGGATGGCGTTGCGCGCGGAGGCGGGCGGACCGTCGCCCCACAGCGCGGTGACCATCTGGCCGAGGGGCACCACGTGCCCCGGGGCCAGCAGGAGCATCGCCAGGATGGTCCGCTGCTGCGCGTTCGTCGGACGTAGCTGTTGCCCGTCCCGCCACGCGCCGACCGGCCCCAGCACCCGGAACTCGACACCGTCCACCGTCCCCCGCTCCCGAGCAGACCGCCTCGAGCGGCTCAGCTTACTGTCCACACCCGATTCGGCGTTGGCCCGACCGCGTCATGTTCAGCGGGATTTCAGGGCCCTTTCACGGGTCGCCGGTACGGTTCCGGCGATCCAGATCGGACACCGACCACGGGAGCACCACTATGACTTTCCGTACCCTTCGTCGTGCCGGCGTGCTGGCCGCCTGCCTCACCACCCTGGGTGCCGCCAGTCTGGTCACCGCCGGTCCCGCCCAGGCCGCGGTCTCCTGCTCGGGCACCGTGACCTTCAGCAAGACGGTGCCGAGCAGCAACCCCGTCGGCGAGCTGGTCATCTACTACAACAGCAGCAACGGTGGCACCAACAGCGCCTGCTTCTACCACCGGGGGGCCACCTACGGGAACTCCGCGTTGACCGGGGTGCAGATCGCGCGGTGCACGCAGCGCTCGGGTGAGGGACGGCCCTGCGACTTCGCCGCGATCTCCGCCCCGGACGAGGGCACCTACGCCTACCACGCCGGGCCGGTCGGCGTCACCGGCACCGCCAACTACTGCGTTTCGGCGAAGGGCTGGATCGCGTGGGGCGGCCGGGTCCACTCCGTGGACAGCCTCACCCAGGGTTGCTGACGAGCGCCATCTCGCACGCCCGCCGGCAGCGGCTCCCAGACGCGGGGCCTACGTCAACGACGTGGAGGTGACCGCTGACTCCGACGCCACCGTGGGACGCGACGCGTCGACACCGAGGGCACCGCCCCGCGTAGCCACTGCGGCGGTGCCGGCTCGGGGATGTCGACCTCCCGCGAGGTACGGCGACCAGCCCACGCAACTCCCCCGACGGGCCAATCAGGTCACGTCAACCGGCGATCCCAACCCGTCGCCCGACACCTGGCGGGCGAGGTGGCCCGCCTGGCCGTCGCTGCACCCTCCCGTTCCACTGCCACTGCTTGCGGCGACCGAGGTGGGGCAGGGCGATCCGACCGGTGCACCACAGCAGGGTGTCGGCGGCGGTGGGACCGGCCGGGGCGTCCGGGAACAGCCGCTCGACGGCGGGGCCGCACAGCCAGTCCGGTGGCGTCCAGTCGAGTTCGAGGGCCCGGGCGATGTCATGGGTGTGCACGACCAACTCGACGATCCCCATCGCGGCGAAGCCGGTGCCGTCGGAGTGCCCCCACGGGTGCCAGGCGCGGACATCGGGGGTCGCCTCGCGAACGGCCCAGGCGAGGACGGTTCCGGCGATCCGGAGGCCTTCCAGGCAGACCGGGGTCGGTGCGTGCGGGTCGAGCGAGGCGAAGAGCGCGATGTACCGGTCGGCTGGCTGGGCGATGAGCAGCCCGGCGTAGCCGACGACGCCGAGCGCCACGTGGTCGAGCGTCTCGCGACAGGTCCACTCCAGTCCGGCGGCGTTACGGGACCAGTCCTGGTCGGTCGCCTTCTCCAGCACCCGGATGCATTCGCCGGCCGCCGACAAGACCAGGTTGGGCCAGGAGTTGTTCATGCCCGGCGTGCCGGCGCGAAGTGCTCGACGATGCGCGCGTAGCTGTCGAGGGCATGACCGTCGGCGACCGCCTCTTCGACGAGCCTCTTGGTGTACTCGGCTGCCGTGGCGTCGATGCCCCGGGCCCGGCTCTCCTCGATCAGGTGCTCGACCGGGGAGAGATGGGTCTCCAGCGTGGCGTCGCTCGCCGGGTAGTCGCCGGTGTCGATCTGCTCGGCGTACGGCGTGAGGAACGAGGCGACTCCGGTGAGCCACTGCCTGGCCAACGGCAGGAAGGCGGTCGCCGGGACGTTCTCGCTGCCCACCAGCGCCGCGGCGTGCATGAAACCGTTGAAGGTGCTCCACATGATGCCGAGCAGCGCCACGTCGTACACCGACGCGAGACCCACGTCGGCACCCAGGTGAGTGGTGCCACCGCCAAGGGCCGTCAGCGCCGGCCGGTGTGCCGCGAATGTCTCCGACGGACCGCTGTAGAGGATGAGCGCCTCCGCAGTGCCGATGCCCGGTGGGGTCATCATGATGGCCCCGTCGAGGTATCCGGCGCCGCGTTCGGCGGCCCAGCCGGCCATCGCCCGCGCCTGCGCCGACGTGCCGGACGTCAGGTTGACCAGCACCCGGCCGGCGAGGGTATCGCTCACCGGGCCGAGGATCTCGTACGCGGCCTGGTAGTCGCGTACGCAGACCACCACCAGCGGACTGGCCGACACGGCGGCGGCGACGTTGTCCGTGCTTGTCGCTCCGGCGGCCACGAGTTCCTCGGCCCGGCCAGCCGTACGGTTCCACACCGTCGTCGGGTGCTCGCCGGACAGAAAGGCCCGGGCCAGCGCCCGGCCCATCATGCCGAGGCCGATCACCGTCACCGGCACACGTCCGTCACCCATCTTCATGTCCCCACTTCGTACGGGGCCGCTTTCCGGCCCGGCGGGAACAACGCTCGCATCGGATCACCTCGCCGGACAGTGGCAGGCCTGACGACATTCGCCAGTTTCCTGCCAACTACTCTGGCGATCATGAACCGGCACACGGTGGCGGCATCCGTCATCGACGACGCACCCCTGACCCCGTGGGACGTGTACGAGTTGGGCATCGCGTGCGCGGTCTTCGGCGGGTCGCACAACGACCTGGCCGACCCCTGGTACGACTTCCGGCTGTGCGGGATCCGACCGGGCAGCGCCCACGGCGGGCCGGGCCTCGTGGTGAACACCAACCACGGCATGGCCGAGCTCGCCGACGCCGACACCGTGATCGTGCCGTCGGTGCCGGACGACTGCGTCACCGGCGACCGACCGTTCCCACCCGAACTGATCGAGGCGCTCCGTCGCGCCGGCACCGCAGGGGCGCGGATCGTCTCGCTGTGCAACGGCGCATTCGCCCTCGCCGCCGCCGGCCTACTCGACGGCCGTCGGGCCACCGCCCACTGGGCCCACACGGAGTTGCTGGCGGAACGCTATCCGGCGGTCCACGTCGACGACTCCGTGCTGTACGTCGACGAGGGGCAGGTCCTCACCAGCGCCGGGCTCAGCGCGGGGCTCGACCTTTGCCTGCACCTCGTACGGCGCGACCTCGGTGCGCACGTCGCGAACCAGTTGGCCCGCCGCATGGTGGTCCTCGCCCATCGGCCCGGCGGGCAGGCGCAGTTCATCGAGCGCCCGGTCATGCCCAGCGACGACGACAGCCTCACCCCGGTGCTGCACTGGGCCATGGAGAAACTCGACCGGCCGCTGTCGGTGGATGCCCTGGCCGCGCGGGCACGGATGAGCCCCCGCACCTTCCACCGCCGGCTGCTCGCCGCAACCGGACTCACGCCGATGAAGTGGCTGCTCACCCAGCGCATTGCCCGGGCGCAGGCGCTGCTGGAAACCACCGACCTACCGATCGACGAGGTCAGCCGGCGGGCCGGGCTGGGCACCGCGAACAATCTGCGCCGGCACTTCTCCCTCCATGTCGGGCTGTCACCGACGGACTACCGGCGGGGGTTTCCCGCTGCCGGGGAGCGCCCACCGCCGCCGGTCGTCATGGCGGCGCTCCGGGCCGCCTGAACCAGGGCGAGCGGGAGCGGGCCGGCCAGCCACACCGGCAGGCGATGCCCGCATCGTTCGCCGGGCCGGAAGATGTCCCGACGACGGCGCGCTACCGGTGCGACAGCTGCTCGCGCAGGATGTCCGCGTGCCCGCAGTGCTGAGCGAGCTCACGCAGCACGTGGAGGTACACCCAGCGCAGCGGGAGCGGGCCACGCCGGTTCCCGTGCACCGTGTCGTCCAGCCCGAGCGACGACGTCGCGCGACGGGAAGCCGCACACGCTTCACGATGCGCGTGCTGGACGGTGGCGATGGTGTCGTCGTCGTGCAGGACAAAGGACTCGTCCGGCGTGGCCGGAATGCCGATCTCGGTACGCGGCCGGCACGTGATGGCCTCGTCGAACCAGACCTTCTCGACGAACGTGGCGTGCTTGACCAGGCCGAGCAGCGTGGTCCGGGAGGGCACCAGGGACCGGCGAGCCTGTTCCTCGGTCAGCCCGTCCAGGCAGTCATGCAGCGCCCTCCGGTGCTCGTCCAGGAACGCCTCGAACTGAACCCGGGCCGGCTGACCGATGACGTCTTCGGCGAACGTGGCGGGTGGGGAGGACATGCGGGAAGCATCGCAAAGGCCTTCGCCGCAGAGCAACTGCTGCCACCGACCCGCCCATGGACGTCGGGCACTCCCGGTCAACCCAGAATGGGCGGTCGCAGCACGGGTCAGTCACTCAGCTGCCGCACAAGACCCGCCCGGTCGATCTGCATCCAGTACTGCGTGATGACTCCGTCCTCCACCTGGTAGACGACGGAGTTGATCTGCCGGACGACCTTTCCGTGGCGGCATGGCCGTCGACGGTCGCCAGGTGACGCCCGGTCTGCGTCACCCGAACGTACGCCCGCGCGCCGTCCACCAGAAACTCGTCGGCTTCGAGGCGGAAGTCGCCCCAGGCCGTCCGCGTGAGTTCGACGCCGGTCAGGTACCACCAGGCTTGCGCCGACATCGCACCGCGGTCCGGCGAACGCCGCCCAGGTCGTCACCGCGACCAGGGGAGCGCCGAGGCCGACCGCCACCGGGGCGCGAGAACACCCCGGACAGTCCGCTCCCCGCAAGGCCATCAGAGGTGTCCCTGTGGTCACGGGGAGAACAGCTAGGCTGTGCGGGTGCGTGCAGTGGTGTCCTGGAGCGACCTCGATGACTGACGCCGGGGATGTCCGCCGGCTGGCGCTGGCACTGCCGCACGTGGTGGAGATCGACAGTGACGGCTTCGACTTCCGGGTCGCCGACAAGGGCTTCGTCTGGTCCTACCCCGAGCGCCGGCCCGGGATGTCGCGCCGCATCCGCACCGACATCGCCGTGCTGTACGTCGGCGACGAGGCGGAGAAGCAGGCGTTACTCCTCGGCGAGCCCGAGCTCTTCTTCACCACTCCGGCGTACGACGGGTCTCCCCTGGTCATGCTACGGCTGGCAGCGGTGAGCGTTGACCGCCTGGCGGAACTCGTCACCGACGCGTGGCGCATGCGAGCCCCGGAGTCGCTCGTCGGTGACCTCAACGATGGAGTGGACGGGTCAACGGGTCCGGACAAGCCGTTGGTCGCCATTGCTCCTGCCGCCTATCCGCGTGCCGATCCGGGCTGACCCTGCGCCCGAAATCGACGTTTCGTCGCGATGCTCCCGGGTAGCCCCACGACGGACGACACCGACGCAGCGGGAGGTAGCGCATGGGATATCGGGCGCGCGACGGTGAGCTGCCGGTCGACCCGGAGCACGCCGAGGACGAGGCCGGCCAGGCGCGGCTGGTCCAGGTCGAAGCGGACACCGAGGTGCCGACACCGGACGGGGCGCAGCCGGACGTGGTCACCGAGGACGACGGCTCAGGTGTGGCCGGTGGCGCCTCGGGCGGCAGCGGCGGCGGCTCCAGCATGCCGGGGCACCCGGACGCCGCCCGCTGACGACCGGCAGGACCGTGGACGTCGGCGAGGCGGTGGGCATCATCGCCGCCGGGTCGATCCGCGGTTCGACCAGCGCGGCGACGAGCCGGCTACCGCCGCCATGATCCTGCCCGGTCTCGCCGGGCGGCGGGCTACCCGGTGGTCGGCCGGCCGAGGTAGGTGACCGGGCCCGGATCGGGCACCGGAATCTCGTGGAAGCCCAACCGGTCGTAGAAGCCACGGGCCCGCACGTTCGCGGTCACCATGCCGACGTGCAGTGCGCCCGCCCCGGCCCGCGCGACGGCGGCGAGGAACGTCTCGATCAGCCGGCGACCGTGGCCCCCGCCCTGGGCCTCGGGCAGCAGGTCGATGTGCAGGTGGGCCGGGTAGTCGGCCAGTTGCGGCAGCAGCATCCGCTCCGGCCGGTGGTGCAGGGCGATCATCTCCTCGTCAGGCGTCCGGGGCGACCGCGTGGGTGCCGGGTACCGGTGGGCCAGTCGGGGAATCCACTCCGCACGGCAGGCGCGTACGAAAGAGGCGGTGTCCGCCGTGCCGAGGACGTACCCGACGACCCGCTCTCCCCGCGCCAACACGAAGGCCAGATCCGGTTCGAGATGGAGGTAGGGGCCGGCGAACAGATCGGGCATCAGGTCGTCGCTGGCGTACTTCCCGCGGGCGTCACCGCCCGCGTCGGCGGTGCGGACGCAGATGTCGTAGACCGCGTCGTGGTCCTCGTTTCGGTATCGCCGGATCACCGTGACCGGCCGTTCGCCCAGCGGCGTGCTGTCCATACGGGGACCGTAAGCGGTGTAACCGGTTCCAGCGCAAGCGGCTGATCGGCGCCGGCAGGAGGTTTCCCGACCCCCGACGGTCACCGACTCGCGGTGAGCCGTACGGGCACCGCGACGAGCTTGGTCCGTGACCCGTCCGCCGGCGACACCTCGTAGACCTCGACCGTGCCGGCCTGCTCCCGGTCGAGCCGGTAGCCCACGGAGACGTGGTAGTCGCGCCGGCAGCCGGTGCCGCAGGTGGCGGTGGTGAACGTGGTGGCGATCTCGCGGCCGGAGGCGTCCAGGACGCGGACGTTGACGGTGGCCTCGAACACGTCCGCCGTCCCGGCCACCGTGACCGGGCTGGTGACGAGCGCGCCGATCGCGGGCGTGGCCACGACAATCGGCGGAAGCAGGTCGGTGTAGTCGGCGCGGTCCACCGGGGCGGCGGTGCCGAAACGGACCCGCCGCACGGTGGGGAACTGGGTCAGCGTCCAGACGATCTGCGCCTCGCGCAGCCGTGCCGCGGCCGGCCCGCCGGGCGTCGGCACCGTCGCGAGCAGCGCCGTCCCGTCGGTGATCCGGGTGACCTCGACGCCGGCGGGCACCAGCGTGCCCAGCCCGACGGACGCCTCCACCGCCGTCGGTCCGGCCGCCAGTTCGTCCAACGCCAGGCGGGAGGTGGCCAGGGTCGCCGGACGGGTACGCCGGGTCGGCGTGATCCGCCCGTCCCGGACGTACCACAGCTCGACGGCGACCGTACCGGCCGGCGGCCGGGGCGGAGCCGGCGGCGTGCTGCGGGCGGTCGGGCGTGACGGTGCGGGTGGGCTGGTTGGCGGCGGTTCCGGGGTCGCGGCGGGCGGCATCGACGTGGTCGCCGGCGCCACCGTCGGGGCCGGCCCGAGAGAGCCCGACCGGGGCTCGCCACACCCGCCGACCAGGACCAGGGTGACGACGCCCAACGCGACCGCCGCGCGCCTCACGGCGCACCTCCCGGCCAATCGGCGCGCGGTTCCCCGACGGTAGTGTCCGGAGGGCCCGCGGTGGGGAGCGCGAGCCGGAACAGGGTGCCGCCGCCGGGTTCGCTGTCCACACTCAACCGCCCGCCGAGCAGGCGGGCGTTCTCCCGGGCGATCGCCAGTCCGAGCCCGCTGCCAGGCCCGCAGCGGGCCGGGTCGACCTTGTAGAAACGGTCGAAGAGCCAGGGCAGGTGCTCGGCGGGGATGCCAGGGCCCTCGTCGGTGATGTCGAAGACGACGTCCGCGCCGGCGCGGCGGGCACCGACGCGCACCTCGCCGCCGCCGTGCTCGACCGCGTTGGCGAGCAGGTTCCCGAGGACCCGTTCCAGCCGGCGGGGGTCGGTGCGCAGGTCGACGCGGGCCGCGTCGACGGCCACCCGCTCGGTCCAGCCACGGGCGCGCAGGATCGATCGCAGCAGCGCCGAGGCGTCGACCGTGGTCACGGCCAGTGGTTCCCGGCCCGCGTCCAGGCGGGAGATCTCCATCAGGTCCTCCACCAGTCGACGCAGCCGGACCACGTCGGTGACCAGCAGCTCCCCGGCGCGCCGGGTGTCGGCCGGAAGTTGGTCCAGGTGCTCGCGCAGCAGCGAGGCGGCGGCCACCAGGGCGGTGACGGGGGTACGCAGTTCGTGCGCGACGTCGGCGGTGAACCGCCGTTCCCGGGCCTGCGCCCGGGACAACGCCTCGATTTTGGTCTGGAGCGCCTCGGCCATCTCGTTGAACGAGGCCGCCCAGACGCTGAACTCGTCCCGACCGCGCACCGGTAGCCGGGTGGCGAGCAGCCCCTCGGTGAGCGCCCGGGCAGCCCGGCTGGCCCGGCCCACCGGGTCGAGGGTGCGGCGGGCGAGGGTGTGCCCCACGGCGGCGGCGAGCAGCACGACCAGCACCCAGCCGGCCAGCAGCGCGGTGCGGAGCTGGTCGAGTTCGACGGCGATCTCGTCCTCGACGGTGACCACGTACAGCTCGGCGGTCGAGCCGGGGACGCGACCGCCGACCACGAGCAACCGGGGCCGGGCCTGCGGGGCCGCGCGTTCGTAGCCGAGCTGTCCGGCCGCCACGGTTGCCCGCAGCCGTCCGCCCAGCGACGGCGCGTACCCGGGGTTCGACGGGTAGGTCCCGCCGTCGACGAGTACCACGTGCCGGCCGCTGCCCTCGAAGCTGTTCAGCAGCTCACTCCGACGCTCCGCGGTGAGCGGCACGAACTGCGCGGCGAGCACCAGCCGGTAGCGAGCGTCCGCCGCGGCCTGCTGGACCGACGCGTCGAACCGGGCCTGCCGCAGCAGCGTGTACGACCCGCCGGCGAGCAGCCCGGCGGAGACCCCGGCGACCAGCACGAACGCCACGGTCAGCCGGCGGCGCAGGCGATCGGGGACGACCGGATCCGCTGTCGGGTGCCCGCTGCTCTGCTGCCATCCACGCACCGGGCACCTCCCTCACGCCGGCGACAGCTTGTAGCCGACACCCCGCACCGTCCGGACCAGCCGCGGGTGGGCCGGGTCGTCCTCGACCTTGGCGCGCAGGCGCTGCACCGCCACGTCGACCAGCCGGGAGTCGCCGAGGAAGTCGTGTTGCCACACCCGCTCCAGCAGCAGTTCGCGGGTGAAGACCTGGCCGGGCCGGCGGGCCAGCTCCAGCAGGAGCCGGAACTCGGTGGCCGTCAACGCGAGGTCCCGCCCGTGCTTACGGGCCACGAAACTGGCCGGGTCGATCTCCAACCCAGCGACCTCGATGGCGGTCGGTGCGGGCGGCTCGGTGGCCCGACGCAGCACCGACCGGACCCGGGCGACCAGCTCCGGCAGGTCGAACGGCTTGCGCAGGTAGTCGTCGGCGCCGCACTCGAGCCCGACGACCACGTCGATGGTGTCCGTACGGGCGGTCAGCATGAGGATCGGCACCCGGCTGGTCCGCCGGATCTCCCGGCAGACCTCGAACCCGTCCAGGCCGGGCAGCATCACGTCGAGGACGATCAGGTCGACCGGCCTGGCCCGCCACCCGGCCAGCCCCGACCGACCGTCGGCGGCGGTGTCCACCCGGAAGCCGGCGCGTCGCAGGCCGAGGGCGGTGACCTCACGGATGGAGGCGTCGTCCTCGACGATGAGCACCCGGCCTTCCATGCGCTGAGCGTAGCCCGGTGAGCCTCCCCGCTGACCTGCCGAAACGGTTGGCGTGGCGGGCCCGGTCGGGACCGGGCCCGCCAGTCGTCACTCCTGCCACTGGTGGGCGACGTCGAGCGCGATCCGGCTGTGCGAGCCGGGGCCGGCCAGCACGAGCACCCGGAACGGCAGCCGCGCCCGCACCCCGACGGCGAAGGTGGTGTAGCCCTCGAAGCTGCCGCCGAACACCACGTCCCGCAGCGTCCGGTGGCGCAGCACGTTGGCCGTGTGCTCGCCGACCCGGTAGGGGACGGTGGCGGCGTGACCGTCGTCGTACGCCGGGGCCTGCAACGAGACCCGCAGCAGCTCGTCCCCGGCGGTGTACGGCGACAGCGGCAGCCCTTCGCCCTCGGTCCACGTCTCGCCGTAGGTGACGGTGTAGCCGCTCACCGGGCCGGCGAACTCGAAGACCACCCGGTCGAAGCAGTCGTGCCGGCCCGTCCGCACCTCCACCAGGGCGGCGCTGCTCAGCGAGCCGGCCGCCTTCGTCCCGCTGCCCCAGGTGATACCGCAGTACGGCGAACCGGTCGCCGCCTTCGCCGTCGCGGCGGTGCGCGCGGCCGTGCCGGTGCCGGCGACCAGCCCGGCGGTCACGACCACCAGCACCGTGAGTCCACTCCTGATCCGCATCTGTCTCCTCCTTGTCCGGTCCGTTCCGGCACCGAACTCCGTCGCTGCGGCACCGTGGGTCCACGATGGAAACGGTTCACGGCAGCGACTTCGCCGGGGCGTAACAGCCGGGTAACAGCCAGTCGGCGGCGTCGGGTCCCTGATCCGGCGCGGGCGGTCTCGCCTGGGGCGTGTCGTGGGGCAACCTTCACGACTTCTTCACCCCCGCCGCGGTCCCGCCGGCCAGAATGAGGCATGAACGCCCGGATCCTGATCGCCGAGGACGATCCCAAGCAGGCCCGTCTGATCCAGCTCTATCTGGAACGGGAAGGACACCGCACGCTGGTGGTCGGCGACGGCCGCTCCGCACTCGAGCAGTGCCAGGCCCGCCGCCCCGACCTGGTCGTGCTCGACATCATGATGCCCAGGGTCGACGGGCTGGACGTGTGCCGGAGGTTGCGGGCGGAGTCGGACATGCCGGTCCTCCTGCTCACCGCCCGGAGCACCGAGGACGACGTCCTGCTCGGCCTCGACGTCGGGGCCGACGACTACGTGACCAAGCCGTACAGCCCACGCGAGCTGGTGGCCCGGGTGCGGGCTCTGCTGCGGCGCTCCGGAGTGGTCGGCGCGGGCAACCGGGAGGTGCTCGCCGTGGGCGACCTGGAGGTCGACGCGGGCCGGTTCGAGGTACGGGTGGCCGGACGGCCGGTGACGCTGACGGCCAAGGAGTTCGGCATCCTGGAGGTGCTCGCCGCGGCCCCGGGCCGGGTCTTCACCCGATCCCAGATCATTGACAAGGCCTTCGGGTTCGACCACTTCGTGCTGGAACGTACGGTCGACGCGCACGTGATGAACCTGCGTCGCAAGATCGAGGCGGACGTCTCCCGACCGCGCTACGTGCAGACCGTCCACGGTCGCGGATACCGGCTGGCGGAGCACAGGCCATCCCGATGAGTTTCCGCCTCCGGGTGCTCGCGCTGGTGGCGCTCGTCGCGTTGACCGCCACCGCCGCGACCGCGTGGCTGGTCCTGCGACAGGCGTCGCAGCAGATCACCGAGTCGGTGACGGCCGACCAGAAGACCACCGCGATGATCACCGACGAGCTTCGTGGGTACGGGATGCGACACGGCACCTGGGAGGGCGTCGCCAGCGTCGTGGAGCGGCTGCACGGGCAGACCGGGCAGCGGATCCGGCTCATCACCGAGGGTGGCGAGGTGTTGGTGGACACCGACCACCTCCAGGGGAGAAGGGCCCGCGAGGTGACCGACCCGCCGATCTCGGTCAACCCCCGCCACGTGCTGCACCTGCCGGAGACGGAGCTGCCACCCGGCATCGTTTCCGCGGTCACCGCCCAGATCGACGACTACCGGCAGGGCATCTTCCACGCCGCCTGCCTCACCCGCAGCGGCGCGCAGGTTCTCGTGACCGACGGCCCGTACGGCGTGCCCCGGTACTCGGCCAGCCCCGCCGACGGTCTCCAGGCCGTGGCCGACTGCGCGGCCCCGACGTCGTCGGACGTCGCGCGCCGCCGTGACCAGGAGATGGTGTCGGCGTGTGTCGGGCCCACGCGCGCGCCTGCCGTGTTCCCCAGCCCAACGCCGGGGAAACCGAGGGATGACGAGCCCGCCGACGGGAAGCCGCTCACGCGCTGCCTCCGGCAGGCTTTCAGCCAGCGCGTCGTCGAGTTCGCCCCGCAGACGCTGGCGGTCTACGTCGGCGCGCGCGACGAGCCCACGCCTTCACCGCTGGCGGTGGGGCCGGTGCTGGTTGCCACCGGCCTGGTCGCGGTGCTCGCGATCGCGGGCTCACTGCTGGTCAGCCGGCGGGTGCTGCGCCCGATCGAAGCGCTCACCAGTGCCTCCCGCCGGCTCGGGGCAGGCGACCTCACCGAGCGGGTGCCCGTGGTCGGCCAGGACGAGTTGGCCGTGCTCGCCCGCTCCTTCAACCGGATGGCCGACTCGCTACAACGGGGTGAGGAACGGCAGCGCCGGCTGGTCGCGGACGTGGCGCACGAGCTGCGTACCCCGCTGGCCAACCTCCGGGGATATCTGGAGGCGCTCAAGGACGGGGTGGTGCCGCCGGACCCGGCGCTGTTCGCCTCCCTGCACGAGGAGGCGGTGCTGCAGCAGCGGATCGTGGACGACCTGCAGGACCTGGCCCTGGCCGAGGCGGGCACCCTGGTCTACCACCGCTCGGTGGTGGACCTCGCCGAGCTGCTGGAGACCTGCCGGATCGCCCATCAGGCGGTGGCCGACGCCGCCGGGGTGCTCCTGGTGACGTCGGCAGCCGATCCGGTTCATGTGAACGCGGATCCGGACCGGCTGCGGCAGGTGCTGGGAAACCTCCTCAGCAACGCGCTGCGGGCGACCGCCGGCGGCGCGGTGACCCTGGCCGCCACCGGGGCAGGGCAGCAGGCGGTGATCACCGTGGCCGACACGGGCACCGGTATCACGCCGGAACACCTGCCGTACGTCTTCGACCGGTTCTGGCGCGCCGACGCGGCGCGTGGCCGGAGCACCGGCGGCAGCGGTCTGGGACTCGCGATCGTCCGCCAGATCGTGGCCGACCACGGCGGCACCGTGTCGGTCGCGAGCGAGTTCGGGGTCGGGACCACGTTCACCATCCATCTACCGCTTCTTCTGACGGTCCACTGAGGCCGCACTCCATCCGCACGCGCTCTTGACGGCTTCTTCACGACCGGTGACTAGCTTCGGCGCCACCGAACGGAACGAAGGATGGGCGAGAGATGGAGCTGGCGACCGAGTACCCGCGTTTGACCGGGTTTGAGCCGATCACCGAGGTGGACCGTAAGGAGTTCCATGCGCAGGGCTTCCTGCTGCTACGTAACGTGCTCACCGAGCGTCACCGGGAGCGGTTGGCGGCGGCGGTCGACCGGATCCACGCGGAGGAGGTCGCGGCCGGTCGATCGACCGAGGACGGCACGGTGCACCTTCTGGGGTTCCTGGACCGGGACGAGCTCTTCGCCGACCTGCTCGTCCATCCGACCACCTTCCCGTACGTGTGGGGCCTCCTGGGCTGGAACATCTACACCCATCACCACCACCTGGACGTCACGCCGCCGGCTCGGGAGCCGGAGCGGCCGTACTGGGGCTGGCACCAGGACGGCTACCGGCAGAACTCGGATCCGGAGACGCTCGACGGATCCCCTCGGCCGATGTTCTCCCTGAAGATCGCGTACGTGCTCTCGGACCTCTCGGAGACCGGCCGTGGCGCGACCAAGGTGATCCCCGGCAGTCACCTGCAGAACACGCTCGACCGGCCCGCCTCGCTGCCCCACCCGGATCCCGCCGGGACGGTGGAGATCACCGCGAGGCCCGGCGACGCGTTCGTCTTCGACCGCCGGCTGTGGCACTCCCGGTCGACCAACCTGTCCTCGATCAGCCGGAAGATGCTCTTCATCGGGTACACGTACCGGTGGATCCGGCCGCTGGACGAGCTGTCGATCGACCGGGCCGGCCCGTGGTGGGCGCGGCGGTCGCCGCTGCAGCGCCAGCTGCTGGGTGACGGTACGCACACCGCGAACCACTGGGGCGTCGGGTGGGACGGGTACGTCGATGAGGAGATCCCGCTGCGCCGGGAACTCGTGCAGCGGGGCCTGCTCGACCGCTCGGTCCCCTGGCTCCGCTGAGGCCCTCCGGGCCGCCGGGACCGCCCTCACCGACATCCTCGCCATCGCCGCCCCGGCGAGGCGGTGACGACCCGGGCAGGGGCAGCACCTGGTCCTCCGTCGCCACGGCTCGACCCGTGGGCACCGTGCGACCGGGATGGGAACGGGGGAAGCCCCGGCCCGTGGGCCGGGGCTTCCGATGAGCACGTGACTCACGCCGGGGAGAGAGCCTCGGCGTAGTCGTACAGGCTCTTGATGTCGTTGTCGAAGTACGGGCCGTCGAACTGTCCGTTGCCCGGGTTGTCGCCGTGACTCACGACGCTGTTGATGTACCCGTAGCCGGTCTGGTCGTTGTACTCCTGCAGCCAGGGTCCGCCGCTGGAGCCGTAGGTCATGTTGCAGTACATCCGGATCTGCTGGCCGCCGGCGTGCCAGGTGTTGCCCTGGCAGTAGTACTGGCTCTCGCCGCCGCCCAGGTTGGAGGGGTAGCCGAGCGCGGTGACGTAGACGTTGTAGCCGTAGTTCCAGCGCAGCCCGTTGCCGCCGACCGTCTCGACCACCTTCGCGCCGTAGATACCGCCGTTGTTCATGATGGCGATACCCATGTCCTCGTCGAGGTTGCTGTTGCTGACCCAGGCGGTACGAGCCGTCAGGTTGTACGCCACGAACGTGCCGAACGGACGCGCGCCGTTGCGGTACCGCGGGACGAACTGCCAGTTGCTGTACCACTGGCCGCCGCGGCCCTGGTGCACGCAGTGCCCGGCGGTGACGACCAGGCGCCGCTTGCCGCTGGCAACGGTGCTGGCGGAGCACGAGGCGAGCCCGCCGGTGGGAGTGGTGAAGTAGACCTTGCCGACGGTCTGCGACTCGTTGAGCATGACGCGGACGTCGTCACCGCTGGCGATGCTCGGCTTCACCGGCGCGACCGCGCCCACCGGTCCGTCGGGCTTCGGCGCACGGAGCGACGACTCGGTGGAGCGGGCGGGCCTGGCGAAGTCCAGGTTGACGGCCTTCGCCATGCGCTCCGGGGTCCAGAACGCGGCGACCTCCTTCGCGACGGCTTCGTTGGTGATCGCCCGACCGTCACTGGTGCGGGCGACGCTGGTCGTGTTGCCGTTCCGGTCGGTCGTGGACGGCTTCGCCTCGACGGCCGGTGCGCCGGTCACGATCAGCGCGAGGGCCAGGCTGGCCATTGCGGACCATTGCAGAGCGGGTTTCAAGAGGTTCTCCCTTGTCCGTGGTGCTCCATTCGGGCTATCGCAGCATATTGAACGGACTGGATTGATCGGAATACCAACGCGATGACGGATCACCGACATTTTCTTTCCGGCAACCAGAAAGGTCAAAAGCGAGATCGCGTGGCGCTCTCCCGCAAACCCGCCAGAGGACCAGCAGTCGGGACCGAAACAACTGACTGGCCACATTCCATCCAAACAGGAACGAGGCAGCGAGCCGAGCCAGCAGGAGCGATCGGCGCCAATCGGGCGCTTCAATCACTTCTATCAACAAGTCGACCCGCCCGCCCGGCGACAGTCGAATGACGCGACCAAGAAACAGTTGACCCAATTAATGCCAATGTCACATGCCGGTTGCGTAACGCAGATTGCGGCCCGCTCGAGGGAAACACCGGCGCCATCGAAACCTGCATCCACACAGTTATTGCAACGGCGTGGATTCCCGTGGGGACGGGCTCTTTCCCACCGGGGAGTGGCCGTGGCGTTAACCGGCGAGGCCACGCACGCGCGTCACCGATGATGTCGAGACTGAGCCACACTGGTCGTCGGCGGCGGATGCCTTCTGCGGCATGACGGGTGAGGACGGCTCGCGCGACCGGCGTCGCCTGCCCGGGTGACCGCATAGCCTGACCCGGGCCGGGCCCTTCCAGGTCCGTCCCCCGATGCGGTCACGATGTCGCCTGCCCGGGGGTGGGTGGGAACGGCGCGCTCACCGAGGCCTCGGATCTTGGGGCGGTGCCGTCGACCGACTCTGGCCAGGGCGGCGGGTGCGGCGACATGTCACCCGGGGCCCAGACGGTGCGCTCGCGGCCTGGTCGCCCTTGTCCACGAACGTCGGCACGGTCCTGCCGGCCAGGGCATCGACCAGGCCGTGGATGCGCGTCGTGGTGGGATCGTGGACCGCGCCGGGCAGTGTGGCCGACGTCCAGCTCAGCCGTCCACGGTGGCGGTCAGGACCTACACGTCCACCCGTGGTGCTGGTGCCTGCCGGGGCAGGAGGGCCGCTGGTCGGCTACGCGACCGATCGGAATCGACGTGTCTCGGGGGTGGCCTACACCAACGGGGCGACCGGTCCGTCGGGCGGGTGACCACGCCGCCCGACGGACATCGGGCATCAGATGCCGGCGGCGGTGTCGACCCGCTCGGGCGCGGCCGAGGCGAGGGGGACGGCCCCCTCCGGGGTGGCACGAGCGATCATCCGACCGTCGCCATGCCAGGCCTCCGGACCGGCGTACTTCTCGCGAAGCTGACGCTTGAGCACCTTGCCGGTGTAACCGACCGGCAGGTCGGCCTCGCCACGGGCGACCTCGAGCAGGGTCACCGCAGGCTGGCCGGCGGCGACGAGTTGCTTGTTGATCCGGTTGAGCAGTTCCGGGGCCTCGGCGTTCGAGGCGTCGGAATCCGGACGAACCACCGCCACGGCGACCGGCTCGCCGTCGTATCGCGCCGCGACCACCGCGCATTCAACGATCTCCGGCAACTCGGCGAGGATGACCTCCTCCATCAGGACGGAGTAACCGGTGCCAGCTGCGGTGGGTACCACGTCGACTGCCCGGTCTACCTGGTAGAACAGGTTCTCCTCGTCCTGGAACCCGACGTCTCCCGTGAGCCAGTAGCCAGCCAGACGGCTACGGACCGTCGCGTCCGAGTCGTTCCAGTAGCCGGGGGTCAGGCTGGGACTGCGCACCCCCAGGAGCCCGTACTCGCCGACATCGGCCCGGGTGCCGTCCTCGCGCAGCACCGCGAACTCGGCCAGCGGATCCGGGGTGCCCATGCAGCGATCCCGCCGGGGCGTGTCGAGGGTACGCATCCGCACCATCAACCCCCAGCCCAGCTCGGTGCTGCCGAAGCGATCATAGAAGGCGGCTCGCGGCAGGTGCGGGCTGCGCAGGCTCAGGATGCGGCGCATGTGCCCCTCGTGCACCGCGTCGGCCATGCTGACCCAGCCGTCGACCGAGTCGACCGAGCCGGGCGCCAGGCGCTCCGCCGCCAGATCCGCATAGACATGAGCGAACGCGAGCACCATCGTCGGCTGGTACCTGGCGATGGCGGCGGCCAGTTCGGGCCCGGTCGGATCGAACAACGGCACCAGCGGTGTGCCGGCCAGGATCGCGTACATGCTGTAACCGATGAAGCCGGTGTGCGACTGCGGCTGGGCGGCCAGCATCAGCGAACCAGGCTGCTCGGTGAAGTGCGCCAGCCGGTACCGCGGACCGGCGAAGCTGCCGGCGTGCGTCTGGATCACTGGTTTGGGCTGCCCCGTGGTCCCCGAGGAGTGCAGGATCACCACCGGGTCCTCCGGCGCGTGCCGGAAGTAGGCATTCTCGGGCAGGGCCGCGGCGGGCGGCGCGGGCAGTTCCTCGGCGAGCTGGACCCAGCGCAGGCCGGACAGCGCGTCACCGAGCCGCTCGCTGCGCGCCCGGTCGGTGTACATCCCGACCGGGGCGGTCCGGCGCAGGTGCTCGGCTGCGACGGGCCGCGACATCCGGCTGTTCATCAGGACCGGGATCGCGCCGATCTGCGACAGCGCGTAGAAGTGCACCGCGTAGGCGAAGCTGTCCTCCAGGAAGACGGCGACCCGGTCCCGCGGACGCACGCCCTGCTCCCGATACCACACCGACCAGCTCTGCGCGAGCCGATCGAGGTCGCGCAGGCTCAGTTCGTCACGCGCCTGCCCCGTGGAGTCGACCACCGGCCGGCCGAGCCGCAGGAACGGGACGTCTGGCCGAGGGTGTACCGCCATCGCGTGACGCAGGACGTTGCCACCACCGAGTTGCTCGTTTCGCGCCAGGGTGAGCCGCAGGTCGGCTGGGAGGAGGGCATCAGCAAGCAGCGACATCGCTCACCTTCTCGGAGTCAGAAGAGGGGGAAGAAGACACCGGGCCCGACTCGGACCTGTCCTGGCCCAGCACCCGCGCCGCGAGGGCCAACTGGTCGGGCTCGTGCAGGCTGGACAACGCGAAGCGCAGGAGGCCGGTCCCGGCGGCCACGGTGGGATAGAACGCGGGGAGGATCAGGATCCCGGCGTCCCGGAGCCGCTCGGCGAGGGCGAAGGCGCTGTCCTCGTCGTCACAGTGCACACCCCGGATGGGGCACCGCAGGCCAGCGTTGACCAGGGTGCCCCCGGTCAACGCGTCGAAGCTGGCGGCGTTGGCCCAGAGCTGTTCCTGCCGGCGTGCGACCTCGCCGCTGAGGTGCAGCCGCGCCGCGGCCACCGTCGCGGCGAGCATCGGCACCGGCACCGACTGGCCGAAGACCAGGGGGTTGGCGAACTTGCGCAGCACCAGCATGTCCGCGTCGCCGCTGACCAGGACGAACCCGCCGATCCCGCCGAACGCCTTGGACAACGAGCCGGTGATCAGCACTCCCGGCGGCAGCGCGCCGCCGAAGGCCTCGAACGCGTAGCCGGCTCCGTGCCGGCCGGTGATCGAGGTGCCGTGGGCGTCGTCGACGTAGAGAATCCCGCCGTAGGGGGCCACCACCGAGTGCAGGTGGCGAACGTCCACCAGGCCGCCCATCGACCCGACCCCGTCGACCAGCAGCACCGGCGTCCGGTCGGCGACGCTGGCCTCCCGCAGCTCGTGCGCCAGCCCGTCCGGGTCCCCGAGTTCGAACCGGCGTACCGGCCCGAGCTGTTCGAGCATGCCCCTGAGGACCTGCATGGACGCGTGCGCGGTCTTCTCCACCAAGAACGTCACGCCCCCCGGGGCGATCGGGTAGCCGGGCAGCGCGCCCGCGCCGAGCAGCGGGAGGGTGCCGAGATGGGTGCTGCTGACCGTGCCGAACACGACCGCCCGGCTGCCCGGGTAGATCTCCCCCAACAGTTGCTCCAGTTCGGCGAGATACACCGGTCGGGCGCGGTTACGCGCGATGGAGAAGTGCACCCCGAAGCGCCGCAGCGCCTCGTGCGCCGCGTCGACCAGTTCGGGATGCTGCTCCAGCCCGAGGTACGAGCAGGACACGAATTCGATGGCCGAGCTGCCGTCGGCGAGGGTCACCCGCTTGCCGGCACGTTCGGCGATGACGTGCCCGGTCAGTCCGCGGTCGAAGGCGCGGTCCAGCACGTCGGAGGTCTTGCTGATCCGCGCAGCCACCCAGTTTGTGGGCTCGGCCGCCGTGACGCTAGATTGCCCCACTCCTGCTCCCTTCGGTCGTTCAGAACCGCTGGTAGAAGACGGGCACCTTGCCCCGCTCGTTCTGGGCGAAGGCGCCCAGGTCGACGTACTCGACGGTGACGCTCGCGCTCCGTCGCCCGGTGAGGACGGCGTTCAGTTGGAAGTGCGCCCGAGCCTGCTCCAGGAAGGCCTCGGGTGTCGCGCCGGCCGGGACCGACGGAGCCAGCAGCAGCCGTACGGCGTACCGGGGGAAGTCCCACAGGATCTGTAGTTGACACTGACTGATGTCGCTGACACCCAGCGGTCGCAGTGCGGCGAGCAGCTGATCCGCCGAGATGGTCCAGACGTCGATGGTGGCGGACTGACCGGCGCGTCCCATGAGGGTGAGAAGCCGGGCCGCGCTGCCGCAGGCGCACGGGGCCGTCTCGATGCGTGCCCGGTCGCCGATCCGGTAGCGGAACAGCGCCATCCCGGTGTCCTTCAACGGGGTGATCAACAGCTCGCCGACCTCACCGTCGGGCACCGGACGCCCGGTCTCCTGGTCGACCACCTCCACGATGACCGCGTCCTCGTGGATGTGGTGGGTGGCGCCCGACTGCCGTGCGCACTGGTAGCCGATCGGGCCGGTCTCGTTGGTGGAGTACGCGACCGATCGCACGGTGACGTCGGGCAGCGCCTCGGCAACCAGCCGTTCCCGCTCCTGGCCGATCGCCTCGCCCAGGTAGAGGAAGTGACGCAGCGACCGGAGCTGGTCGGCGGGGGTGCAGGTGAGCACCTCCGTGCCGTAGGCCGGGCTGGCGACGATGGTGTCCACCTGGTGTGCGGCGATGACGGCGGCGGTCTCCTCCGGGCGGGCGATGCTGCCCAGCGGGAAGGCCAGGGCACCGAGCCGCTCGGCGAGCCCCAGCACGAACATGAACGCACCGTTGAGGTTGCCGGGGTACATGCAGTTGGCCAGCCGCCGGGGCGGATCAGGCAACAGGGCCCGCAGGCCCCGCATGCCGAGAGTGTCGACCTGGTGCTTGAACTCCCACGAGTGGAACATGGTCTTGGCCTCGCCGGCGGTGCCGCTGGACCGCAGCACCATGCCCCCGTCCGGCCCGAGGAGAAACTCGGTCGACCGGGGCGGCGAGCCGGCTGCCAGCGCCGCCGGGGTCAGGATCGGCATTCGGGGCAGGTCCGCCGGCGTACGCACCTCGGCCAGTTCCGGGTACCGGGCGCTGACCGCCTCGACCGCACGGGCGGCTGCCACGGTACGGGCGAAGTTCGCCGCCCGGAGGGCCTCGACCTCCTCCGCGCCCAGCACGTCCAGGTCGGATGCGAGGCGGACCCCCGCCGAGGCTGCCGGGACCGCCTCCGGAACAACCGTCGTGACCATTCTGCTCCCCCGTAATCCCCGAACCGTCGGTGTCATCGGGTCTGCCCAGGCCCGACGTCGGACCAACAGTAATATGACGCCCGCCATGGATGACGAAAATCAGTGAGCGGATCAACCAGCGGCTCCGGAATTGCCGAGGGGCGGGCGGAGCCATCTGTGTATAACGGGGCCCCTGGCGTCGAGTCAAGGCCTTCGCGATCATTCCCACCGGCGCGCGATCATCGGAATTGATTGGCTTTCCGACCAATCAAACAACCGCACCACGACTGCCTGCGGCGGCACCGGGCAGGCGGCCCCACCAACCCTTGAGGTCTTGGCGCGCCCGCCGGCCCTGCTGTACGCTCCCGATGGTTTGCACCGAAATTGCCGCGAGTGCCGTCCGATACGACCCGGCGCACATTATTCGAGTGGTCTTATTGGTGACAGATTAACGCATGCTGATGTGCGTGCTCTTCTCGTACGTCCTGCGCGCACCGCTGTCACCAGTCGAGGAGGGACGCTGACCGTGACGCTGCCCACCACCGCCGAACGGCGTCTGCCGGAATGGGAGTTCGGTGGCTACCCGTACGGCCTGATGCCGTTGACGCTGCCCGCGCCCGGACTGCGGTGGCTCTGCGGGGACATGAGTGGGGTGCTGCGTCAGCAGTCGCTGCTGGATGCCGACGCCGACGCTCCGCTGGATCCCGAGCCGGATTCGACCGACCAACTCCTGTGGTTCCGCTGGATCATCGGCAACCAGGCGTCGTCGGCGCTGTGGCAACTGCTCGACGACGAGTTGGGCCTGGTGCTCGGCGAGGAGCTGCCGACCGCCTGCCGTAACGCCGCGGCGCTGCTCGACGGCTACTCGGCACTGCTGATCTACGCCGGGGTGCCCACCCGGGAGGCCTACGCCCGGCTGATCCGCCCGGCGATGGCACTCCAGCACCGCTCCTTCTCCGGCCGCTGGGCTGTTGACTACGTCCCGGTCATGGCGAAGCTGCAGGCGCTGCGGGCGGCCTACCGGAGCCGACCGGCCCCGGCGGAGGTCGCCCGGACGATCGAGGCGAGCCGGACCAACCACCGGGTGCATGTGGCCGTTGCCGCGAAACTCGTGCCGAGCGACGACTCGCTCCTGCGGGCGAATGACGGCCTGGCCCTGGGCAAGGCCACCGATGAGAACGTGGCTCTCTACGACGCCTTCTACAGCACCGCCCGGGCGGTGACCTCCCGGGAGCGGGTGGTGGAACAACTTCTCCAGCGGGTTCGCGCCATCAAGCGTGATCTACGCGTCAACGGTTTGTATCCTGACGGCTCCCCCAGTCAGGACGAACGGCCGGCGCACCTGTGGGAGACCAAGGTCGAGAACGTCGAGGTACGCGTTGAGGAACTGCTACACAAAGCCGCCACGGCGGCGGTCGCCGCACTGCGCAGCCACCCGGCATCGAGCTGACGGGAGCTCACGACTGTCGGCGCCGCGCGTCGGACCACTCGACGCAGACGTGCGGAAATTCCACAAGTGTGCGGCGAGGAAAGGATTCGGCCGGTGAAGATTGGCATAGGCAAGTCTCTGGGCGCGTACCGGGAACTGCTGAAGATCCGCGGTGCTCCCGGCTTCGTCATCGCCGGCCTGATCGGCCGGTTTCCCATCTCGATGCGGGCGCTGGCCGCCATGCTCCTGGTGCTTGCCGCCACCGGCTCGTACGCCACCGCCGGCGCCATCGGCTCCGTGGTGACCCTCTCCAACGCGTTCGCGGTGCCGGCGCTGGGCCGCCTGTCCGACCGGCGCGGCCAACGCTGGCTGATCTTCACCGCGTTGATCGTCCATGCCGGCGGCCTGATCGCACTGGTCCTGTTGACCCGGCTGGGCGCCCCGCTGTGGACGCTCTTCGCCGCCGCCGCGGTGTTCGGCGCGTCCGGGCTACCCCTGGGCTCGCTGGTACGTGCCCGGTGGACGGCCCTGGTCGGCGGCACACCCCGGCAGTCCACGGCGTACGCCCTGGAGGCGTTCATCGACGACATCATCTACCTGACCGGGCCGGTCATCGTCACGCTGCTCGCGGGATACCTCGCGCCGACCGCCAGCATGCTGGTCATCCTCGGCATGGTGCTGGTCGGCTGGACCGCGCTCGCGCTGCAGCGTTCCACGCAACCCGAACTGGCACCGGTCCCCGCCGGCCCGCGCAGGGGCGCGATCAGCGAGCCGGGGCTCCGGGCGCTGCTGCTGGTCTGCCTGGCGCTCGGCGCCTGGCTCGGGGCCAGCAACGTGGCTCTCGTCGCCTTCGCCGACGAGCAGGGCAACCGGAGTCTGGGCGGCATCCTGATCGGCCTGACGATCCTCGGCGGCATGATCGCCGGCCTGGTCTACGGCGGCATCACGTGGAACATCCCCCTGGTCCGGCGCCTGCTGGGCACGGCGGTGCTGCTGGGTGTGGGTACGCTGCCCCTGATCTTCGCGGCCTCTTTCTGGTGGATGGTGCCGTTCGCGGTGATCGCGGGCCTTGCCATCACGCCCACCTTGATCGGTATCTACTCCGTGCTGTCCAACGTCGTACCGAAGTCCTCGGTCACTGAGGGGTTCGCCTGGATCGCCTCGTCGATCGCGGTCGGCAGCTCCGCCGGCGTGGCCGTCTCCGGCTGGCTGGTCGAGCGCTTCGACAGCCGTAGTGCCCTGATCTTCATGGCCGCCGCCGGGCTCCTGTCCCCCCTGGTGGTCGCTGTCAACGAGCGTCTGCTCGGCCGTACCCCGCACGCGGAGGTCGTGGCGACGGGTGCGCCTGACCGGGTGCCGGTGAAGGAAACGGCGGTCTCCCCCTCGGGGGAGTGAGAGGTGGCCCACCCCGAGGGTTGGTGGCGGGCTCAGCCGGCCCGAGCCACCATCGGGGTGGGCCCGAAGTGCAACGGAAACGTCTGCTGCGCGGCCATGTCGGCGGCGAAGAGCCGGAACAGGACGGGCATCCGGTAGCTGCCGGGCACTGGCGTGCCGATCAGCAGACCGACGTCGACCAGGGACTCCAACAGCTCCTCGGCGCCGTGCCACGACAGCCGCATCCTGCTGGCCAGTGTTTTGGCGTCGGGTTCGCACCCCTGCGTCGCCGAGATCACCCGCCAGGCGGAGGCGGGCAGCGGATCCAGGGTTGCGTACGTGTCACGCAGCCTTCTGCCCAGTGCCATCTCCCCACAGTCGAACTGCGCCAACCTGCGGGACCTGTCCCGGAGCTGCTCGACGGCGTAGCCGAGACTCCAGCCCGGCCGCATCGCGACACAGCCGGCAGCCGTCCAGAGTGCCAGCGGCAGGTGGTCGCAGAGCTCGGCGAGCTGACAGGCCGCCTCGTACTCGGCGGCCACCTGCTCCGGCCCGACGACCGCTCCGATCAGCGTGAGCGACTGATCCAGCGGCAGGGCGTCGAGGGCGAGGCGTTCCACGCCGTCCAGCCCGGCCAGCCGGTCGCGACTGGTGACCAGGACCTGGCTGCCGGACGATCCGGCCAGCAGCGGGCGGACCTGCGCCTCGTCGACGGCGTTGTCGAGCAGCACCAGCACCCGGCGGTCGGCCAGTAGTGACCGGTACAGGGCGGACCGGTGCTGCTCGCTGGTGTTGATCTGGTCGCGGTGGCAGCCGAGGGTCTGGAGGAAGTGCGTGACGATGTCGCGCGCGTCAATCTGCTGGGACAGATCGGCATACAGCACCCCGTCCCGGAAGTGCGCACCGTGCTGCTGGCCCCAGCGGATGGCCAGGGCGCTCTTGCCGACACCGACTGGGCCGCTGATCATCAAGGGTGTCCGGTTGCCGCCGCCGAGGACGAAGCCGCTCAGTCTGGCCAGCTCGGCGCCCCGCCCCGCGAAGTGCCGTGGCCCGACCGGTAGCTGGGCCGGGATCAGCGGCGCGGCCTCCGCAACCCGCCGGTGTTCGGAGGCGATGTCCTCGCCGACGGCGAACGCCTCGGGCGTGCGCCGCTGGCGGGATCGGGAGCGTCGTTCCCACCCGGCAACCTCCCGCCAGCGTCGGGCCCATTCTTCCCGGTCGCCACCGCATGCCTCCACCAGCGCGAGGGTGACCTGAAGGGTGGGCAGGCTGAAGCCGCTGGCCGCGGCGGACAGCACCGAGGGCGAGAAGTTCGCCCGCCCGGACAGCTTCCGGTACGACGGATTGCCGGCTTGTTCCCTGAGTCGCCTCAGATCGAGGGCGAACGCCGCGATCGGTCCACCCGCAGGATCCACCGGCCGCTCCGGTCGGCCCATGCCTAGTCCCCCCGGATCATCGTGCCTCCGCGATGCGCCCCGACCTGCGCCGCGATACACCGTCGGATGGCGGCAGGGCCGGAGGCGGGCGCGATGGCGCAACTTCCACTACGCCGTCCACTGCGGATAGTAGTCCAGACAGGGCAACGTGTAACCACACAACGACATTCCTCGCAATCGCTATTTATTGGTGCAGAAGAATCATTGCGCGCCATTCAGATTGATCAGTTGGTTGGTTTGATCAAGCTGCGCTTCGGGCGCTTTCGGTCAACAACCCACTCTGGTCTGATCGCTGCGATCGCTCGTGAGCTGCACCTCGATACCGCGAAGTCACGATCGCGCCTCTTGCGTTCCGCTGTGGACGCGGCCGGCCGAGGCTCACCCACGGCACCCCGATCGGAAGGTAGGACGTGACCAACGACACCATCACCGGGTCGCCCGGCGGTCCGGTGGCACCGCCACCGGAACTGGAGAGGCTCCGCGCGGAGCTCGACCGGATCGACGCCGAACTGCTGGACCGGCTCCAGGCCCGAATCGCCTGCTGCGTCCGGATCGGGCACGTCAAACGCGCGCACGCGGTACCGATGATGCAACCGCACCGCATCGGCATCGTCCAGGAACGCGCCGCCGCGTTCGCGGACCGGCACGGCATCGACCGGGAGTTCATGCGCCGGCTCTACGACCTCATCATCGCCGAGACCTGTCGCATCGAGGACATGGTCATCGGAGCTCAGGACCGCTGAGGAAGGGAGGGGTCATCATGCGTACCCTGCTGGTCGACAACTATGACTCGTTCACCTACAACCTCTTCCAGCTACTGGGCGAAGTGAACGGCGAGCCACCGGTGGTCGTGCCCAATGACGCCGATCTCCCCATGGCGGACCTCGCCGCCTTCGACGCCGTGGTCATCTCACCCGGGCCGGGCCGGCCCGACCGGGAACGAGACTTCGGCCTCAGCGCCCGGGTGATCAGGCAGAGCGAGCTTCCGATCCTCGGTGTCTGCCTCGGCCACCAGGGAATCTGCCACCTGTACGGCGGCGCGGTCGGTCTGGCCCCCGAGCCCATGCACGGCCGGATCTCCGCGGTCCACCACGACGGCACCGATCTGTTCGCCGGGCTGCCGTCGCCGATCGACGTGGTGCGCTACCACTCACTCCTGGTCACCGATCTACCAGACGACCTGGTGGAGACCGCGCGGACCGCCGACGGCCTCCTGATGGCCGTCCGGCACCGCTCCCGGCCCGTGTGGGGCGTGCAGTTCCATCCGGAGTCGATCAGCAGCGAGCACGGGCGGGGGCTGCTGGCGAACTTCCGCGACCTGGCGCTGGCCCACCGCACACGTCGGCCGGATGCCTCTCCCGCGGCGGCACCGGTTCCCGGCCCGCGGACGGAACCCTTGCCGGCGGCACACACTGCGGCGCCCACCGAGGCCGCGTACGCGCTGTTGGTGCGGGAGCTGCCGTTCCTCCCCGATCCCGCGACGGCCTACCGCGAGCTCTTCGCCGCCGGGCCGCACGGGTTCTGGCTGGACAGTGGGCAGGTCATCGACGGGCTGTCCCGCTTCTCCTTCCTGGGCAACGGCGCCGGCCCGCTCGCCGAGTACCTCACCTACCGTCTCGACAGGCAGGAGCTGACCATCAGCCGGGGCGGGACGACGCGTCGCGAGCGGGGTCGTTTCTTCGACTACCTCGACGACCAGCTGCGTTCCCGGGCGATCCCCATGCACCCGGACCTGCCGTTCGACTTCAACCTCGGCTACGTGGGCTACCTCGGCTACGAGCTGAAGGCGGAGGCCGGCGGAGACCAGGCGCACAACGCCAGCACACCGGACGCCGCCCTGCTGTTCGTCGATCGGATGCTGGCGCTGGACCACCGGACGCACCGGTCGTACCTGCTCACCCTGGCCCAGCCTGACGACCCCGGGCCGGCGGAGTCCTGGCTGTCGGACACCGCCGCCCGCCTCGCCACCCTGCCGGAGCAGCTCACACTGGACGAAACGGCACCCGTCCACGGCAGCACGTTCACCGACGCTGCCACCGGGCTCGGAATCGAGCTGCGGCACAGCAAGCACGGGTACCTGAAGCGCATCGACGCCTGCCTGGAGGAGATCCGCCAGGGCGAGTCGTACGAGATCTGCCTGACCAACATGGCCGAGGTGCCGACGACGGTCGACCCGTTGGAGACGTACCTGCACCTGCGCCAGATCAGCCCGGTGCCGTACGGGGCGTTGCTGGACTTTCCACACGTGGCGGTGCTCAGCGCCTCACCGGAGCGGTTCCTGTCGATCGGTGCCGACCGGGTCGTGGAGTCGAAGCCGATCAAGGGCACCCGGCCGCGCGGCGCGACGCCGGACGAGGACGAACGGCTGCGGCTGGAGATGCTCGGGCAGGAAAAGGACCGGGCGGAGAACCTCATGATCGTCGACCTGGTCCGCAACGACCTGAACCGGGTCTGCGAGGTCGGTTCGGTACACGTTCCGCGCCTGTTCCACGTCGAGACCTACTCGTCGGTGCATCAGCTCGTGTCCACCATCCGGGGCCGGCTACGCCCCGGCGAAACGGCCGTGAGCTGTGTCCGGGCGGCCTTTCCGGGCGGTTCGATGACCGGAGCGCCCAAGGTGCGCACGATGGAGATCATCGACCGGCTGGAGGAGGGTCCGCGCGGGGTCTACTCCGGGTCACTGGGCTGGTTCTCGCTGAGTGGGGCGGCCGACCTGAGCATCGTCATCCGTACGCTGGTCAGCACCCCCGACGGCGTGTCGTTCGGGGTGGGCGGGGCGATCGTGTCACTGTCCGATCCGGACGAGGAGTTCCAGGAGACGGCAATCAAGTCGCGTGCCATGATCAACGCGCTGGTGGCGGTGGCCGGCAAACCCGCGGTGGCGGAACAACTGAGCGCCGCGGACAACCGGTCATGATCCCGTCCGGGCTGCGACGTTGCGTCGTGGTGGGTGGCGCGGGTGCTGTGGGCAGCATGATGGCGGAGTCGCTGTGGCGCGACGGCGCGGACGTCACCGTGGTCGATCTCGTGGCCGAGCCGGTCGGCCGGCGTGAAGCCGGCCGTTCCCGATGGACGCACCTGGTGGCCGACATCGCCGCGCCGTCGACCGCGCTCACCGAGGTGGTCGGTGCCGCCGACCTGGTCGTGCTCGCCCTGCCGGAGCCGGTGGTGTGCGCGGTGCTGCCGAAGGTGTCCGCAGCCATGCCCGCCGACGCCCTGTTGGCGGACACGTCGTCGGTCAAGAGCAGGGTGACCGCCGTCGCGCCCGCCGGCCGGCAGTTCGTCAGCCTCAACCCGATGTTCTCCCCCGCGCTGGGCATGTCCGGGCGACCGGTGGTCGCCGTCGTCCCACAGGGCGGCGCGCGGGCCGACTCGCTCGTGGGCGTGCTCGCCGACTGGGGCGCGCGGGTGGTCGCGATGACGGCGGCCGAGCACGATCGGGTCGTGGCCGCCAGCCAGGCGCTGACCCACGCCGCCGTGCTGGCCTTCGGGCTGGCGCTCCAGTCCCTGCAGGTGCCCGTCGGGACGCTTTCGGCGACCGCGCCACCGCCGCACCGGACCATGCTGGCGCTGCTGGCCCGGCTGCTGTCGAACAGCCCGGAGGTGTACTGGGACGTGCAGGCGGCCAACCCCTGTGCCCCGTCGGCCCGGGCGGCACTGGCGGCCGGACTACGCGACCTGGCCCGACTCGTGGACGAGGAGGACGCCGAAGGGTTCGGCCGCGCTTTCACCGGCATCCGTGAGCTGTTCGGACCCGACCTCGACCTGCACCAGCAGCGATGCGCCGAGATGTTCGCCGGGTTCGTGGAACCGACGACCGGTCACCCGGCGGCAGCCGTGTCCCACCTGCCGCCGAGCGTGACGGTGGGTGGGGATCCGGCTCGCCACTGAGAACGCCGGGGGGGTGGGCTCTGTTCGAGTCCCGGTCTCGTCGCACCGCCATCGCCGACCACGGTCATCCCGACCGTGGTCGGCCCACCCCTCCGGTGCCTACAGCGACCCGCGTAGCCGTCCACGCCGTGGTCGAATACGACGAAGAGACTCCCGACGATCGCGCTGGGAACGAGGGGCCGGCGGTGGGCAGCACCCGGGGTCGAGGTGTGTGCGAGCGCGACGAAAGCTGGACGCCCGGGACCGGGGCCGGTGGTCGTGATCGCACAGCGGCCAATCTCGTCGGCCACCCCTCAGTGGGAACTACCCGCAGTGGTCGCGACCACCGGTTGCGACGACCCCGGGTACGTGGTCGGCACGGCGTTCCCGTCCCGGATACGGGGCTTGAACCCGGGACACTCGATGAGTGGAGTGTGGGTGCAGGCGGAGGCGTGGCGGAGGCGTGCCGGAGGCTGTCTCGCATGCGGGTGAGCCGGGCGAGGTCCTGCTCCAACGCTTCGGCCTTCTGCGCCATCCGCTCGCGCAACTCGGCGTCGCCGGGGATCGCGACGAGGAACCGCGAGATCTGCGCCAGGGTGAACATCCCCGGGCGGCGATGAGGGGGTCGGCAGCGGTGAACCGGTGCCGACCCCCTCAGGCGGTCACTGCCGGGCGGGTGGTACGACGCGGTACCGCGCGATGTCCTGCTCGGTGCGCGTCCGCTGGAAACCAACCTTCTCCAGAACCCGGACCGAGGCAGGGTTCGACAGGTCCACGTTGGCGTAGACGCCGTCGACGCCCGGTGCGGTGAAGGCGCGTTCGGACAGGGCACGTACGGCCTCGGGGGCATGGCCGCGGCCACACCGGGAGAGCACGACGCCGTACCGGATTTCCAGCGCGCCGTCGATGGGCGGCCAGAACAGACCGATCGACCCGCCCACCAAGCCGCTGTCCCGCTCGATGATCTGGCGGTGGCCGGCGGGCGCGATCCCGAGGTTACGGCTCCGACGAGGATGAGCAGCACCTCGATCTCGGCGCGTTCCGGCATCCGCCCTCCCACCGTCACGTCGTACGCGACGATGGGAGCCGTAGGCGTTCTTGATGCCTTCCCGCGTGCACGCAAAGCAATGCGTCACTGATCGTGTACATGTCAGGAGAGAGTCATGGAACTCATCGTTCATGCCTTCATCAGTCTCGACGGCGTCATGCAGGGCCCGGCCGGCGCCGAGGAGGACTCCCGCAACACCTTCGAGCGAGGTGGCTGGCTCGTGCCGCACAGCGACGCCGGCCAGCTCAGCCCCGTTGAGGGATGGATGGCCAAGGCCGACGCCATCCTCCTGGGCCGCACCACCTTCGAGGTGATGCGCAGGTACTGGCAACAGGTGACCGATCCTCACAACCTCGTGGCCACGGTTCTCAACAGGGGACGGAAGTACGTCGTCAGCAATACCCTGTCCGACAGTGACGCGGCGTGGGGGAACACCACGGTCCTACGCGGCGACATCATCGAACAGGTGCGGCGTGTCAAGGAGCAGCCGGGTGGTGAGCTGCAGGTGCACGGGAGCTGGCAGTTGGCACGCGCCCTGCACGACGCCGGGCTGGTCGACACCTATCGGTTGCTACAGGTACCGGTCTTCGTCGGTGAAGGCAAACGCCTGTTCGCCGACGGCGGTATCCCCGCGACGTACCGGATCACCGAGTCGCAGACGCTCAACAAGGGTGCCGGCGCGCTGTCGCTCGTCCTGCGTCAGGCTCAGTTCGGCACCATCGGCACCGGCGAGTTCGTGGTACGCGAGGGCCAGGAGGCGATCGCTTGAGTCCCTCGTGAAACGGTTTCGGACGACCACCGGCCGAGCACGGTCAGTCGGGCGTTACGGTGGGCCCTGGGACCTCCGGTTTGGTGGTGGGCGTCAGCACCTCGCACCTCGCCGGAGGTCTCGTCTCGTACCAGCCCCACACCGTGGACAACGCCCGGCGTCGATGGGCCGCAGGTCGTCCACGTCTTCGATGCCGACCGAGATGCGGATGGCGCCGGCGCTGATGCCGACGGCGCTCAGTCCGCCGGCGCCGAGCTGAAGGTGGGATGTGCTCGCCGGATGCAGGACCAGGGTCTCGTGCCGCCGAGCGACGGGGCAAGCCGAAGCTTCTCCGGGAAGGACCGGCCGGCCGCGTATCCCGCCGCTCGCGTACGCCTTTGCCGAAGGTGTTCCAGGGATGTCGAGATCCGGTAGCTTGCGCCGTCCCCGTGGTGAACGTGACCAGAATGGGTCGTACCAGCATCGAGGAGTGCCCCGCCACACCGCGGCGGCGGCGTACCTCCACGAGCGCGACGGCGACCTGGTCAGGGCGGCACGGCTGTACGCCGAAGCGGCCCACGAGGCACCCAACCTCGCCGAACGCGACCACCTGACCCGTCAGGCAGCCCGACTCAACGCCCACCGGCCGCGCTGTGGTTCAGCCCGCGACGACGGCCACCGCCAGGGCGATGAAGAGCACCTGCTCCACGCTTCGCAAGCCCAGCGGGGTGGCCGGTTCGCCGCCAAGGGTGAGCTTGCGCCGGGCGGCGTGGATGTTGGCCGGGAACATGGCGACCATGAGCAGCGCCAGCCCGGCGGCGGCCCACCGCGCGGTCGTCGGAACCAACAGGCCGGCGGCACCCGCGAACTCCAGGATGCCGGTCGCGGTGACCAGTAGGTCGGGGCGGGGCAGCGGCGGCGGCACCATCGCGATCAGGTCGCCGCGGAACGACGGAACGAAGTGGGCCACGCCGGTGACGACGAACATCAACGCGAGGCCGACCCGCAGCGCGGGGTGCCAGCCGTCCAGACCGGCCACGCCGAGCAGGCCGGCCAGACGGGCGGCGCCGAAGCCGAGCAGCAGTGAGATCAGGGGAGCCATGATCCGCCCTCCGGTGCGAGACTAGCCGCTGTAAAGATTCCAGGCGAGAATCATCTTGTCCATGGCAAGATAGATTGCCGGTCGTGCCGGGAAGAAGGCGGCTGCCGTCGAGAGGCCGACCACGCCTCCGGCGATGAGCCCGAAGGGCGCCGGTGACCTGTCGGTGATGACAGACATCAGCGCCCTCTCGCCGTACCAGAACGCACACCTGCTCAACGGGCCGGGTGAGCACAGCTCACCGCTCGCTCTACGAGCCCGGCGATCCTCGCCTCGTCGGCGGGGGTCAACCGCGTCAGGGCGAAGGCGGTCGGCCACATGGTGCCCTCGTCGAGGTTCGCGGTGTCGTTGAAGCCGAGCGTCGCGTACCTCGACTTGAACTTCTGGGCGCTCTGGAAGAAGCAGACGACCTTGCCGTCCTTGGCGTACGCCGGCATCCCGTACCACAGTTTCGGAGACAGGACCGGCGCGGTGGCTCTGATGATGGCGTGCAGCCGCTCGGCCATGACCCGGTCCGTCTCGGGCATCTCGGCGATCTTCGCGAGCACGTCCCGTTCCCCGTCCGCCTTGGCCGCGCGCGGGCCCCGCCGCGTGGCCGCCTTCAGCTCCTCGGCGTGCTCCTTCATCGCGGCGCGTTCCTCGTCGCTGAATCCCTCGTACGCCCGGCCGGTCGCGGTGGCGTTCTTGACGGGCTTCTTCGCGTCCTTCATGGAATCCCTCTCCTACTGGTTGCTATCCAATTCCAACCGGCCGGGTTCGCTGTCCGTCCGGCGGTGGCGAGGCCCGACGGCTGTCCACGGGCACGTTGGTGGTGGTGACCGACCCGGCCGATGCTCGGCGACGTGCTGACGCCGAGCACCGAGCGCGAGGGGCCGCTGTCATTCGTCCTGGAGCAGTCCGAGGATGTTGCCGTCGAGGTCGGCGACGGTAGCCACCAGGCGGCCACCACCGACATCGCGCACGGGCTCCTTGACGGTGGCGCCCGCGGCGGTCACCTCGGCCAGCTTCGCCTCGATGTCCGGCACGTGCCAGTAGGTCACCGGTGAGGTCATCCCCTGCGGTCCACCGCCCGGAACCAGTCCGATCTGCTGACCCTCGGCCTCGAAGCCGACGTAGTAGGAACTGTCGGTCTGCGGCGCGACCCCGAGCAGGGCGGCATAGACCGCCTTGGCCGCCGCCAGGTCGGAGACGGGATGCAGCACGGTCTTGATCCCCTGGGTGGAAGAGTTCGTCATGATCGCTCCTGAGGCTGGCGGGTCATCCGAGTTGGGAATCTGCTCGGTACGTGGCCGGTGACGACCACGGGTAGAGCCTCTCCCAGCACAGACCGGGGACACATCCGTGGCGACCACGGGGACCACCACGGAGCCGACCACCGGTAGGGCAGGATGAAGCCCGTGGTGACTCAGGGAGGGATCTCGGTCCGGGAGGCTGAGGTGCTGTCCCTGCTCGGGGAGCACCTCAGCAATGCGGAGATCGGCCCCGCCTGTTCATCTCCGTACGCACCGTCGAGACGCACGTGTCCTCGCTGCTGCGCAAACTCGGTGCGTCGGATCGGCGAGGGCTCGCGCAGCTCGCGGCAGATTGGAGCCGGGCGGCACGCGGGGGCAGGGTCGCCCCGGGACTGCCGGCGCCGGTGACCTCGTTCGTCGGCCGGGCACGAGAGCGGGCGGCGCTGGCCGAGGCGGTCACCGCGCACCGGCAGGTGAGCGCGGTCGGCCCGGGAGGGGTGGGGAAGACCCGGTTGGCGCTGGCGGCCGCGGCGGAGGTGGCCAGCGACTTCGCCGACGGAGTGTGGTTCGTCGATCGGGTCCCGGTGACCGACCCCGCGATGGTCGGAGCGGCGGTGGCCGGGGCTGTCGGCATCGGCGAGCAGCAGGGTCGTGGCGTGGACGAGTCGGTGATCGTCGCGCTGGCCGACCGGCACGCCCTGCTCGTGCTGGACAACTGTGAGCATGTACGAGACGGCGTCGCGCCGTTCTTGGAGCGGCTGCTCGCCGGCTGCCCGCGGGTCACGGTGCTCGCCACCAGCCGGGCCCGGTTGATGGTGCCGTTCGAACGTGTCCATCCCATCCCGCCGCTGTCACTCGCCGGCGACAGCGACTCGGACGCGGTCGCCCTGTTCCTCGACCGGGCGGCGGCGGTGGGCGCGACGGTGGCGCCGGAGCAGCGCGACCAGGCCGCCGAGATCTGCCGTGGCCCGGACGGCGTGGCGCTCGCGATCGAGCTGGCGGCCGCCCGGTTGCCCACGCTCGGCCTGGACGGCCTCGCCAACGTGCTCTCCGACCAACTGCGGCTGTTGACCGGCGGCGCCCGGGCAACCGACCGGCACCGGTCGGTACGGGCCATGTTGGACTGGAGCCACGCCCTGCTCGAGCCGGCCGACCGTACGCTGCTGCGTCGCATCGCGGTGTTCGTGGCTCCGTTCACGGTAGACGCCGCCGGGCAGGTCGCCGGGTTCGCACCGCTCGAACCGGCCGCGGTGATGGACGGGCTGGCCCGCCTCGCCGAACAGAGCCTGCTGACGGCGACACCGTCCGCCGGAGGTACCCGTTATCGCACGGTCGAGACCATCCGCCAGTACGGAGTGGAGCAGCTGACCCACGCCGGCGAGCTCGTCGATGTCCGTTCTCGCCACCTGGGCTGGTGCCTGGCGACCGCCACCGAGCTGGTGCGGATCACCCCGCCGGGCACCGGTGGGTGGCGGGCCACGTTCGACGCGGCGGCCGACGACATCCGGGCCGCCCTCCACTGGGCGGCCGACGAGCCCGATCACCGCGCCGATGCCTGCGGGTTGGCACTGTCCCTGGCTCAGCTGACCTTCACCAGGAATCTGGTCGGCGAGGCGCAGCAGCGGTACGAGCAGGCGGCATCGCTCACCGGCGACCCGGCCGCCGCGGAGTCTGCACTCCGGTCCGCCGCAGCGGTGGCGGGTTCGCACGGACGCCGTCGATTCCGACCGGGTCGAGCCGGAAACGGCCGTACCGGAGGCGGTCGCGCTGGCCCAGCGGGCAGTCGACCTGGCCGACCGGACCGGGGATCCGCTGGCCCAGAGCGCGGCGCTCGACGCGCTCACCGCTGCCCTGTGCTGGGCGGGCGACACCTTCGCCACCACGGACGCGACCCGTCGGCGAGTCGAGCTGCTCGCCGCCGGGCCGGTGACGCCCGCCAGCGCGCACGAGCGGGCGAACGCGCTTTCCGAGGCGGCCGAGACCTGCGTCGGGGTGGGCGACCTGGCGGGGGCACGCCGGTGGGGCGAGCAGCTCCGCGACTTGCCGCTACTGGCCGAACGGGGTGACTTCGCCACGTCCCGGCTGCTGGTGGCGGATGCGCTGATCGGCAACGTCGACGAGGTGCTCGCCAGCAGCAGGCGGTTCCTCGACGCGTGGGAACGCTCCGGGAGCCGGCACGCACCCCACCTCGCTATGGCGGCGGCCGCGGTGGCTATGGTCCACGGCCTGCGTGGTGACGACGGGGCGAGAGCCGAGTGGCTGGCCATCGTCGACGGACTCGAGACGGCACCAGAGCAGAAGGCCGGCTACAACAGGGTGTTCGACGCGATCGTGCTGCTTCACCACGGTCTGGCCGAGCGGGCCTTGGCGGGGCTGCTGGCCGAGCCCGAGGAGATGGACGAGCGGGTCGTCTGGGTGTGGCGGCACTGGTACCTCGCGCTGCGTGCCGAGGCAGCCGCGCTCACCGTGAACCCAGAAGCACGCCATTGGATCGCCGCCGCCCGGGCGATCGTGGCCGGCAATCCGATCGCCGGCGCCCACCTGGAGCGGGCAGAGGCCCTGCTCGACGGCGACCGGGACCGGATGCTCGCCGCGGCGGCGTTCCGCGCCGCCGGCTGCCGCTACCAGTGGGCACGGACGCTCGCGCTCACCGATGGTGACCATGCCGCAACCGGCGTGACGGCCCTGGCCGACCTCGGTCTGGCCCCGATGACGGAGGCCGCACGCCTGATCCCGGCGGGCGTGCCGATCCCGCCCACGGTGTCCGATCGCGTCGTCCACGAGCCCTCGCTGCCGTGACCACCCTGCGTCTCCCCGCCACGACTGGTCCTCGACCTCTGTGGCACGGTCGGGAACTGGCCCGAGTTCCGGACCGACTAACCGCAGAAGGTGTTGCCGGAGAATGGGGCTCAGTGGTGGCGAGTGTGGATGGTGGGCGGCGGGCGGTGCTGCGGGCAGCGGCGGCCGGTGCCGTGGGAGCGGGACTGGGCGCGACCGGGGTGGCGGTCCCGGCGGTCGCGGACCGTCGCCAGTCGGAGCGGGCTAAGGGTCCGCGCATCGTGATCCTGTTGTACGACGGGTTGACGGCATTGGACGCGGTGGGCCCGTACGAGGTGTTGTGCCGGGTGCCGGACGCCGAGGTGGTGACGGTGGCCAAGCGGGCCGGTGAGTTGCGCACCGACACCGGCGTGTTGGGACTGGTGGCCGACCGGGCGCTGCACCAGGTCCGGCACGCGGATGTGCTGCTCGTGCCCGGTGCCGGCAATCGCGGCGTGATCGCGGCAATGGGCGACGCCGAGATCGTCGACTGGGTACGGCGCATGCACCGGCGGACGACGTGGACCGCCTCGGTCTGTACCGGCACCCTGATCCTCGGTGCGGCGGGCCTGCTGCGCGGGGTGCCGGCCACCACGTACTGGGCGTCACGCTCCTACCTGGAGGCAACGTTCGGGGCGGTCATCACTCCTGGCCGGTTCGTCGAGTCCGGCAAGATCATCACTGCGGCGGGTGTCTCCGCGGGCATCGACATGGCACTGCACCTGGCAGCCAAGCTGGCCGGCGATCGGGTGGCGCAGGCCCTACAGCTCGCCGTCGAGTACGACCCGGATCCGCCGTTCGACACCGGGAGCCCGGAGAAGGCTGGACCTGAGCTGCGGCAGTTGGCGCTGGAACTGCTGGAGGCGGCCGCCCGCTAGCCGAGAAGGGCTGGTTGTCAGGTTGCGGTGGGTGGCCGGCGGCGGGCCAGGGCGGCCCCGCGGCCACCCACCGAATCGGGGGCGCGCAGGAAGATCCACACGGTGGAACCCTGGATCGGGTTGGAGTCGGTGACCCCGAAGAGTTCGTCACCACCGCCGACGCAGGGTGGCCTTACTGCCGGTCACCAGGCTTGCCGGCGGAACGTCATCGGCCACGACCGCGCCCGCGGCGACCACGGCATCGCGGCCAATGCTGACGCCGGGCAGGATCGTGGCACCTGCGCCGATCCATACGTTCTCCGCCACGTCGATGGGTGCGCCGCTCAGCCACCCCCGTCGATCCTCAGGATCGACCGGGTGACCGACGGTGATGAAGGTGGCCTTCGGGCCGACCATCACGCGTTCGCCGAGCCGGATGCCGGCGTAGTCCAGGAACGTGCAGTTCTGGTTGATGAACACGCGCTCCGCGAGGTCCAGGTGAAGGCCGTGGTCCGTGTAGAAGGGCGGATAGATCGTGACCCTCGCCGGCAGCGGCCGGCCGAGGATCTGTTCGAACAGTTCCGCCTTGCCCTCTTCGTCCTCGAAAGGTAGGACGTTCAGGCGGGAGGTGAGTTCGGTGACCCGCAGGACCCTCTCGGCCATGGCCTGGAACTCGGCGCTGTGGATGCGCATGAGACGGTCACTGGACATGGTTGCCCTCCTTCGAGGTGCACCGGCAACTGGATGAGACTCACTTGGCGATCGAACCTCCGTCGGCACCCCGCTCCAGGCCGCATGCCCGCTGCTGGTTCGACCGCCTGGTGGTCGAGCGGGTCTAGCCGGACACTACCGGTGACCCGGTGGTGGACTGTTCCACCGGATGAGAGCAGGCGCGATACTGCCCGAAGTGCGGGCAGCCGGCGGCCCGGGTCAAGCAACGGGCCATGGGGGTGCGGGGGACGCGGCCGAGGTTCGCTGTCTTTGAGTCGGTAGCTGTCGCCCTCGAGGGAGATGACTGCGGTGTGGTGGACGAAGCGGTCGGTCATCAACGCCGCGGCGTGGTAACGCGCAGCAATGGCGGCTGGGGCATAGGTGAGGTCGGGACCCCGGCCCAGGGGCGATGATGGAACCCGAACTGGTCGTCCGGTGTGCGACCAACATTGCCGGACTCGACATCGAACACCTCGGCCCCGCCGGCCACCACGCGCCCGAGGACCAGCCGGAAGCAATCGCGGCCGCGGCGCGTGACTGGGCCGACCGGCAGGCGCTCCTGTAGCCCCGATGTTGGGTCAGCGCCCGTGGACTCGCCGGCTCTGGCGGGTTGCGGTCCTCACGGTGGATCGGAAACCAGACCCGGCCGCGAGAGGCGGAAGGCTGCCGGCGTCCCGCGTCGTTGTCGGAGACGTACGACTCGTACGCTTCCTCGTCCTCGTCGTGTGCCTACGGACGCGTGCCCATCTACGTGGTGGCCTTCGAGAGCAAGGATCCGGTCCTCGTGACCGGCGGCGCGGACCGGACGGCCCGGTTGTGGAACGTCGACCCCGAGCAGGTGGCGGCGTATGTATGCGCCACGACCGGTGACGACATCAGTCGGGGGGAGTGGGAGAAGTACCTGCCGAACGTACCGTACGCCCCGCCCTGTGCTCGCTGACCGGCCGGTCAGCGGACTCCGCGCCGCCCCCAGCGGGCCAGCCCGGAAGCAACCAACCCCTCAACTCCGGTCGCCGAGTACCGCCGGTCGGCATGCCTGGCGACGGCCACGCCCGGATCGCCCCGGTTTCGACCGGCCATGATCGTGAAACATATCGACGGGTTTACGGCACCTCATGCCGCACCAGCAGTCAGGCCACATTTTAGCCATTCGCCGAAACAATTCGTTCTCGGGGCGGAAATGTCTGATCAACCCGCGAGAAACATGCGGGAACAGCGCGCGGACAAATCCAGGAACGCGAGCGTCCGCACACCACTCACGTGACCCATGACACATGCCTTTCCTTGGCGACATAACTACTGCCCAAGGCCACTCCGGGCACCGGCTCGGCCGATATACGCCTTGACACCCATTCGGCGGAAGCGCAATCTAATGGCACCCATGGGAGCGCTTCCAACTGCGGCCGGCAAACCGGAGGCAACACGCGGGTGAATCAATCTGGAGTGCGGAGGCAAGGTCGACCGGCCTCGACCGAGCCCTCGCTCCAGCCGACCACCCGAGACGGCCACACCGCACCTGACCTGCGGCCTCACAGGTCAGGTGAGCTGCGGATACACGGAGCCGCAGCTCAGTGGCGGCGCAGACCGGCCCGCCTCACGGCCGCGTCCGCCGCCTCGACACGAAAGGAGCGACCAATGACTTCTGCGGTGACTCAGACGCCATCGACAGCATTAAGTGGATACGTGGGCCAGGGAATCTACCTGCATGCCCAGGGAACGCGATACATCGACTGCGCCTCAGGAACGTTCAACCTTTCCCTGGGGTATTCCGCGAAGGAGGTCATAGCAGCCCTACACGAGCAACTGGACCGCTGCTCCCACCTCTCCTCGGACTTCACGAGAAGCAAGTCGGCAGACATCTTCGAGTCGATGCGGGAGTTCCTTCCGGCCCACATCAAGTCCTTCTGGTTCCGAGACGTGACCGGATCCGGCGCCAACGAGGGCGCGATCCGGATCGCGCAGAAGGCCACCGGTAAGACCGACATCTTCTCGCTGTTCCTGTCGCATCACGGTCAGACCGTGGGGTCGACCGGCGTGTCCGGGAACGCATTCCGGCACCGGAGCTTCTCGCTCCCCTTCACCAACTCCGTCAAGATCCCCGCGCCCGACTGCGCGAACTGCTTCTACGCCCAGACCCCCGACCGCTGCGGCATGCTCTGCGCGCAGCGATTGGAGGACTTCGTCGAGTACGCCTCCAGCGGCCGGGTGGCCGCCCTGATCGTCGAGCCGGTGCTCGGCAACGGCGGCAACATCGTGCCGCCCGACGGCTGGTTCGCCGCCGTCCGGGAGTCCTGCGACAAGCTGGGCGTCCTCATCATCGCCGACGAGGTGCAGACCGGCTTCGGCCGAACTGGGTCGTTCTTCGCCTCCACCGGATTCGCCGCGGACCTGCGGCCGGACCTCATCACCTTCGCCAAGGGGGCCGGCGGAGTAGGCATCCCCGTCGCCGGCGTGCTCATGCGCCCGGACCTTGACGTGCTCGAACCCTGGGAACACTCCACCACCTCCGGGGCGAACCCGCTCGCCCTGGTCGCTCTGGAGGAGACGATCAGATACATCAGGAACCACGACGTGCTGGCCAACGTGGTCGCCGTCTCGACGCCGCTGCTGCGCGGGCTCGGCGACCTCTCCCGCCGGTTCCGTTGCATGTCGAACGTCCGGGGGGTCGGCCTGATGCAGGCCTTCGACCTGCCCACCAGTCTCGACGTGCGGACCTTCATCGAGGTGGCGAAACGGCATGGGTTGATCCTGCGCGGCAGCCGATACGGATTCGGCAGGACAGTCAAGGTCCGCCCCCCGCTGATCATCACCGAGGACGAGGTGGGCGAACTCCTCGTCCGCCTCAGCGACGCCCTGCGCGCGTACGAGAAGGAGATCCTCCAGTCATGAGAGCACTGACGTACCTCGGTCCGTGGAACGTCGAGCTCCGCGAGGTGCCCGACCTGCACGTGGTCGGCGACGACGACGTGGTGGTCGAGGTGAAGTTCTGCGGAATCTGCGGCACCGACCTCGGCATCGTCTCGGGCACCTATCCGGTGGCCGTCCCCGGCGTGACCCTCGGGCACGAGGCCAGCGGCGTCGTGGCCGAGATCGGCCCGGCCGTGACCGAAGTCAGGGTCGGGGACCGGGTGGTCATCAACCCGACGCCATTCTGTGGCCGCTGCCGTATGTGCCGGACCCAACGGATCAACCACTGCGTCAACAAGCACGGCACCGAGAGCGGGGTGAGTTACGACGGCGCATTCGCCGGCCGGTACCGCACCACGTCCGCGTTCGTCCACGTCGTACCGGACCACATCAGCCTGGAGGCCGCAGCGCTGACCGAACCGCTCAGCTGCGTCCTGGCCGGCGTCCGGAAGATCCGACCGCCGTCGCTGTCCGCGTTCACCTACGTGTTCGGCGCCGGTCCCCTCGGTCTGCTGTACGCCTGGGCGCTCTCGCTGAGCGGCCTGACACCGGTCGTCGTCGAACGCTCACCGGCCCGGCTGGAGTTCGCGCGGGACCGGCTTCCCACCGGCACCCGGGCGTACGCCTCACTCGACGAGGCGCGGTCGGCGTTCTTCGGCGACCCGAAGGCCCCGCTGGACGTCGTCGTGGACACCACCTCGGTCATGCTGGAGCCGCTCTTTCCGGAGCTGGCCTGCGGCGGCACGTTCATGTCCATCGGCCTGAAGCGGCAGCGGGCGTCGATCGACACGATGCTGCTGGCCGACCGCAGCCTCTCCGTCATCGGTTCGATCGACTCCCTGCACGGCTCGTTCGTCGAGGCGTTCCATCTCGTCACCTCCGGCCGGATCCCGACCGGGCGCCTGGTGACCCACGTCCTGCCTCTGGACGACCACCGGAAGGGCTTCGCGGCGCTGGGCTGTGACATCGCCGGCCAGGCGATGGGATCGACCGACGAGGCGAGCTGCAAGGTCCTGCTGACCCCTGGAGACGGTGATGGTTGACCCGAAGATCAGCGTCGTCATCCCGTACCGGAACCGACTGGACAACCTGCGGATCGCGCTCGCGGCCCTGGCGGACCAGACCCTCGACGCGGGCGAGTTCGAGGTCGTCGTCGGCGTGCTGGAGCTCGACGACGAGTATCTGGCGCTGTGCCGCGAGTACGCCGACCGGCTCACTCTCGTCTCGGTGCTCGCGTCACGACCATGGCAGGTCGGGTATGCCCGGAACCTCGCCATCCGGCAGGCGGCCGGCGACGTGCTGGTGCTCATGGACGTCGACATGGCGCTGCCGTCGTGGTGCCTGGAGAACCTCTACGACCAGCACTTCGCATACGGGCAGCAGGTGTGCGTGGTCGGCCAGATGATCGACTACGACAACAACACCGGCGACGTCGTCGAGGTGGAGGTCAAGCCGTACGAGCACTACCGGAAGGTTCTCGACGACCTGGGGGCCGGCGATCCCGTCCAGGCGGATCCGCGCCTCGCCGCCCGGCACGTCATTCCCTGGTCTTTCGCCTGGACCGCGCTGGTAGCCCTGCCCCGAGTCCTGGTCACCCGCCATGACCTGCTCTTCGACCCCGGGTTCCACGGTTACGGCGTGGAGGACCTGGAGTGGGCCTACCGGGTGTGCCGGACCGCCACGCCGATCGTCATGGGCCGTGACTTCCTCGGCATACACCTGCCCCACGTGCGTAGCGTCGCCGCGAACAGACGGACCGAGACGGCCAACTACCGGTACTTCCTGCGGAAGTGGCCGGGGACGGACGTCGAACTGGCGGGGGCGCTCGGTGACTTCGAGGCCAACGAGGCGTACCTCGACTTCCGCCGCGAGGTCGCCCGGGCTGCCGGTGCCGGCGCTTCCCTCGCCGTGGTGCGGGGTACGGTCGCCGGTGAACACCGCCTGGTGGTCGGGGTGACCGTCGACGCGCGGTCACGGTGGGACGATCCCACCGTCGCCGCGCTGCTGGGTCGCGACGCGGCTGTCGAGGTCCTGCCGATCGCCGGGGTCATGCTGCCGTACGACGACGACAGCGTGCGGCACTGCACGGTGCTTCCGCCGGCACTGCGGCTGACGGCCGCGTACCGGGACCGGGTCCTGGCCGAAGCACGCCGCGTCAGCGCGACGCCCCTCTCCCTCCCGGAGGGCTGACGTGCCGACGGAACAGGAGCGCCAACTCGTCGACGTGGCCGTCGAGGCCGCCCACGCGGCCGGCGCGGTGCTGCTTCGCCAGGCCGGCGCGGTACGGCTGCTGCACCACAAGTCCACCGACACCGATCCCGTCACCGAGGCGGACCTGGCGGCGGAGCGGGCCGTCGTGGCGGTGCTCGGCCGGGCCAGGCCAGACGACGGCCTGGTGGGTGAGGAGGGTGCGACGCGCCCGAGCGGCACCGGACTGCGCTGGGTCGTCGACCCGATGGACGGCACCACCAACTACCTCTACGGTCTGCCGCACTATGCGGTGAGCATCGCCTGTGAGCGGCAGGTGGGGGCGGAACCCGACGGCCGACCCGCCTGGCGACCGGTCGTCGGCGTGGTCTACGACCCGGTGCTGACCGAGCTGTTCACCGCGATCCACGGCCAAGGCGCCCGGCTAGACGGGAAGCCGATCAGGGTCAACGACCCGGTGCCGCTGGCCACGGCGCTGGTCGCCACCGGCTTCGCGTACGACCCGACGTCCCGGGCCCGGCAGGCAAGCACGGTCGCGTCGCTGCTTCCCCGGGCCCGGGACATCCGCAGCCATGGCAGCGCCGCCCTCGCGCTGTGCTGGGTCGCCGCGGGCCGCTGGGACGCCTACTACGAGGACGAGCTGGCGACCTGGGACTGGGCTGCCGGCGCCCTCATCGCACGGGAGGCCGGCGCCGCGGTATCCCCGCTCAACACCGGCGTGCTGGCCGCCAGCCCCACCCTGCACCGCCACCTCGCCGGCCTCGTCACCCGCCCCGACCAGGTGACGACCGCGACCACCACCGGCATGACGGCCCCACCGACACCCAGGAGGCAGGGATGACCACCCTGAACCCCTACCGCGTCCGACAGGTCGCGGACCGCGATCCCCGCTACTTCCCGCTGCTCTTCGTGGCTTTCCTGGCCCTGGCCGCGATGTACGTCGTCTGGCGGACGGCGGTCGTCAACTGGGGCGTCTGGTACGGGCCGGTCGCCTGGCTGGCGGAGATCTTCGGCCTGACCACGGCGATCATGTTCGTCGTCACCCTGCGCCGGAGCGCCCGTCCGGTGCCCCGGGCCGCCGGTGCGCCGAGGTCGGTTGACGTCCTGATTCCCACGGCCAACGAGCCGCTGTCCGTTCTGGAACCGACCGTCATCGGGGCCACCCGGCTGCGCGGTGTCCGCCGGGTGTTCGTCCTCGACGACGGCGACCGGGCCGAGGTACGCGAGATGGCCCGGCGGCTCGGCACGGAGTACCTGGCGAGGGCGGGCAACGAGGGCGCCAAGGCGGGAAACCTCAACCATGGCCTGACCGCGACCGACGCCGAGTTCATCGTCACGCTCGACGCGGACCACGTGCCACTTCCCGGGTTCATCGAGCAGACCCTCGGCTACTTCGACGACCCGCGGGTCGGGTTCGTCCAGTCTCCGCAGTCGTTCTACAACACCGAGTCCTTCACGTTCCGGCACCGCCGGGGCAGGGCGGCCGGCTGGCACGAGCAGGGCATGTTCTACGGCGGCATCCAACCCACCAAGAACAGCACCAACAGCGCGATCTACACGGGCACCTCGGCGATGCTGAGGCGCAGCGCGATCGACTCGGTCGGCGGCTTCGCGCCGGACACCCCGACCGAGGACATCCACACCTCGTTGCGCCTGCACGCCCGGGGTTGGCGGTCGGTCTACCTGAGGATGCCGCTGGCCTACGGGCTGGAGGTGGAGAACCTGGAGGAGTACTACCGGACCCGACGTCGCTGGGCCGCGGGCAGCCTCCGCCTGCTGTTCCGGCACCCGGACTCCCCGCTGCGGGTGCGCGGGCTCAGCGCCTTCCAGCGGTTGAACTACCTCAGCGCGATGGTCACCCATCTACAGGGCCCGAACCGGGTGCTCTACCTGGTGGCACCGATCGCCGCGCTGATCACCGGCGTACCGCCGGTGCACGGCCCGTATGCCTGGTACGGTTTCGCGTTCCTGCTGTTCACGGTGCTATCCATCTGGACCGTCGTGGTGTTCGGCCGGGGTCACTACCACCTGGTCCACAGCGAGGCCTTCGGCATCGCGGACACCCTGCCAATGATCACCGCCCTGGGCAGCCTGTTCTACCCGGATCGGTCGTTCGGAGTCAGCCGGAAACGGACCGGACGCACCGGCGGCGGCCGGCTGAAGGCCGCGTACCAGCTGTTCGCGGCGGTCAACCTGGCCGGCCTCGGACTCGCCGTGGTCCGGCTGGTCCGGGGCGAACACGTGGTCATCGCCGGCTGGTCGGCGGCCTTCCTGGCCCTCGGCACCGCGTACGTCCTGGTTTTCCTCGTGTCGTTGCACCGGTACGAACGCCGGGCGGGGGCGCCGTCGTACATCCGGTTCACTCCCGAGCAGCTCTACCACCACGTCGTCGCGCTCTCGACCGATTCCGCGGCCGTCCGCTCGGTCCGCGCGGCCGAGCCCGAGCCGGTACCGACGCTCTAGCTTCCTCTGCCGATCGGGCCGGCCATGCCGGCACCGCCCGACCGGCGTACCGCGTTCCGGCGCGGTGGCCGGCCCGGTCGGCGACCCATCACCACTTCATCCCGACGTGAGGACCCCTGTCATGACGACCCTCGGTGCCGTGTACCTGCCCCAACTGCCTCCAGAGCGGCTACGCGCCGTGGCCCGGGCGGCCGACGAGGCGGGCCTCGACGAACTCTGGCTGTGGGAGGACTGCTTTCTGAGCAGCGGCATCGCCAGCGCGGCGACAGCCCTGGCCTCGACCCACCGGTTGCGGGTGGGGATCGGGCTGCTGCCCGTGCCGCTCCGGAACGTCGCGTTGAGCGCGATGGAGGCGGCGACGCTGCACCGGCTCTTCCCGGGCCGGGTGCACATCGGCGTGGGGCACGGCGTCCAGGACTGGATGGGTCAGGTCGGCGCTCGGGTGGAATCGCCGCTGACCCTGCTGCGGGAGTACGTGACGGCGTTGCGCGGGCTGCTCGCCGGCGCACCGGTGACAGCGGCCGGCCGGTACGTCCGGCTGGACGAGGTGGCGCTGGACTGGCCGCCCGCGGGTCCGGCGCCGGTCCGGGTCGGCGCGGTTGGCGCGCGTACCCTGCGCCTGGCCGGTGAGGTGGCCGACGGCACGATCCTGACCGGCGGCACCACCCCGGAGCAGGTACGCGAGGCGCGCCGGTGGGTGGACGAGGGCCGTCGTACGGCGGGTCGGACCGACGATCATCCGATCACCGTCTACCTGCACGCCGCGACCGGGCCGGACGCCGACGCCCGGATGGAGAAAGAGCGGGTCCGCTGGGGGTACGGGTCGGCCGACGACCGGATGGTCACCGGCGACGCCCCGGCGATCGCCGGCCAGGTCCGGCGCTGGGCAGCGGCCGGCGCGGACACGGTGGTCCTGCAACCCACCCCGGACGACCCAGACCCCGAGGGTTTCGTCCGGTTCGTCGCCCGGGAGGTGCGTCCGTTGCTCGGCTGACCGCGTCCGCGTTGCGGTGATCGGGTGCAGGAACGTCGTCCGCGCGGGTGGTGGTGACCGACTGTTTGTTGGTCGAGGTGAGCCGGAGGTGGTTGTACCCGCGCCCGGCGGGGCAGCAGCGCCGCCCGGCTCACCGTCATCGACGGAGTCCCGTGGCGCTGCCGCGGTCACCAGGGCCGTCCTGCCGATCAGATGACTCAAAGCGTGAGCGTCACCGATGACGGTGTACCGGCACTTCGCGACGAAGGAGGACCTCGTGCCGGTCGATCAGAACGGCCCGCTGGTCGCCGAGCGGATCACCGCCACGCCAGCCGGGCAGCCCTTGGCGCGCCGCATCGGTAGCGCGCTCATCGACTCGGCACGGACGCTGACCGCAGGGAACGACCGGTTCCGGCCTTCCAAGCCGAGGCTGCGGCCAGCGCCTGCCTGGCCGCCATGCACACGGCACTGATTCGATGGGCGAAGGACGACGGGCGCACCGATCTGCCCGACTTGATCGCGAAGGCGCTAGCGGCGGCTCTCGGCGACGAGGTACCCCGGGAGGGGTAGCCGGAGAAAGCTTGATCGACCGCATGCGACGCGAACACAAACCGCACCCGCGAACGCCTGGTGTGCCGGGACGGTTTCTCAGGCTCTCGCCACGGGGGCAGGCGTGTTGGCGTCGGTCGCGGCGCGGACGAACTCCCGTACCCGGGCGGTCGTGTTCGACTCCAGCCAGACCGGTCCCCGCTCGATCGGCGGGGCGTCGTGGATCGGCACGTAGACGATGTCCGGGCGGGGGTGGTAGCGCTCGGTCTGCTCGCCCACTGGTAGCACACCCCGACCGAACGCGACCAGCGACAGCATCTCCGAGAACGTGTTGCCACGCGGGCCCTTGGGGACGGGTCGACCGGACGGCGTGTGCTCGGGTGTGCGGTCGCGCTTGAACTCGGCCGAGGTCACCTCCGGGTACTGCACGACCGGGTGATCGGCGAGCACTTCCAGCGACACCGACTCCCGGCCGGCCAGCGGGTGCGTGGCGGCCACAGCGAGTACGCGTCGCTCCACCATCAGGGCGGGTCCTCGGGCCATGCCGTCGAAGGGGTACGCGGCGACGAGTATGTCGACCGAGCCGTCCAACAGGTTGGCCCGCGAGTTGTAGAGCTGCGCCTCGCGCACGTCGACCTCGCAGTCGGGATGCCGCGCGGTGAAGAGTTTGACCGCGTTGAGCAGCACCGGCGCGAGGTACTCACCGAGGAACGCCACCCGCAGTTGGCCGGTCACGCCGCGACCCGCGTCGACCGCCCGGTTCAGGGCCGAGTCCATCTGCGCGACCAGCGGAGCCAGGTCGTCGGCCAACTGCCGGCCGATGGGCGTGATGCGGACGACCCGGCTGGTGCGCTCGAACAGCGCAGCACCGACCCGCCGCTCCAGTTTCTTGATGACGCGGCTGATCCGGCCGGTGGTCACCCGCAGGCGCTCGGCGGCACGGCCGAAGTGCATCTCCTCGGCGAGCGTCAGGAACGTCTCGATCTCGTGGCGCTCCAGCACCCGTCCCCCTTTGTTGAATCCGGCTCAACGATCGTAATCCGATCATGGCTTGGTCGCCGGCGCCGGTTGGCGAATCGTGGAGGGCGTCACCGGGGCGACCCGGCGGACAGGCTCTGCGACAGGAGAATCATGAAGACCATTGACATCGACTCCTATCTGACCGGGCTGGACACCGGGCTGCGGGTGATCGGCGAGGCCGCCCGCCCGCTGATCGACGACGCGCTACCCGACGCGACCGGCGTGATGTGGCACGGCCATCCGGTGTGGGGACTTGGCGAGGTGCCCGGACGGCGGCCCATCTGCCTGCTGAAGGCCTACACCTCGTACGTCACCTTCGGGCTGTGGCGGGGGCAGCAGGTCAGCGACCCGTCTGGCCGCCTGATCCCGGGCGCCCGGCAGATGGCCTCGGTACGGCTCACGTCCGCCACCGACATCGACGTGCCGCTGTTCACCGACTGGCTGCACCAGGCCCGCGCCCTGGAGGAGGGGAGGTGACCGCCGTACGGGTCCGGGAGTTCGACCATCTGGTGCTGAACGTCGAGGATGTCGAGCGGTCGCTGGCGTTCTACTGCGGGGTACTCGGCCTCGAACCGGTGCGTGTCGAGCAGTGGCGGGGCGGGCGGATCGCATTCCCCTCGGTACGCGTCACCCCGGACACCATCATCGACCTGGTCCGCCGTGACCGGGGCGAGTCGAACGTCGACCACATCTGCCTGGTGGTCGACCCGCTGGACTGGCACGAGGTCGTCGACTCCGGCGTCTTCACCGTCCTCGAAGGGCCGGTGGGCCGGTACGGCGCCCGGGGCGAGGCCGTCTCCCTCTACGTCCAGGACCCCGACCGCAACACCGTCGAACTGCGCTGGTACCCCGCCGACGCGTAACCGATTCCGTAACTTCCGCGACGCCTTCGGCGATCTGGTAGCCGGCGCTGGTGCGATTGCGCTCGATTGGCCAGACCGCCTGGTCGAGTTCGAAACCCGGTCTAGCGGAGTCTGCACTGCTCTCCGCAGCGCAAGGCCGCACAGCCCGGCCAGCCACCAGAACGTGAGGCGTATCCTTCGCCCGTGGGGCTGCGGTTCGAGACGCGTCGGTCCGACTCGCCGTGGGTCGACACCGTGTGGACATGCACGAGCGAGCAGGTCACTGCGATGACGTCCGTCGCAGGGGTTCGTTGGGGCCTGGTGTTCTGGGAGCAGGCTGGCCGGGCGTACGCGGGCATCACCGGTCCCGAGACCCGGACCGGCACGGCACCGGTGCCGGAGGGCGCGACCTTTACGGGAATCGAGTTCGCCGTGGGCACCTCGTTGCGGGCCGTTCCCACACCGGCGCTGGTCGACGGCGGCATCGCGCTCCCCGACACCACGCGTCGGACGTTCCGGCTGGACGCCGCGCGCTGGGAGATGCCCGGCCCCGACGACGCCGAGGCCCTGGTCGACAGTCTCGTCCGGGCCGGGACCGTGGTCCGTGACATGCTCGTCGCCGATGTGCTGCGGGGTCACTGCCCGGCTGTCTCGGGGCGCACCGTCGAACGCCGGTTCCGGGCCGCGACTGGACTGACGCGAGGCGCGGTCCGGCAGATCGAGCGGGCCCGCACAGCGGCGGAGCTGCTGGCTGCCGGCGACCCAGCCGCCGACGTCGTTGCCAAGCTCGACTACTTCGACGAGCCGCACCTAGCCCGGGCACTGCGCTCCTACGTCGGACGCACCGCCAGGCAGTTACGCGAGGGCGCCGGCGGCGCGATCGCCCTCGACCTCAATCAGCGCTTGACGTCGTAGACCAGCTTTAGGATCCCGTTCGAGTAGCTCTCCGACTCCCGCAGCGTCAGCATGTGCTTGTCTCGGTCGGCCCGGCCGAACAGGCTCTTCCCGGCACCGAGCAGCACGGGGAAGACGAGCAGGTTGTACTGGTCGATCAGGCCCGCGTCCGACAGCCGCCGGGCCAGCTCCGCGCTCCCGTGGATGAAGATCGCGCCGCCCTCGCCCTCCTTGAGCGCAGCGACGTCCTCGGTCGAGCGCAGGATCGTCGTCGGCCCCCACCCGTCGACTAGGGCGTCGTCGGACAGCGTGGTCGACACCACATACTTGGGCAACTCCTTGTAACCGGCGTGGTCCTCCGAACCGGGCCAGACCGGCGCGAACGCCTCGTAGCTGCGGCGGCCGAACATCAGCGCCGTCGTGTCGGCGAGTTCCTCGCCCTTCAGCGACCAGGCTTCCGGGACGAACTCGAGGTCCTTGACCACCCACCCGCCGCTGCGGTGCTCCTCCCCCGGCCCGCCGCCGGGCGAGTCCACGACGCCGTCGAGCGACATGAAACCGGTGTAGACCAGGCTACGCATTGTGCTGTCTCCTCATGCTCGGGTGGGCTGCTGGGCCCAGGCTAGATCGCCGCCGCGGCGGCCGTCTTGGACGAAAACGACAGCGGTCCAGAACTCACGTGGGGGCTCTCAGCGCCACGCGCGGCACAGTGAACCACCAGCGCCGCCGCCGACGACGAGCACGACCGGCTCCGCGCCGAATGGAACGCCCAGACAGCCGCCGCCTCGGCGTCGACCGGAGCGGGCCGGGCAGCCGCCCGCGCTGGACTGGCCCCCAGTGCCGCGCGCCGCCAGCCGGCCGCGCCAGACGAGTGCGACTGCCCCGAGGTCGCAGCCCAGCACCGCCCACCGCCCGGCCGCGCCGCTAGTCGGCGGTGGACCGCAGCGCGGCACAGGCGAACCGGGCGAGTCGTTCGGGCAGGTCGTGCGGGCCATGGTGAGAGATGAACAGCCATCCCGGATCAGCCCAAGGTCGCTGCCCTGTGCGCCGTCAGCCCCCAACCGTCAAGGTTGATCGCGGACCGGGGCCACCATCGAGCAGCCCGGCACCGGCAATTCAGTTGAGTCGATCGGTCCAGGCAGTATCGAGGATCACCTGATACGCGTTCATTCGTACCGGCGAGAGGGTTATCTGCTCGTAGGCGAGCAGTTCACCGGTGTTGGGGTCAAAGATCAGGAGGGACTGCTGCGTGTGCTCGCGGTCGTCGAAGGTGATGGCTACACCCTTCCGGCCGGCCCGATCGGACACCTGGCCCCGCCACAGGAATCCGGGCACGTCGGCAAGGACCCGCAAGATCTCAGCCCGCGTCTGACGCGGAACGACATACTGCCCGTACACCATGCCGACCTGCTTGCTGACGGCGCCGCCGCCAAACCTGACCTTGAGTAGCTCGTCTAGCTGTGCTCGGCCCGACGGCAGTGGTGCGAGGTCCATCGGTGGCAGCGGAATGCTGTCAGGCGCGGGAGTGGCGGAGGCGGCAGCCGTGGGCTTAAGGGTGCGCTGCCAGTAGTCCCGGGACTCCTGGTCCGGATACTGCGGCTCAACTTGAACCGTGACCTGTTTACCGGTCGCCCCGTCGGCCGTCTGCCATTCCTTGATCTCGTCCGCGAAAGCGACGCGGTGGCGACCGTCAGGAGACGTCATCACTGGGTCGCCCCACGTCTTCCTGTGGTGGTACATGTACCGGCCCGTACGGTTGTCGTACTCCGCATCGACAAGGCTGCCCGCCAATGCGCGCAGCGGGCCCCCAGCATCACGGGCAGCAGAGCCGTACGCCACCGGCACGAGCACCACCCCCGGATCCGCCCCGGGCGGGCTGGCGATCCCAGAGGTGTCCGGGCTGGACGGGCCGAACGTTTGGGCGATTGCTGCGGCGCCCACCGCGACGGCCAGCGTCCCGGCCGTCAGAACTAGCCTGCGCGTCGGGCGTGCCTGGCGGCTATGGGCGACCGGCTCGGCGATAGCCTCGGCGCGGACGATCAGATCGTGTGCCGAAAGCCGGGGCGGTGCGATGGTGCTGTGCCGGGCCGGGTCAGCCGGGCCGAGGAGGGTACGCGTTCGCTCTTCTCCGAACATCACATGGCCTTTCGAGGACTCGCCAACACCGGCTGCTGCGCCGGCGGTACAGCTCGGTGTGACATCGCTTCGTTGAGGCGCCTACGGGCGCGGTGCAGACGCACCGCAGCGGTGGTACGGGTACAGCCCAGGACCTGAGCGGCCTCGGACACTGTCAGTTCCTCCCAACCGACCAGCCGGAGGATTTCCTGGTCGAGGTCGGCGAGAGTGGCTAGAGCGGCCTGGACGTCGGCGACGCCCACTGTCCCATCGGCACCGGACGAACCCGGCTTCTGCAGAAGGCCAACCTCGGTAATCGGTAGCACATCCGGCGCAGCTCTCCGAGCTCGCCATTCGTTCGCGAGCAGACGACGAGCCACCCCGTACAGCCAGGGCAGGCTGCGGTCCGGGACCTCGCGGCGACGCCGCCAGGCGATGACGAACACCTCCTGAGCGAGTTCAGCCGCCGCGTCCAGATCGGCAAGCCGACGCTGGCCGTACTTCACAACGTGTCCGTAATCGGCCGCGTAGACCCTGGTGAACCAATCCTCATCGCGTTCTCCCGGTGGACCCATCCAAGACTCCCGCCTGGTTGACGAACTCTCACCCTGGCTTGTGTCATCTCCGGCCCGATGATTACCGCCAACCACCCGCCAGATCCGCACGTCGCGATAAAGCTGCATCCGGCTGCAACGGCTCCGCCAGGTGGACCGTCGACGCTCCCACACGCTCACGTCTGCTTCCAATGCCTGCGGCTCAAGTCCCTGCGGACTCAAGCGACCAACAGCGATCAACACCGCCGGGCCGAAGAAGCCCCCGTCAGACGCGAATCATCGAGGCTCTCTCTACTTCTCCTTCTCACCGGTCGCCTGGAACGCATCGCAGGCGCAGCTGGCTCGCGTACTCGGGCCTCATTCGCGTCACGGTGAACAGGCTCGACGCCGTCGCCGGGGACTGACCGACCCCCACTCGGCCGGCTCGCGGATCGTTGCCGGCGACGGCGGCTGCTCGTCGGCCTGATCTCCACCCACCGTCAGCCCGCGACCACCTTGTCCAGGAAGCCGGCCAGGTTGGTCCGGGTCCGGTCGATCTTCTCGGCCAGCGTGATCGACTCGTGGAGTCGACCGCCGAGTCCGGTCTGCTTCCGGCCCCGCAGGTAGAGCGAGCAGGCGAGGTCGGTGCAGATGTAGACGCCCACCGAGTTGCCCTGCTGTCCGGCCGGCCCAGCCTTGCGGGCGGTCATCAGCGTCAGGGGAACCATGCCTCGAAGCAGGAGTAACAAGACGTCATTTGCGGGTCCCGGATGCCTCGAACGGGGTCGTCGTTAAACCCGCATTTGTACGTTATGCCGCACTCAGCCCGTCACCGATGCCGACACGCAGACACAGACCCCGACGAGAAGGCCTCATGGGAGTCTCCCGGTTCCTCTGGCGCCACGCCTGACACACGGGAGTCGATCAAAGCGTTGAGCGATCGAGGATCCCAGGCGACCGGATGTGGTGAGGTGCAAGTCCCCAGCGGGAGAGCAAGCCCTCAGGTACTGACAGTAGGGCGGGGCTGATCAGGGTCAGCCGGGGCGTGGCGTCGTCGCTGAACTCGCCGTGGGCGCGAGCCCGCGCTGGTGACCTACCATTAATCATCCATGGAAGATGGTTCTTCGGAAGATGAGCGATGGCGGACCTGAAGCAGCTGTACCGGGAGCTGGTCTCGTTGGAGATCGAGCTGTGGAGCGGCATCGAGGGGCGGTTGCGGGCCGAGTTCGACCTGCCGTTGACCTCGTTCGAGGTCCTGCACCTGCTGTTGCGTCGGCCTGGGCCGCGGATCCAGGACATTGCGGAGGAATTCTCGATCACGGTGGGCGGCACGAGCAAGGTGGTCGACCGTTTGGAGGCGGGGGGTCTGTGTGCGCGGCGGGCCAATCCGAACGACCGCCGTTCCTCGGTTGTCGAGTTGACGCCTGAGGGGCGAAGGCTGGTGGAAGGGGCGCTGGAGGTCTTCGAGGAAGAGCTGGAGCTGCGGATCGGGTCGGTGATTCCCGCGCGGGCCGTGCGCGAGGTGACGGCGGTCCTGCAAACGCTACGGGCGGCAGGACGGGCCCTGGACGTGGCGCGGAAGGCCGCCGAGCACACCCCGGCGCCGGGCATGCGGGCACCGAAGCAGCCCGGCCGGCCGGCGTCGTGAGCTGCCACGGCCGTGCGGTGACGGTCGAGACACTGTGCTCGCCGGCCCGTCAGCCCATGGCGTCAGTCGGCGATGCCGTCGAAGGCGATGACTTTGTCGATGCGGCCACGGACGAGTATGTTGCCGGGGCCGCCGTTACGAGCGGCGTACTCCTTCTCACGGTCGTCGCCCATGTAGCGGGCACCGAGCAGGCCACCCCAGCGCAGCATGTCGTCGGGGTCGTCGGAAATCTCGGCGCGTCCGTGGAGCAGGACGAACGCGTACGGCGGCCGATCCTCGTCGACGCAGAGGACGAACCGTTGGTCACGAGCGAGATTGCGGCCCTTGACGCCGCTCTTCTCGGTGGTGAGCACGATGTCATCGCCATCGAGGAGGAACCAGACCGGTGTCACGTGGGGACTACCGTCAGCGCGGACGGTCGACAGCTTGCCGGTGCGAGTGCCGTGCGTGACGAACTCCCGCCATTGCTGGTCGGTCATCTTCCGCATGCGGGTGCCTTTCGCGTTGGTACGGCCGGCTCGCGGTTGTCCGGGGCCGGCTCGGCCCCGGACAACCGGAGGGTCAGCCCCAGAAGGCGTCTTCGGTGGCCGGGTCGTCGGAGAACAGCCACATCTCGGTGATCTTGCCGTCGGTGATGCGCAGCAGGTCGACGCCGTCCATGCTCATCGACGCGTCGTCGTGACGGCCGCTGAAGTGGATGGTCGCGGCGACCAGGTCACCGTTGGCCATGAGCGCGTGGATCTTGTCGATGGCGAAGGTGCCCCGGCTGGCCTCCATCATGCTGCCGAGCATCTGGAAGACGGCGTCGCGGCCCTTGTGCTCACCGGAGAACTGGTTGGCGCCGGGCTGGTGCCAGACGATCGCCTCGTCGAGGAGTCCGCCGAGCGTCGCCATGTCTCCGGTCTGCACGGCCTGGAAGTATGTGCGGGCGATGTCGATGTTCGTGCTGGTCATGGTGCATGCTCCTTAGGGTTCGGGTTCGGGTTCGGGGATGGTGGTCAGCGGGCGAAGTCGAGGCGTCCGGCCAGGCCGGCGTCGGCGAAGGCGGCCTGGATCTCGTTTCGGCCTTCCGTGAAGTGGGCCCAGCTGTCGTAGTGGGCGGGGACGACCCGGCGGGCACCGAGCATCTTCGTGGCCTCGGCGCCTTGGGCGCTGTCGAGGGTGAGCAGGGCGCCGTCGAAGGCGAAGGCCATGCGGGCGCCGCCGAGGAAGAGGATCGCGGTGTCGACGGGAGCGAACCTTTCGGCGATCTGTTTGACGTGGTCCAGGGCGGCGTTGTCGCCGCTGACGTAGACCGGGGGCAGGTCGTCGGCGGTGAGCATGAAGCCGACGACGTCGCCGGTGATCGGTTCGCAGCCGGCCGGGCCGTGCCGGGCCGGTAGGCCCGTGACGGTCACGATGCCGTCGGGCCGCGTGAGCTCGGCGGTCTGCCAGGAGGCCAGGCCGCGAGCGTTGCCGCCCAGGCGGCCGGCCCCGCTGACCGTGGTGAGAACGACCGGTACCTGGGACAGGAAGGCACGGCCGGCGTGGTCGAGGTTGTCGTCGTGCTCGTCGTGGGACAGCAGGACGGCGTCGACGCAGCCCAGGTCGGCGGCGGTGACGGGGCGGGGGCGGTCTTGACGAGCTTGTGGTCGCCCGGGAGGGGCATGGGGTACTCGCCGGGCGGATCGAAGGTGGGGTCGGTGACGAATCTGAGCCCGCCGTACTCGATCAGGGTGGTCGGACCGCCGTAGACCCGGACGCGGATCTTTTCGCTGGCGCCGGACATCGGGAACCTCCAGGGGTTTGAACAGTGCGAACGGGCCCTGCGGAACCGGTCAGGCAGCGGGTACGGAGAAAACGCCGAAGTGATTGCCGGCGGTGTCCCGCAGCCGGGCGAAGGTGAAGCCCGCGGTGTCGGAGACCGGTGCCATGAGCACCTCGGCACCCAGCTTCGCGGCGTGCTCGACAGTCGCGGCGACATCCTGGACGACGACGTAGAAGATCGCGTAGTCGGAGAAGCCGCCCTCCGAGTCCCACACACCGCCGGTCGGCTGCTGGGAGCCCGGCGTCATCACCGAGTGATAGGTGACACCCGGAGTGTTGGTGTTGAGGACGTACTTCCAGTCGAAAAGCTCGCCGTAGAACTCCTTGACCTTCTCCGGCTGGCCGGTGCCGAACTCGAACCAGGCGACCGAGTTGAAGGCGGGAACGGTCATGACACTCACTCCTCACCCCCTTCCGGGGCGTAGTAACTCTATGTGGCGGACTGAACTCTCTGGGTGGCAGCAACTCTCGGCGTCAGCCCGGCAAGCCGAGCAGGTGGCCGCAAGCGCTGGTCAGTCGGTGCCCAGCAAACCACTTATCTTCCACGGAATCAACTTCTGGGGATTATTGTTCCCAGATGTGGGTTCGCGTGACCCGGCCGGCCGCTCCGCCCACAGCACGGAGTCCGGTCGCCATGAACGCGACCAGCGGGAACAACAGGAAGGACGTCGGCCATGGAACCGGTCGAGATCGAGGCGAAGACCCTGATCCAGAAGTCGAAGACTCCGTCGAACGACTACGTGATCAACCCCTACACCGGCTGCGTCCTGGGCTGCGCCTACTGCTTCGCCAGCTTCGCCGGGCGGCAGTTCGGCCGATCCGTCAAGGAATGGGGTGACTACCTGTACGTCAAGACGAACGCGGTGGAACTGGCCCGCAAAGAGCTCGCGAAGATGCCGGAGGACAAGCGCCGGGGCACGATGCTGCTCAGCTCCGTCACCGACCCCTACCAGGGCCACGAGACGAAATACCGCCTCACCCGCGGCATCCTGCGCGAACTGAAGGCCGTCGAGTACCCGGGCCTGGTCCGCATCCTCACCAAGTCACCCGTCGTCACCCGCGACGTCGACCTGCTCACCAGCCTGCCCCGCGCCGAGGTCGGGATGACAGTGACCACCACCGACGACAAGGTCAGCCGCTGGCTGGAGGTACGCGCCCCGCTCGCCTCCCGCCGCCTGCGCACCCTCGCCGAACTCAAGGACGCCGGCATCCCCACCTACGCCTTCGTCGGCCCGCTCCTGCCTCACTTCGCCACCCAGCCCGAAATGCTGGACGACCTCTTCGGCCGGCTCGTCGACGTTGGAGTAAGCGAGGTGTTCATGGAGCACATCAACCTCAAGCGGTACATCCGCGAACGCATGGAGCAGGTCCTCACCGGCGAACCCGACGAGGTCCGCGCGGCATACCTGCAGGCCCGCACCCGAGAACACCGCGAACAACTCGACGCGATCGTCGCCGGCCTGCTGGCCAAACACGGACTGCGGCTGCGCTTCGACGAGGTCGTCCACCACGACGACAACGATGCCCTACGCCAGCGACTCGCGTCCCCGGAGTAGCGGGGGAAGGCCGTCCGGCTTGGAGGCCACGCGGAACGAACGTGGGCGTGTTGCGACCCCGAAGGACGGGACGGTCGCGAGGGATGGGGCGCGGTCAGGGCGGCGAATGTTCCGCACCAGCGCTGCCGTCGGCTGGGTGCCCCAGAGCGGCGATGCCGCCGCGATGGTGATCAGGTCAAGCGGCACTGCCGCCACCAGGACCAGGACCAGCGGGTGCCAGTCAGGGACGCCTCACATGCGCACCCAGCAGAGCTGACCTCATTCGGGGCTCGGGGAACCGGTCGGGGGTGGGCGTACGTCCCACCCCCGACCGATTCGCTATATCCGTGTTGTCCGAGATGGCGGCTCCCCGGCAGCCGCCCGAGGAGCCGCGCCAGACCCGGGACAGCCACCCGGTGGAGCCTGCTGGCCCGGACACCGCCAATGCGAACCGACCCACACGGCCGGGCCGACCATCGCCACCGCGATCCCACCTCGCACCGCGCCCGGGACAACGGCTCGTACGGCTCACCCGACAACCGATGACGCCAGCCGACCCCGTGCGGATGGACCGGCAACATCGCCGCCCCGGCCACAGCCAGCCACTCGAACCCCGAACACCCATCGGCCTCGACATGCGTCGATAGAATCGGTGATCGGCTTCGTTGACCCGCCAGGACCAGACCGGACACACCCGAACCTCACCGGACGGGCTGGGATGCAGGGGATGCTCGTCGGACGAGCAGCCACCGAGCAGCCACACGTCCACAAGGGACAGAAAAGCATGAAGCCTGACCTGCGTTTCCGCAGGTCAGGCTTCGATGATCTTGTGCGCCCGAAGGGACTCGAACCCCTAACCTTCTGATCCGTAGTCGGGAGGTCAGAGCGCTTCTGACCTGCAGTTATGCGGCTTTGTCCGGGTTCGGTATGTAGCAGTGTCGACGGAACGTGACGCTAGGAGACGTTCCTGACCCGCAGCATGCCCCCCAGGGGGCACCACGAATGTAGATGCGCCGAAGTGCAGGGAGGCCGGACATTCGTGGCTACGCCACCTCACCCGGAGCAGTGGCGGTGTCCCGGACGGAGTTGAGGATCGCCACCAGTCGGTCGACGTCGGCGGACGGGAAGATCGACTCCGGTCCGAGCGGGGCGATCTCGCTGAACGGAGATTCGTAGAGCCGGCCGGGCTCCATGACGCCGTTCTGGGTTAAGTTGGCAATGATCAGGTTGATAAAGCTGATCTGGTTCGCGGTGACAGTGCGACCGGCCAGGAACTCGCTGAACGCCTCGCTGGCCGCCTCCCGGTCGAGTCCGACCAGCGAGCGAATGAAGAGCCCGAGGCCGTGCGCCGACTCGCGTGCCTGGTCGATGTCCTCTGTATCGCCGCCGCTGGCCGCCAGCATCCGCTCCAACTCGTCAAGGTCGGTCGGCGAAAGCTGCTTGTTGCGGCGCAGCTTCTGCAGCGCCAGGTGGTCCTCGTGGGCGCGCAGGTACACCCGAGCCTTGGCGCGGAACCGCTCGAAATTACCAATCTTGATGTCGTTCAGCGTGACGACGGAGATCTCACCCAGCTCGTCACTGAAGTCGGTGTAGACGATGGCCCGCTTGGACCTCTCGATCAGCTTGACCAACCCGCGCAGGCGACGGCGCATCAGCTCCAGCATCGGCAGGGTGACGTCCTGCCACCACTCGTCGCCGGCCACCTCGTCGAGGAGCTGCTGCTGCTCGCGGACCGCCGGGATGCTGGTCTGCTCCAGCAGCGTCGAGGCGATGTCCTGCACCTGCCGGCGCAGCCGGTCGTAGGCGGGTTCCACGTCGAGCTGGCCGAGCTGCAGCCGCAGCACCATCAAGTCGAACCGCTTAGCGGCCTCGTCCTCGTCCTTGACGGCGGTGGGCAAACTGGCGAGGTTGCCGCCGATCTCCTCCACGGCCTCGGGAGTGAGGCGGTGCCAGTGTCCGAAGTCGATGTAGTACTGGACCAGGCGGCGCTTCGGGCGGACGACGAAGTTGTCGAGGTGGATGTTCTCCACGCGGCGGTGGAGGTTGCGGGCGAGGTCCCAGCGCAGCGCCGCCTCGCTCTGCGTCCCGTCAGCCTCCGCCTCGACGATGGCGTCGGAGGGAAGGCGCTGGTCGAGGCGGTAGATGAGTTCGAGCTGGGCCTTGAACAGCCGCTCGGTCAGTGACTCGCCCAGCGTGCCCTCGGCCGCCTTCGGGTTGTGGTTGAAGTACTCGAAATTCTGGCAGAAGTCGAAGACGAAGAAGTCCTGCTTGTGCTGACCGGGGCCGTAGAGGTCGTCGCAGCGCCGGGTGCCACGGCCGATCATCTGCAGGAACTTCGACTTCGACCGCACAATCTTGAAGAAGACCAGGTTGACGACCTCGGGCACGTCGATGCCGGTGTCGAGCATGTCCACCGAGATCGCGATGTGCGGGTCCTTCTCCTTCTGCGAGAAGTCGTCGATGAGGCTCTGGGCGTACTCGGTCTTGTGGGTGATGACCCGGGCCAGGTGGCCGCGGTGCATCGGGTACGCGAGGTCGAACCGCTTCTGGATGAAGTCGGCGTGGGCGTTGTTCTTGGCGAAGATGATGGTCTTACCGATGCGGTCGCCGCCCGCGACGTGGTGGCCGTGGGTCATCAACGTCTCTAGGACCTTGTCCACGGTGTCGGTGTTGAACAGCCACTTGTTGACCGCGTCGGGGTCGACGCTGTCCGGCGGTCCGTCGTCACCCCAGTCGAGGGCGTCCCAGGCGTCCTTCTCCTCCTCGGTGAGGTCGTCGTAGCGGATGCCGTCGCGCTGAAACTTGAGCGGTACGGAGACCGCCCGCGGCGGGACGAGGTAGCCCTCGTTGACCGCGTCGTCGAGGTCGTAGTGGTCGGTGGGTACGCCGTCTTCGAGGTTGAACAGGCTGTAGGTGTTGCGGTCAATCTCGTTGCGCGGGGTGGCGGTGAGCCCGACCAGGAGGCTGTCGAACCAGGAAAAGATTGCACGGTACTTCTGGTAGACCGAGCGGTGCGCCTCGTCGATGATGACCAGTTCGAAGTAGCCGGGGCCGAAGCGCCGCTCGCCGCTGGCGGTCTCGTTGATCAGGCCCATCATGGTCGGGTACGTCGAGACGTACACCCGGCCCTCGGTGTTCTTCTCGGTGACCAGGTTGACCGTCGCCGCGTCGGGCAGGTGCGCCTTGAACGCGTTGACCGCCTGGTTGACCAGGGCGTTGCGGTCGGCGAGGAACAGCACCCGCTTGACCCAGTTCGCGTGCATCAGCAGGTCGACCAGGGCGATCACGGTGCGGGTCTTGCCGGCGCCGGTGGCCATCACTACGAGCGCCTGGCGCTGCCGTTGCGTCTCGAACGCCTCGCCGATCGCCCGGATCGCCCGGTGCTGGTAGTAACGCTCGACGATCTCCTGCTTGATCGGCACGTCCGCGAGCCGCTTGCGGGTGTCGCGACGCCGGATCAGGATCTGGAGTTCGTCTTTTGTGTAGAAGCCCTGCACCGGGCGCGGCGGGTAGGCGGTGTCGTCCCAGAGCCAGGTCTCGTAGCCGTTGGTGTAGAAGATGATCGGGCGCTGGCCGTACCGCTGGTCCAGGCAGTCGGCGTACAGCTTGGCCTGCTGCTGGCCGACTGTGGCGTCCCGGCGGGTGCGCTTCACCTCGACCACCGCGAGCGGCTTGCCGTCGTCACCCCACAGCACGTAGTCGACGTACCCGGTGCCCGTGGCGTTGGGCATTCCGGTGACCTCGAACTCGCGGTCCTCCGGGCGGTCGAGCCGCCAGCCGGCCTCCCGCAGCATCAGGTCGATGTAGAGGTCGCGGGTCTGCGCCTCGTTGTAGTCGTGGTCGTCGGGGCGGGCCTCGTTTGCGGCCTTGGCGGCGGCGATCTCGGCGCGCAGCTTCGCCAACTCGGCGTCGAGGGTGGCTGACTTCTCGCGCTCAGCGGCCAGCGCCGCGTCCTGGGCAGCGAGCTTGTCGGCCAACGCCTTCAGCTCGGCCTGGGTCTGCTGCCGGACCTGTGACGGGATCGGCCGGGGGATCAGGTCCGGGTTGAAGGCCAGGGCGCTCGCCGGGACCTTCGCCTGGTCGCGGGTGTAGTGCCGGGCGATCCAATACGTCACGTGGAACAACTCACGGACGACCGGCACCGCCTCCTTCGGCGTCACCGGCGTGCTCTTGTGAACGGCCGTGTTGCCCTGCTTGCGGATGATATTCATCTTGGCCTGGAGGCTGTTGCCCACCAGGTTGCGCAGCGACGGCTCGTGGATCATCGCCGATAGGTCGTCCTTGTACGGCTTGCTGAGCGCGCCGTCGGCCTCGAAGAGCCAGGTAAGGGCGAGTTCGAGCGTTCGCCGGGCATAGAAGCACGAGGCCCGCGGGTCGGCGACGGCCAGCCGCTCGGCCCGCAGGGCCTCGCCAAACAGAGCGGGCCACTCAGCCCGCAGGAACGCGAAGTTGCTCATCGAGCGCCAACTCCCCACAGTCGACAGCCCTCGATCGTCTCACGTCAGAGCAACCCCCGGAAGGCCCGATCCTGCAACGACGCAAACAGCGTGTCCAGCACGGCTAGCCCGGCTCGCTGGACTGCTCTCAACTCCTCGATGGCATCGATCCGACGAGTGAAGTCTCGCTGCAGTGAAAGGGGAGGCACTTCAACTTCCGTTGCCATTAGCCTCGCCTTGGAAATGTTGGGCATAGAGCCTGCAGAGCCACCCGCCAGAGATTGAATCTGACGTCGCTTGGACGGGTATACAAGCAACTGCTGGAGGAACACCTTGTCGATCGCGGCATCGGGATAAAGCTCAAGCCGGAAGACAAGGTCCGGAAGAAGAAGCTTGGGTGGCGTAACGCGAACAAGAGCACATGCTCCCACCAATTCCCTTGTATTCTTCCTCGAGAAAAGAAGGTCGCCTACCCGAACCGCGTGCTCCTGACGGGGTGCGACTCCCGGGGGGAGCGCCTTGTTTTCATCCGGCATGAACTCGCAGGAAGTCACCGCCCCAAGCTTGAGAACGCCCCACTCGCCTTCACCCGCTGGGCGGTCAAGGCACTGCGGGCTGTGGCCGCTGTGAATACGCTCGAGCAACGAGCTCATCGAGACCCTGGACCAGCCGTGCTTGTTTTGGATCGGGTCACCGAACATATCGAGGAATATGGATCGCGGGAGGTCGTCGAGGCGGGCGAGGGCGTCGCGGCGCTTGGCGCGCAACTCGTCCGCCTGATCCAGCACCTCCGCAATCCTCCGCTGCTGCTCGAGAGGAGGCACGGGGATGGGGATTCGTGATGCGCCCGCCTTCGTGAGCTTGCCGCGGGTTGTGCCCGTGATGTAAGGCCGTACGTCGTAGTTCTCCAGCGCTCGACAAAGGAATGCAAGGTCGATACCGTGCCGTGGTCGCAGGACATGGGCGTGGTTGTTCACCCAGGTCTTTCCAGAGATCCGGTACGCAATACCTCTGTTCGGTGCATCGAAATGGCCACCATCCTCGGCGAGAAGAACCAACGGCTCGTCGAAGATATAGTCCGCCATAGTGCCTTGTTGGCCGTTTGCGCCGTAGTATGGATAGGGCCCAGCCACTCGGTCGGAGGCGGTAACGGGACGGCGGAGATGGTCAAGGAACTCGACCACCTCCCCGAGGGGTTGAAGAGTGAAGCGGCCCTCGACTACCTCCCGGGAAATCATCCGAGCATCCCCTTCAGGTCGGACATGCCCAGCTGGATCTCGGATTCCAGCCTCTCCAGGTCAGTCAAGATGTCGAGGGGCGAGCGGTGCTCGATCTCCTCGTGAATGACCTCCTTGTAGCGGTTGAGGCTGAGGTCGTAGCCCTGCTCGGCGATGTCGGCTTTGGTCACGCAGAAGCTCTGCTCGGTCCGCGCCCGCTGCAGCTCGTCGCCATCTCGGCGGAACCACCGCGCCAATGCATCCGGCAGGTTGTTCTTCGCATGCTCGTCCTCGGCCAGCGCCACGTCCGGCATTGGCCCAAGCTTTTCAGCCGGCAGCAGCGGAGCCCGCTTGTCGTCGAGGCTCCAGCCGTCGGCCGTCACCTCATAGAACCAGACGTTGTCGGTGCCACCGCTGTTGGTCTTGGTGAAGAGCAGGATTGCCGTGGAAACTCCGGCGTAGGGCCGGAAGGCGCCGCTCGGAAGCTTGACCACGCCGTCGAGCTTCTGGTCTTCGACCAGCATCCGGCGCAGCTCCTTGTGGGCCTTGCTTGAGCCGAAGAGCACGCCGTCCGGCACGATGACCGCCGCACGGCCGCCTGGCTTAAGCAACCGCAGGAAGAGGGCGAGGAAGAGCAGCTCAGTCTTCTTCGTCTTGACGACCCGCTGGAGGTCCTTCGACGTGCTCTCGTAGTCGAGGCTGCCCGCGAAGGGCGGGTTGGCGAGGATCAGCGAGTACTTCTCCGACTCGTTACTGACGTTCTCGGCCAGGGAGTCTCGGTAGCGGATGTCCGGGTTCTCCACACCGTGCAGCAGCATGTTCATACTGCCGATCCGCAGCATCGTGCCGTCGAAGTCGAAGCCGTGGAACATGCTCTCGTGGAAGTGCTTCCGCTGCATCGCATCGAAGAGCGCGCCGGGGTGGGTGCGGCGGATGTACTCTCCCGCCTCCACCAGGAACCCTGCGGTCCCGCAGGCCGGGTCGCAGATCTCGTCCGACGGCGTTGGGGCGGTCATCTCGACCATGAGCTGGATGATGTGCCGGGGGGTACGGAACTGTCCGTTGTGGCCGGCGGTGGCGATCTTGCTGAGCATGTACTCGTAGAGATCGCCCTTGGTGTCCCGATCCTCCATCGGGATGTGGTCGAGCATGTCGACCACGCGAGCCAGCAGCGCCGGAGTTTTGATCTTAAAGTCAGCGTCCTTCATGTGGTGCGAGTACGTCGACCCGTCGCTGCCGAGCGTCCGCAGGAACGGGAAGACCCGCTGGCCCACGATCTCAAAGATCTCGGCCGGCGCGGCGCTCTTAAAGTGCGACCAGCGCAGGTCGTCGTACTTGCGCCACCGATCGTCGCAGCCTTCAGGGAAGATCCGGCGCTCCATCGGCTTGCCCAGCCGGTTCGCCTTGTTCTCCTCCAGCGTGTGCAGGTCATCGAGCCGCTTGATGAACAGCAGGTAGGTGATCTGCTCGATCACCTCCAACGGGTTCGAGATCCCGCCTGACCAGAAGGCATCCCAGACGCGGTCGATCTTGCTCTTCAGCTCACCGGTAATCACGTAGCTTCGGTCCCTACCCCGTCGTACTGCCAAGTCGACCTAGGTTAGTCCCGCTTGGGCGCCGGGAGGGATCGGGCGGTGGGGCGAAGACTCTGCGCGAGCACAGCAGCCCAGGGCCGACTATGCGATCGACCTGCGCCCCGGCTCGCGGGCTTCGTGCGTGGTCCGTATGTCGCTCTGGGATCAGGGCGCGGCCCCGGACGATGGAACCGCGATCAACCATCACCCAAGGTTGCCTCTGAGGACTCGCCGTCACGGTCAACCAGCGGCGGCGAGCATGTCGCCTCGTCCGACCGGTGAGAGTGAGGACGTGGACCTGGAGCAGCGACCACCCGAGCATCTGACTCGTCGACAGGCCCCACTACCACGTCGGACCGCTCCCATACGCTGCAGGAACGCTGCGACTGGTGACTCCTGATTACGATCCGCCAGCGTAGGCGGCGCGCGTGCCCCCCGGGGGGCACAAAGAAATGCCCCTCCGTCGATGCCGGAGGGGCATTTTCCCTGCTCAGATGGTGCGCCCGAAGGGACTCGAACCCCTAACCTTCTGATCCGTAGTCAGATGCTCTATCCGTTGAGCTACGGGCGCTTGGTGCTCGGCCAGTCTACACAACCGGCTTTCGCGCGGAGACTCCGGGATTCGAACCCGGGAGGGGCTTTAAAACCCCAACCGCATTAGCAGTGCGGCGCCATAGACCAGACTAGGCGAAGTCTCCCCGATGGCCGCTGCGGACCACCGGGGCCGAGGATACAGGGCCGCCCCCGCCCCGGGCAAAGCGACCACCACAGCGGATGCGTTTCCACCGTGTGCGATGTCACGTTCACGACTACGCTCCACCGACATGCAGGAGCAGACGCCGAGCGATCCGCCCCGCCGCGAGCCTTCCTCCGGAGCCCGCCGCCCCCCGAAGCCCGCCTTCACTCCGCCTGCCACCCCGGCGAAGGCTCCTCCACCGGAGGAGGAGCCGACATCGAGGAAGGCCGCGGGCAAGGCCCGGCCGGCGAAGCCGGCGCCCGCCGTGCTGTTCCGGCCACCGGCCGACGGACAGGCCCCCCGACCGGCCGACGTCACCCCGTCGACCGTCAACCCACCAGCGCGGACCGCCGGCCACATCGACCAGGTGACATCGGCTGACGCCGTGCCGGAGACGAGCGTCCCGCCCACCTCGCCCGAGGCGACCCGGGGCACCCCGAGGGCCCGGCGAGCACCCGCAGCACGGAAGTCGACCACCCCGGCGAGCGGTGAGGTGGCGGCGGGCGACGCGGTGACGGAGGTTACACCGGCCGGCCCGGAAGCCGCTGCCCCTGCCCCCTCGGGGAGGGCGACCCCGGCGCAGCGGAAGGCCCCAGCGGCGAGGAAGGCCATGCCGACCGCGAGGCCCACGGCATCGAAGGGTGCCGCCCGGAAGGCGACCAAGGCCACGAAACCGACCACCGGCGACGCCAGCACCACCGCGAAGGAGACCGTCACCGACAACGCCAGCACCACGAAAGAGACGACCGCACGCGCAGCCGGCACGGCGAAGAGGACACCCGCCAGGAAGGCAACCCTGGTCCCGGACCAGCCGACGGTGGTCACGGCGGTGACGGCGGCTGCGGACGAGCGGGCGTCGGGGCGTACCCCGGGGCTGGACCTCGCGGGCATCTGGACCCGGCTGGTGGATCACCCGGGTTACGCGCCCGAACTGCTCGCCCTGGCGGCCGTCGAGGGGATCGGGCCGCGCGCCCGCGACTGGGCGCGGGGGCTGCGCGAGGCGTACCCGGATGCGGATCCGGACGGATTGGCCCGACTTGCCACCCGGCGGTTCGTGCGGGTGGCCGGCGCCGGTGGAGCCGCCTCGGCGCTGGCCGGCCTGTTCGCGCCGGTGGCCGAACTGGCGGCGGTGCTGTGGAGCCAGGCCGCGCTGGTGCTGCACCTGGCAGCGGCGTACGGCCGGGATCCGTCGGACGCCGAGCGGGCGGTGGAGCTGCTGGTGCTCATCCAGGCTCACCCGGACGCCGACAGCGCCCGGACGGCGCTGGCGGCGGCGCGAACGGCGGACGAGCCGGGGGACCAGCCGTGGCCGCGCCCGGCGGAGGCGGCATGGCGGTTGGCGGCGCCGCTGGCCGCGCAGGCCGGGAGCTGGGTGGCGTTGCGGCTGGTGTCGCGGCTGCTGCCGGGAGCGGCGCTGCTCGCCGCGGCAGCCGGGGACGCGGCGGCGGCGCGGCGGCTGGCGGCGCGGGCGGTGGCCGTCTACCGGCCGGCCCGTCGGCGGTAGCGCGGGGCCGGATCCGGCCACACCTCCGGGCGGGCCGGTTCAGAGCCAGCTCAGCCACTGTTCCGGCACGAGTGTGTAGCCGACGAAGGCGACCACGTCCAGCAGGGTGTGCGCGACGACCAGCGGCATCACCCGCCGGGTGCGCAGGTAGAACAGGCTGAACACGACACCCATCACCGCGTTGCCGACGAAGGCGCCGAACCCCTGGTAGAGGTGGTAGGAGGCGCGGAGCAGGGCGCTGGTGGCGATGATCGCGGCGAGCCGCCACTGCATCTGACGCAGCCGGGTGACCAGGTACCCGACGACGATGACCTCCTCCAGCACGGCGTTCTGCGCGGCGGCGAGGATCAGCACCGGGACGGCCCACCACACGTCGGGCAGGCCGGCGGGGACCAGTTTCGCGTTGACGCCGAGCTGCGCGGCCGCCCAGAACAGCGCCAGGCCGGGAAGGCCGATCAGCGCGGCGAGGCCGGCGCCCCGGGCCAGGTCGGCGCCGGGGTGGCGTGGGTCCAATCCGAGGGTACGCACCGGGTCGCCGGGGTCCCGGGCCAGCAGGTGGACGGCGAGCAGTACCGGCAGCAGCGCGAACGCGACCCCGAGCAGCTGGTACGTCAGGTCGAGCCAGGGCCGGGCCGACTGGGAGGTGTTGAGCGCGGCGGTCTGCTTCGACAGCCCTCCGTCGGCGGTCAGCTTCGCGATGATCGACACCACGGCGTACACGGCCGACTGCCCGAGGGAGAGGCCGAGGACCAACAGCGTCTCGGTGCCGAGGACCTTGCGGGAGGTCGGGCGGGTGAGCTCGTCGACGGTCACCGCACCACTGTGCCCGACCAACCGGTTCGACCGCATGGTCGCACAGTCTGTGCGACCGGTGAGCACGCTGCGTGGACATTCTGTGCGGGCCCGATCCGCCGTCAGGAGGAGGAGCATCCCGTGCACGACTTCGCGCGACTGCTGAAGGAGAGCTGGACCCTGGTCGAGGAGGAACGGGAGCGGCTGAGCGCTCACTTCTACGCCCGGTTGTTCCTCCTCGACCCGGAGCTGCGCAAGCTCTTCCCGGTGGAGATGACCGGGCAGGGCGACCGGATCCTCAACGCCATCGTCACCGCGACCCAGGTGGTGGACGATCCGGAGAGCTTCGAGGAGTACCTGCGCTCGCTCGGCCGGGACCATCGCAAGTACCACGTGGGCGCGTCGCACTACGAGACCATGGGCGTCGCCCTGCTCGACGCGCTGCGCAGCACCGCCGGCGACGGCTGGAACCTGGAGTACGACCAGGCGTGGCGGGACGCGTACGCGGCGATCACGGAGAAGATGTTGGCCGGCGCGGCGGCGGACGGGAACCCGCCGTACTGGCATGCCGAGGTGCTCACCCACGAGCGGCACGGACCGGACACGGCGGTGCTCACCGTCCGCGCCCTCCAGGCCCCGCTGACCTGGAAGGCCGGTCAGTACGTCAGCGTGGAGGTGCCACGGCACCTGCCCCGGGTGTGGCGGACGTACTCGGTGGCGAACGCGCCGAACGAGGACAACGTGCTGGAGTTCCACGTGCGGACCCCGGCCGGGGCCGCGGGTTGGGTGTCGGGCGCGCTGGTCCGGCGGACGAGGCCGGGCGACCTTGTCCGGGTGGCCGCGCCGATGGGGTCGATGACGCTGAACCGCGACTCGACCCGGGACATCCTCTGCGTGGCCGGCGGCGTCGGGCTGGCCCCGATCAAGGCGCTGGTGGAGGACCTGACGACCTGGAACCGGACCCGCTGGGTGCACGTCTTCTACGGCGCCCGGAACCAGGACGAGTTGTACGGCCTGGCGGGGCTGGAGGAACTGGTGGCCGCCCATCCCTGGCTGTCGGTGACCCCCGCGTGCAGCGACGACCCGGACTTCGACGGTGAGCAGGGCGACGTCTCGGAGGTGGTGGCCCGGTACGGCCCGTGGACGTCGCACGACTGCTACGTCTCCGGCTCCGCCCCGATGGTCCGGGCCACCCTGCGGGCGCTCGCGGAGGACGAGGTCCCGCCACCGCACATCCGGTACGACACCTTCGGTACCGGGTAGCGACTTTCCTCCCCCCGAAACCGGGTCGCGTGCCCCCGCCCCCTGGGGCACGCGACCCGGGCCCCACACCGGTCCCTGACGGCGTCCCTGCCGTACCCCCCGCGCGGGACGCCGTCAGGGACCGGTCCCCCGGTACTCCTCGACCGGGACCAGCGGCACGCCGGGTGCCATCCGATCGGTGTAGAGGCGCCCCTCCAGGTGGTCCACCTCGTGGGCGACCAACCGGGCCATCCCGTACGCGAACGAGGTGATGACGCGGCTGCCGTCCCAGCGGGCGTGTTCGACGTCGATCCGCAGCGGTCGGGGCACCAGCCCCCGGTGGTCGGCGAAGGAGAGGCAGCCTTCGTACTGCTCGTCGGTGTCCGGGCTGGCGTCGACCACCCGGGGGTTGAGCAGGACGACCGGCGCGGCGGACCGGTCGGGGGGGCGGACCACGGCGGCGGCCGCGTCCATGCCGACCTGCGGGGCGGCCAGCCCCATGCCGGCACTGAACGGTTTCAGCTCGTCGACCCTGGTCAGCAGGGCGGTCAACCGGTCCACCGTCTCCCGGGCGGCGGCCACCTCGCGGGGCAGGTCGAACGGGCGGGCGGGGCGGCGCAGCAGGTCCGCGTCGCGGGGCAGCACGCCGAGTGCGTGCAGCCGGTCGCCGGCCCGCACGGCCACCGCCGCCCGTTCCGCGTCGGCGGGTTCGCCCCGGAACCGCCACTGGAGGCGGTAGCGGGAGTTCAGCGGCGGGTCGTCGATGGACCAGTCGAAGACGGCCCGGTCGGCCCGGTCGTGCCGGCGTACCGGGGTACGCAGGGGGCCCTCGTCGGCGGAGAGGGAGGCTTCCACGCCCCAGACCCGGGGGTCGAGCGCGGCCGGCAGGTCGAGCCGCACCGCGAGGTGGTGGGTGGGCAGCCGGACGGCCCGCTGGAACCAGAGCCCCCACTTCTCCCGCCCGACCTGGTAGGAGTACTCGACCTCGACCCGTTCGCCGGGGTGCAGCGGGAAGGGGCCGTCGCCGTTCTCGAAGAGCAGCCAGATCTCCTTGTACGCGTCCCGGTCGTGTTTGGCCCGCCAGTGCATCGGTTCCCGGTTGCCGCCGTCGTCCCGGTACGCCCGCAGCCGCAGCTCGGCGAAGGTGAGCGGGTGCTCGCGGTGATGCCGGTTGGAGCGGCCGGGGTCGTCGGGCCAGCGGTCGACGGCGACCCGGACGAGGTGGCGGGTGACCGGTTCGGTGCCGACGTTGTGCAGTTGCCGGCGGACCAGGCAGCGGTAGCCGTCGTCGGTGTGGATGAGGGTGGCGGTCTCCCGTTCGACGACCAGTCCGGTGCCCGGGGGGAGCCACTGCCCCGTCGGTGGCAGTTCGCGGTGGGTGGGGGCGGCCTTGGCCTGGCGGAGCTGGTCGTACTCACGGAAGCGTTGCCAGATGGCGCCGCCGGCGTCGAGGACGGCTTCGGCGCGGCGCGCGAAGTCCTCGGTGGGGCGGTGCCGGCACCCCTCGACGTGGCTGACGTATGACGGGTCGAAGCCCATCAGGGTGGCGAGCTGTTTCTTGGAGAGTCCCCGCCCCGTCCGGTGCCGGGCCAGTTCCGCGGCGAAGGACTCAGCAGCCCGCTCCAGGGGAGAGGTCGTCATCAGCTTCCTCACGGCCGGGACGACAAGTCTTCACGTTGTGCCGCTTCGGCCGCAGCCGAACTGGCACCTAGCCGACATTGGTCTTGACACCAGACGAGTTTTGCTCATGACCGATCGGGTAGTACGCGGGCCCGGGCCGGTCCGCGTCGACGCCGCCAGCGGAGTGACCCGGGCCTCTTCGTTCTTTGGTGAGGCTTCCCCTAACGCGAACGCTATGGTTAGGCTAGCCTTAGTAACGATGACGCTTCGGACGAGGGGAACGATCCGGTGACAGCGGTGATGCCGAGGCAAGACCTCGCCCCGCCGCTCGCCCCGGTGACCACCACCCTCCGCGCCATGTTCGGCACCGACGACCTGCCCGGCCTCGCGCCGGGCCTGCTGGTGGCGGACGAGACCGGGTGGAGCCCGGCGACCAGCCTGGTCGACGGCACCCTGATGCCCGAGTTTCTGCACGCGGCGGCCCGCCGCTGGGGCGGCACCCCGCACGCCTGCGCCGCGCTGGCCTGGAAGTCCTACAGCTACTGGGTTGCCCTGCCGGCGGTGCTCGGCTGGGCGTCGGCGCGCCGCGTACCGCTGCTCGAACCAGCCGACGTGCTGATCCACTTCGAGGACCAGCACCAGCTGCTCACCATGGGCCTGCGTGCCTCCACCCGCGTCGCCGTGCTCCCGCACGACCCACTGGCACTGTCCGGGCCCGCCGAGGTCCGGGTGGTCGACGGCGAGGCGGAACTGCTCCGGGTGCTGCGCGCCTCCCTGCTCGACGCGCACCTGGCCCCGGTGATCGCCGCGATCCAGGCGGAGGTCCGGGTCGGTGCCCGTACGCTGCTCGGCTCGGTCGCCTCCGGGATCGCGCACGGCGTCCTGCGCGCGGCGGACGCCCTGCCGGGTTCCTCGGTGCGGGCGGTCGACACCCTGCTGGACGTCCTCGACCTGGCCGACCTGGTCGAGCTGGTGCCCGGCCCCGGCGGGGAGCCGACGGTGCAGCGGCGGACCTGCTGCCTCGCCTTCACCCTGCCGAGCCCGAAGATCTGCCAGGGCTGCTGCGTCCGTTCCGCCTGACGTCACACGTCGGCCTGGCCGGGGCGGCCTCGCGGTGGTCAGCCGATCAGCGGCCGGACGTTCCACACCCACACCCCGCCGGTGAAGGTCGGGGTGATCCCCGTCAACGCGGTCATGGCGGTGCGCAGTTGGTCGGCGTGCGGGTGCGGGCCGAGGACGACCACGCCGGTCCGCCAGTGGCGCAGGTCGGTGACGGCGGTCGCCCGGTCCCGGGCGGTGATCGGCGGGATCTCCCCGGTCCGCGCGACGTGGCCGAAGAAGTTGCTGGTCCGCCGGTACGGGGCGGTGAACAGGGCGGCATTCGGCTCGGCCGACCACGGACGGGTGTCGGGGTAGAGGAAGTAACCGCGGGCCAGCGGCATCTCCAACCGGGTCCGGGACGCCCAGCGCAGCGGCTCGGTGTACGTGTTGTCGGGCAGCGGCAGGGTGACGACGCTGCGCCCGCCGGCGACGTACGGACGCCAGGCGCCGGAGGTGACGAAGGTTGGCACCGGGTCGGGGCGGTAGGTGGGCAGCGGCGTCGGCAGGAGCGGCAGCAGCGCCATGGCCAGCGCGGTGACCGTGGCGAAGCGGAGTTGCCGTCGGGCGGCCGGGTGTTCCCGGACGAGCCGGCGGGCCCGCTCGGCGCCGAGCGCGAGCAGCACCCCGACGATCGGGGTGATCGCCAGCGACCAGCGGGTGGGCACCACCGAGTGCAGCAGCGGCAGGTTCTCCAGCGCGGCCCACGGGCCCGGGACACCCGTGTTGCGCCCGTTGAGCTGGACCTCCCGTCCGAGCGACAGCACCGCGAAGAGCAGGGTGAGCACGGCCAGGCCGCGTACCAGCGCGTTGCGCCACAGCCAGCCGAACAGGGCGACGGCCAGTACGACCAACGGCCAGCCGAAGAAGGCGTTCTCCTCGGTGGGGTTCTTGGCCAGCGGGCCGACGGAACGGGCGTCACCGGCCAGCGATTCGCGGGACCAGGCGACGAACGCGGCCAGGTCGGTGCGGTAGCCCCGGATCAGTCGGGACAGCCCGTGGTACGAGCCGGGCCCGAAGAGCTGGACGTAGAGCGGGTACGCCAGCAGCACCGCGGCGAGTGCCGCGGCAATCCCGAGGCCGGCGAGGAAGGTCCGCCATCGCCGGCGCAGCGCGGGCCGGCCGATGGCGAGGGCGAGCACCACCACGCCGAGCGCGATCGCGGTCATCAACAGGACTTCGAGGTTGAGGAACGCCTGCCAGACGATCAGCAGGCCGAGCAGGATGCCGTTACGGAGCCAGCGGCCCGGATCGGCGAGGCGCAGGGTCCGCCAGGCCAGCAACGGTACGACGAACTGGGACACGATGTTCGGATGGGCGTTGGCGTGCGACACCATGGCCGGGGCGAAGGCGCAGAACGCGGCGCCCAGCCAGGCGGGCGCGCGGGACCGGGTCACCCGCCGGGAGAGAAAGAAATACCAGCTCGTGCCGGTGGCGGCCATTCCCAGGGTGAGGAAGATGAGAAACGACCATTGCGGCCCGAATACGACAGTGACGGGCGTCAACGGCAACGAAATGGACAATACGGATGTATTCGCCATCAAGTTGACGTTGTCGGGCACATTCATCCGGTCCGAGCCGAACGGATAGGCGAATTCGGTCACGACCCGTGCGCCGTGCGCCATCATCCACTCGAACTGCGGCTGGTCCGAGCGGTTGTCCCGGAGGCCGCTGCCGGGTCGCAACCACAGGCGCGCGGTCACCCAGAAGGCCGCCGCCGCGAAGCTGAGCACGGCGACGACGTCCCACCGCCGCCCTTCCCGCCAACGTACGCCCCCGCCGCCGACCTCGGCGTTTCCGCCACCGGATCGTTCGACCCCGGGGCCCGATTCGGGAGTAGTCATGATATTTCGGAGCGTAGTTGGCCTATGGCGGTGACGTGACATGTTTCGGGGTACTGCCGTACTATGTGCCGGGTTCGCCGACCGTCGATCACGTGCCAACCCGACCGCATTTCGGCCACCACGGTGCCCCGTTTCCTCCGCGCAACATGCGGATGGTTCACTCAGTCGGTCCAGGTGCGGATCGAGTCATACCGTGAGGAATCGACGCATGGCAGAAATCACTGGGGATCAGCGCGTCCAGTCGGAGGTGCTGGAGGGCCTGGCGACGGCGGTCAACCATCGCCGATGGTTCGTCGAGCTGGCCGTGCCCCACCTCGGTGACAACCCCATCGAGATCGGCAGCGGCCTCGGCGACTACGCGTTGGAGTGGTCCCAGCACGTTCCTCGGTTCACCGCCACCGAGGCCGATCCGGACCGGCTGGTCCAGCTCAAGGAGCGCCTGGCCGACAATCCCTCCATCGAGGTACGGCAGATGCTGCTGCCACACCCCGAGGGGGGCGACCACAGCGCCGCCGTCTCGTACAACGTGCTGGAGCACATCGAGGACCACGTCGGCGCGCTGCGCAGCATGCGCGACCTGGTCCGGCCGGGCGGCAAGGTGATCATCATCGTGCCGGCGTTCCAGTTCGCGATGAGCCCGGCCGACATCGCCACCGGCCACGTGCGCCGCTACACCAAGAAGACGCTGGCCGGGGCGATGACCGAGGCGGGCCTGACGGTGGAGACCATCCACTACGCCAACGCGCTCGGCCTCATCGGCTACTTCATGGCCACCAAGGTCTTCCGGCTGATGCCGAAGGAGGGCCCGATGGTGAAGGTCTACGACACCCTTGTGCTCCCCGCCACCAAGGCGGTCGAGCAGCGGGTACGCCCGCCGTTCGGCCAGTCCGTCTTCGCCGTCGCCCGGGTACCGGGCTGAGGTCGCACCCGCGTCGGCGGGGCCCCCGCCGACGCGGAGGCCCCGCCCCGGTCACTGCTGGACCTGGTACGTCGGGCGGATGACCGCCCGCGCCAGGGTGTGGAAGGCCAGGTTGAAGCCGACGTAGGCCGGGCTGGCATCCGGGCCGACGTTCAGCCGCTCGACGTCCACCGCGTGCACCGCGAAGACGTACCGGTGCGGGCGGTCACCGGCTGGCGGCGCGGCGCCACCGTAGCCGGTGTCGCCGTAGTCGTTACGGACGCTGAACGCGCCGGAGAGGTCGGCCTCCTTCACCCCGGTCGGCAGTTCGGTCAGCGACGGGGGCACGTCGACCAGCACCCAGTGCCAGAAGCCGCTGCCGGTGGGGGCGTCCGGGTCGAAGCAGGTCACCACGAAACTCTGCGTGCCGTCCGGGAAGTCCGACCAGGCCAGGTGCGGGGAGACGTTCCCGCCGCCGGCGCTGCCGTGTGCGTGCCGCGCGTCCATCGGCTCGCCGTTGCGCACGTCGTCGCTGGTCAGGGTGAACGACGGAACAGTCGGCAGCAGTTCGTACGGGTCCGGGGCAATCGGTCGTTCCAGGGTCATCGAGGATCCTTCCGGTGCGGATGTCTGCTGACCTTCATACCCCTCCGAAGCGGCCGACCGAACCGAAAGCGCCCGTGCCCGGGCCGCGACCGGTCGCTCGACCGCCCGCCAGCGTTCAGCCCGGCGGGCAGGCCGAGCCGACGGCAACGAGGGGTCATCCACAGGCGGAGGGTGTGGGATTCGAACCCACGAAGACATCGCTGCCTTACCGGTTTTCAAGACCAGCGCCATCGGCCACTAGGCGAACCCTCCCGGACCGTCACCCACGGGCGTACGGTCGGTGCCTAGTCTGCCACGCGAGCGTTCCGGCCGCGCGCAGGTACCACCCCCGACTGAACGGGCGGCCCGACGGCGCAGCTCGGCCACCACCCCGGTCACCCATCGGCTCGGTCCACAGTGGCCCCGGCCAGCCTGGGGATGCCACTGGTTGAGATTCCCTGCTGAGCGTGGCGGCGGCGGTGGATCGGGTAAGACTGGGCCATGCGTGCGATGACGATTCCGGAACCCGGCGGACCCGAGGCACTGGTCTGGGCGGAGGTTTCCGATCCGGAGCCCGGCCCGGGCGAGGTGGTGATGGCGGTACGCGCCAGCGCGGTGAACCGGGCCGACCTGCTCCAGCGGCAGGGCCACTACCCACCGCCGCCGGGCGCGCCCGCGTACCCGGGTCTGGAGTGTTCCGGCGTGGTCGCCGCGCTCGGCCCCGGGGTGACCGGCTGGGAGGTCGGGCAGGAGGCCTGCGCGCTGCTGGCCGGCGGCGGGTACGCCGAGCGGGTGGCCGTGCCGGCCGGGCAACTGCTGCCGCTGCCGGCCGGGGTCGACCTGGTGGACGCGGCGGCGCTACCGGAGGTGGCCTGCACGGTCTGGTCGAACGTGGTACGGCTGGCCCGGCTCGGCAAGGGCGAGACGCTGCTGGTGCACGGCGGCGGCAGCGGAATCGGCACGTTCGCGATCCAGCTCGGCAGCGCCCTCGGCGCGACCGTGGTGGTGACCGCCCGCGCGGCGAAGCACGAGCGGCTGCGCGAGATGGGCGCCACGCACGCCGTCGACTACCGGGAGCAGGACTTCGTCGAGGAGGTCCGGCGGGTTACCGACGGCCGGGGCGCGGATGTCATCCTCGACATCATGGGCGCCTCCTACCTGGGGCGGAACGTGGCGGCGCTGGCCGACGGCGGGCGGCTGGTGGTGATCGGGTTGCAGGGCGGCCGGAAGGCCGAGCTGGACCTGGCCGCGTTGCTGGCGAAGCGGGCGTCGGTGGCGGCCACCGCGTTGCGCTCCCGGCCTGCCGACGACAAGGCCGAGATCGTACGCGGGGTCCGCGAGCAGGTCTGGCCGCTGGTGGAGGCGGGCACGATCCGGCCGATCGTGGACCGGCGGCTGCCGATGGCGGACGCGCCCGAAGCGCACCGGCTGATGGAGTCGAGCGACCACCTCGGCAAGATCCTGCTCACCCTCGGCTGACAGCGCGCCCCGCGGCTCGCGGTCAGGGGGCGGGGCGGGGTAGGACGAGTCGGGCGCCCGGGCCCTCGCGGGCGAGCGAGTCCTCGGGGTTGTTGAGCTTGCAGCGTTGCAACGACAGGCAGCCGCAGCCGATGCAACTGTCCAGGTCGTCGCGGAGCTTGCCGAGCAGGCTGATCTTCTGGTCCAGCCGCTCCCGCCAGGCTCGGGAGAGCGCGGCCCAGTCCTCCGGCGTGGGGGTCCGGGCGGAGGGCAGCGAGTCCAGCGCCTCGCGGATCTCCTCCAGCGGGATGCCGACCTGCTGGGAGATCCGCACGAACGCCACCCGACGCAGTTCGGTACGGGCGTACCGGCGCTGGTTGCCGCCGGTACGCTCGGCCCGGATCAGGCCGAGCCGCTCGTAGTAGCGCAGGGCCGAAGGGGCCACCCCACTGCGGGCGGCGAGCTGCCCGATGGTGAGTGATTCCTGCATCAGTCGCCTTGAGTTGAAGTTAGCTTCAACTTGCAGGCTAACCGTATGACGCTCACGACCGCTACCTCCCCGCCCGTGGCAATCCTGCCCGGACCGGTCGGCACCCCGCTGGAACGGCTCCGCGCCGGCCGTGACTTCGGCCCGAACGTGTACTCCACCATCGACGTGCTGTGGGTGCTCTACGACCGGATCCTGCGGATCACCCCGCAGAGTCTGGACGACCCGGACCGGGACCGTTTCCTGCTGTCCAAGGGGCACGCCGTCGCCGGCTACTACGCCGTCCTCGCCGCCAAGGGCTTTCTCCACGACGACTGGCTGGACGACCAGGGCGGACCGGACAGCCGCCTCGGCGACCACCCCGACCGGCTGCTCGTCCCCGGCGTGGAGATCGGTTCCGGCTCACTCGGTCACGGCCTCGGGCTCGGCGTGGGCACCGCGCTCGGACTACGGGCGCAGGGCCGCACCACACCCCGGGTGTACGTGCTGCTCGGCGACGCCGAACTCGACGAGGGCGCCAACCACGAGGCGATTGCGTACGCCGGCGCGACCGGGCTGGCCAACCTGACCGCGATCGTGCTGGACAACCGCTCCGCCAGCCACGGCTGGCCCGGCGGAGTGGCCAGCCGGTTCACCGTCAACGGGTGGACCGCCGCCACCGTCGACGGGCGCGACCGCGACGCCCTGCACACCGCCCTCACCGGGCACGACGGGCACCGGCCGCACGTCGTCGTCGCGGTCGTCACCGACGGGGAGCAGCCATGATGAGGGAAGCGTTCGTCGACACCGCCATCGGGTTCCTGGACGACCCACGGACCACGATCGTGCTGGCCGACATCTCCGCCGCCGCGTTCGCGCCGGCCGCGGCACGGTATCCGAACCGGATCGTCAACGTCGGAATCCGGGAACAGTTGATGATCGGGGTGGCCGGTGGGCTCGCCCTCACCGGGCAGCGGCCGATCGTGCACAGCTACGCCCCGTTCCTGGTCGAGCGGGCGTACGAGCAGATCAAGCTGGACCTCGACCACCAGGGCGTCGGCGCGGTGCTGGTCAGCATCGGGACGTCGTACGACCGGGCGGCAGCGGGCCGTACCCACCTGGCCCCCGCCGACGTCAGCCTGATCGACACCCTGCACGGGTGGACCGTGCACGTGCCGGGGCACCCGGACGAGGTGCCCGGGTTGCTGCGGCGGACGGTGTGTGGGCAGGACTCGGCGTACCTGCGGCTGTCCACGCAGGTCAACACGCGGGCCTACGCCGGTGACGGTGAGCTGGTGGTCGTCCGCGACGCCGGGCCCGACGCGGCGCTGCTGGTGGCGGTCGGCCCGGTGCTGGACGCCGCGCTGGCGGCCGTGGCCGACCGACCGGTGACGGTGGCCTACACCCATCGCCCGCGTCCGTTCGACACCGCCGGCCTGCGGGCGCTGGCCGGCACCGAGGTGATCCTGGTGGAGCCCTACCTGGCCGGGACGTCGACCCGGGTCGTGTCGGAGGCGTTGGCCGACCGGCCACACCGGCTGCTCAGCCTCGGCGTGGGCCGGGCGGAGCTGCGCCGCTACGGCTCAGCCGAGCACCACGAGCGCTGGCACGGGCTGGACCCGACCGGGCTGCGCCGGTCGGTGGACGCGTTCCTGGGGTCAGCGGGCTGAGGCGGCGGGACGGCGGCGGGCACGCTCCCGGCCGAGGATCCAGAGCGCCTCGACGCCGTCCTTCCAGGTGATCTTCTTGCCCTCCTCGCGACCGCGCGCCCGGTAGCTGATCGGCACCTCGTAGGGGCGGATCCGCCGGCGCAGCAGCTTGCCGGTCACCTCCGCCTCCATGCCGAAGCCTCGGGAGCGGATGTCCAGCGAACGGTAGAGCTCCACCGGCATCAGCTTGAAGCAGGTCTCCAGGTCGCCGATGTAGGAGTTGAAGAGCACGTTGGCGGCCATCGTCACGCCCTTGTTGCCCATCACGTACCAGAAGCTGTAGGCGCTGTGGCTGCCGAAGGTCCGGTTTCCGTAGACCACCGTGGCCCGACCGTCGAGCACCGGGTCGAGCAGGCGTGGGATGTCCTGCGGGTCGTACTCCAGGTCGGCGTCGAGGATGACCATGTACTCGCCCTCGGCGTTGTCGACCGCCGTCCTGATGGCCGCGCCCTTGCCCGCGTTGCGCTGGTGGGTGATCACCCGCAACCGCGCGTCGTCGGCCCGGCCGAGGATCTCGCCGGTGCCGTCCCGGCTGCCGTCGTCGACCACCAGCAGCTCGATCTCGCACGGGTAGTCGACCGCCAACGCCTGCTTGAGGGCGTCCGCGATGCGTTCCTCCTCGTTGTAGACCGGCATGAGGATCGAGAGCTTCACGGGGATCGTCTCCACGGTGGGCACAGTGAGTCGGAGATAGCCTAGCCTGGCAGGCCGACGGTGTAGACCCCGCCGCCACGCCCGTCCGGCAGGCGCTCATTCAGGCGGATGGTGTTTACTTCCGCCCATGTCGGCAGCCGGCTCCCTGGTCGTGGTGGCGTCCGTCACCGCGTTCGTCGTGCTCACGTCCGTACTGCGTCCCCGCCACGGCGACGTGGTCGGGTCGTTGCGACTGGCCGCCGTCCGCGCCGCGCTGGCGACCGGCGTCTATGCCGTACTCACCGTGGAGTTGCTCGGCGCGGCGGGCGCGCTGACCGCGCCGGCCGTCGCGCTGGCGTGGCTGCTCTTCCTGGGCGTGGTCGTGGCCGCACGACGACGCCGACGGGCCGGCGCCACGGTCGCCGTCGCCCGGCGGGAGGCGCTGGTCGGCGCGGCCGTGGCCGGTGCCACCGAAGGTGCTGCCACCGGGGGGCGCGGGCCGTCCGACCCACCCGGTGGCCAGGGCGGCGCGCGGCGGCCATCCGCGGGTGGCGGCGTCGCGGCGACGACGGGCGCCCGCGCCCGGCTGGCCCACTTCCGCCGTACGGCGAGCCGGGGCGAGTGGCTGCTGGCCGGCACCGTCGTCGGGATGGTGCTGGTCGAGCTGCTCGTCGCGCTGCTCGCCGAGCCGAACAACTACGACTCGCAGACCTACCACCTGCCCAAGGTGGAGCACTGGGTGGCGCAGGGCAGCCTCGATTTCTGGCCCACCGCGATCCACCGCCAGGTGACCATCCCGCCCGGCGCCGAGTACCTGCTGCTGCACCTGCGCCTGCTCACCGGCGGGGACGCGCTGTACAACCTGGTGCAGTGGGCGGCCGGGATCGGCTGCCTGGTGGCCGCCACCCGGGTGGCGGCCCAGCTCGGTGGCGGCCGGCGCGCCCAGCTTCTCACCGCCTTCCTGATCGCCACCACCCCGATGGTGGCGCTCCAGGCCACCAGCACCCAGACCGACCTGGTGGCCGCCGCGTGGGCGGCCTGCGCGGGAACGTTGGCACTGGACGGCCTGCGTCGGCGCGCAAGCGTGGCCGACCTGCTGGCCCTCGGCGCGGCCACCGGCCTGACCGCCCTGACCAAGACCAGCGGGCTGATCGCGGTCGGCCCGCTGCTGGTGCTCTGGGGCGTCGCACAGCTCCGGCTGGCGCTTCCCGGCGCGCGGGGCGCGCGGCCGGGCGTCGGGGCGGCCCGGACCGTGGCCGGCTCCCTGCTGTTGCTGACGGTCGCGGCGACGGTGGTGGGCCCGTTCCTGGCCCGGGTGACCGCCGAGTTCGGTCACCCGCTCGGTCCGCCCCGGCTGCGCGAGTCCATCCCGATGGAGCGGCACGATCCCGCCGCGATCCTGGTCAACGCGCTGCGGATCGGGCACACCGCGTTCGACACCCCGCTGGCGCCGCTGCGCGACGGCACCGCCGGGGCGATCATGGAGGGTGCCCGGGCGGTCGGGATCGACCCGCAGGACCGGGACATCACCTTCGGTCGCGAGATCTTCCCGGTGCCCGCCTGGTACCCGGACGAGGACCGGGTGTCCTTTCCGCTGGCCGGGTCGCTGGCGCTGCTCGGAGCGGTGCTCGCGCTGGCCCGCCCGGCCCGGATCAGTCCGGAGCGCGCCGGGGCGCTGCGCGCGTACGCGACCGCGGTCGTGGTCGCCGTCGTGCTGCACACCTCGATGATCAAGTGGCAGACCTGGGGAAACCGGCTGCTCGTGTACGCGCTGGTGGCGGCGGTGCCGCTGGCCGGGCTCTGGCTGGACGCGCTGTTCCGGCGGCGGCCCGCCCCGGGACGCCGCCCGGTGGCGGTGTCGCTGGCGGTGACCGTGTTGGCCACCTCCGCCCTGGCCGGCGTGCTGACCCTGTCGTACGGCTTCCCGCGCCGGTTGGTCGGTGCCGGCTCGGTCTTCACCACCTCCGAGTGGGACACCCGGTTCCTGCGCCGCCCGCAGTGGGCCGACGAGTTCCGCTGGGCCGCCACGGCCGTCCAGGCCAGCGGGGCCCGCCGGATCGGGCTGGTGCAGCAGAACGACAACTGGGAGTACCCCTGGTGGCTGCTGCTGCGCGACGCCGACGGTCGGCCGCCGGAGCTGGTGGCGTTGCAGTCGGTACTGCCGGACCGGCCGCCCGCCGACCCGGCCTCGGTCGACGCGATCGTCTGCACCGGCAGCCGTACCGCCTGCGGAGAGCTGGTCCCGGCGGGCTGGCGGATCGAGTTCCGCGACTACGTCGGCTACGCCCTGCCACCCGTCCGCTGACCGGGGTCGCGCCGACCAGGGTCGCGCCAGTCGCGGCGCCGGGGCGTGTCCGGCGATCCGGAACCCGGGATGCCGCAAGCCGAGTCGATCTCAGGGTCGGGTGCTGGTCAGCGAGCCGGCAGCGGACGCAGGCCCGGCGCGAAGGCCGACACCTCGCCGACGGTGGCCACGACCCGTGCCGTGGCCGGGCGCAGCCGGGTACGGAAGGCGTGGTGGAGCAGGGTGTCGAGGTGCCACACCTGCTTCGGGTGTGGGGTGTGGACGACGAACCGCTCGCGTACGCCGTCGATCGCGGTGGCGGCCAGGGTGACCGACTGGGTGCGCGGGTCCGGGCTCCAGGTGACGTGGCTCAGCTCGCGCAGCTCGGTGTTGAGGTGCAGGCGGAGTCGGTGCAACACCCGGGTCTGCTGGGTGACCACCAGACGCCGATGGGTGAGCAGGAGCAGGTACTCGCCGGAGACCGGCCGGTCGGGACGGCTGCACCGGGCGACCAGGATGGTCGCGTCGCCGGAGCCCACGCACTGCCGGAAGACGGGCATGTGCCGACTCACCGTCTGGACCGCCAGTCCGGTCTCGGCGGCGGCCGGGAGGAACGTTCGCGAGAAGACGTCCATGCCCTGCCCAACGAACCGTGACCTGGAGTGACGTGGGTCACTGTCGACTTTCTGGAAGTTCCATGCCGCCCGTCGCACCGACGGTGCGACGTCGACCGGCCCGCGGCGTCGCCGTGCAGCCGGGTCACCTGGTCAGCGAATCGCCCGGGCCACCTGTGACCACAACACCCGCACCCAGGGCCGGCCCGGCGTCACCCTCGCGGTCCGGTGGCGGACCGGCAGCTCCACATCGAGGTAGTTGCTGTCGATGTTGATCTTGACGCCGCCCCAGGTCTCGTGGTGGTCGCCCTGGTACTGCTTCATCCGCCGCTTCGGCACCCAGTGGCTCGACGGGATCTTCGGGTCGGTCGTCGTCCGCACGCCGTCCCAGTTGGCGAAGTCGAGCAGATCCGGGCGGACGTGCCCGGGCCGGGAGTACGCGGCCACGTGGTCGGCCAGGCCCGCGGAGGCGACGTCGGTGTAAAGGCCGGACAGGTAGCCGTGCTCGTGCAGCCGGGTCGTCCAGGCGCTGCTGAACTCCAGCACCGCGGTCGAGCAGACGGCGTTGCCCGCGGGGTAGCGCTCCATGTCCAGGATGATCGTGCTGTGCGCGGCGAGGCCGAGTTCCCCGGCCCTCGTCGCCGCGTCGTCGGCCGCCGCCCTCCCCTGGGCCCCCGCCTGGGCCGGGTCGATCCGCCGGCTGTACGACGAGCAGGGCGCCTGGAGGCCGACGTACAGCGGGAAGAACCGCCAACCCCTGGCCTGCTGGCTCGCCACCCAGTCCCGGGTCAGGTTGGCCTGCCTGCAACCCCGGTTGACCCCGCCGATGTAGATGCCGAGCGCCCGGTACGGCGACTTCAACCACGCCGTCATCGCGGCGTCCGAGGGCGCGGCGCAGGTGTCGAACCCGAGCCCGGTGAAGGTGCCCGGGTGCGGACCGGAGTAGCCGGCGGCCCGGGCCGGCCCGGCCGCGCCGGTGACCGCCGTCGTGGCGAGCAGCACCCCGGCCACGGCGGCGGTGAGCATCCGGCGGGCGGCCCGAAGCGGGCCCGGTCGGGCGCAGGTCGTCGTCACGGGTTCCCCGTTCTGTGTAAATCATCACCCGGCGGAGCGCACGTGGACCGCGCTCGACGCCGACCCGGAAGATCCTGCCGGGCCGATGCCCCGACTGTCCACCCCGTCGATGTCCACAGGGGAGGTGCGGAGAACCGTCAGACCGGCAGCGGCGCGAAGAGCTCACCGAGCCAACCGGGCACCGCCTCGACGTACTCGGCCCGCCCGGGGTCGGCGGTGTCCAGCGCGCGCCGCCAGGACAGCGCCCGGCTGACCACGGTCACCCGCACCGCCAGCCCGGCCGCCTCGCGCAGGGTCGCCCGGTCGTACCGGTCGGTCCAGGACTCCAGGTACGCGTCGCGCAGCCGCAACAGCGCCGGGTCGCCCGGATCCAGCCCGCGGGCGTGCGCCACCGAGCGGAGTGTCACCAGCAGCGTGCCGAACGGGTGCGCCACGGAGGCGTCCCCCCAGTCGAAGAACCGGTACCCGTCGTCGCCGACGAAGACGTTGCCGTCGTGCAGGTCGTCGTGCTGGATGCTGGCCGGCACCCCGACCTCGGCGAGCCGACGGCACAGCCCCGCGAACTCTCCCCGGTACGCCCGCAGCCGCTCGTACGACCCGGCGTCCGGGCCGGCCGCCGTGCCGAGCAACAGCGCCTCGGTGTCGTCGAGCAGCGCCGTGAACAGCCCCGGCAGCTCTTCCGGCCGGTGATCGGGCACCCCGTCGGCCAGCAGCTCACCGACGTGCGGGGCGACGGTGGCCTGAAGCGCCGCGTACCCGGGCAGCAGCCGCTCCCAGTGCGTCAGGTCCTGGCCCCCGGCCAGGACCTCCCGCAGGCTCGGGCCGCCGTCGGGCAACAGGGCCCAGCCCCGCCGCGGGTCGACGGCGACCGGTTCCAGCACCCGCCCCGGGACGAGCCGGGCCAACCCGGCCAGGAGCGTCGCCTCGTGCCGGGTCCCCGGGTTGTTGGCCTTGAACCAGGCGTCACCGGCGTCGGTGGGCACCCGCCAGACCAGCGACCAGGGGCGGACGCGCGGTTCGACCGGGCCGGTGACCCGGCGGCCACGCCGGCCGAGGGCGTCGGTGACCCAGGCTAGGGCGCCCTCGCGCCACCGGGGGTCCGTCCAGTCGGGAACGGGATGAGTCGTCACGTCCGCAGGCTAGGCGCAGCCCTCCGGGACAGCCAGCGAATTCAGAGCAGCTCGACGACGGTGGCGTTCGCCATGCCCCCGCCCTCGCACATGGTCTGCAGGCCGTACCGGATGTCGTTGTCCCGCATGTGCTGGAGCATGCTGGTCATGATCCGGGCGCCGCTGGCCCCGAGCGGGTGGCCGAGGGCGATCGCGCCGCCACGCGGGTTGAGCCGCTCCGGGTCGGCCTCGGTCTCGGCCAGCCAGGCCAGCGGGACCGGAGCGAACGCCTCGTTCACCTCGTACACCCCGATCTCCTCGATGCCCAGCCCCGCGCGGCGCAGCGCCTTGGCGGTGGCCGGGATCGGCGCGGTGAGCATGGCGACCGGGTCGTCGGCGGCGACCACGGCGGTGTGGACGCGGGCCAGTGGCCGCAGCCCGTGCCGGCTGGCCCACTCGCTGGTGGTGACGGCGAGGGCGGCGGCCCCGTCGGAGATCTGCGAGGCGGAGCCGGCGGTGACCACGCCGTCGGCGCGGAACGGGGTCTTCAGCTCGGCGAGCGCCGCCAGCGTGGTGTCCCGTCGGATGCCCTCGTCGGCGGCGAACACGCCGCCGTTGGCGAGCGGTACCGGGGCCAGCTCCGGGTCGAACGCCCCGGCGTCCTGGGCGGCGGCGGCCTTCTCATGGCTGGCCAGGGCGAACTCGTCGAGCTGGGTACGGGAGAAGTGCCAGCGGGCGGCGATCAGCTCGGCGCCGACCCCCTGGTGGAACGGGACGGGCTCGTCGTGGGCGAAGCCCTCGACGCCCCGGTAGCGGGCCCGGACCTGGTCGCTGAACGGGTTGCCCCCGACAACGTTGGCGCCCATCGGCACCCGGGTCATCGACTCGACACCGCCGGCCACCACCAGGTCGGCCTGGCCGGACGCCACGGCCGCGGCGGCGAAGTGCAGTGCCTGTTGGCTGGAGCCGCACTGCCGGTCCAGGGTGGTGCCGGGGACCGACTCGGGCCAGCCGGCGGCGAGCACCGAGGTGCGGCCGATGTTCCAGCACTGCTCGCCAACCTGCGAGACGCAGCCCCAGACCACGTCGTCGACCTGGTCAGGGTCGATGCCGGTGCGCTCGGCGAGGGCCCGCAGCACGTGCGCCGAGAGGTCGGCCGGGTGCACGTCGGCCAGGCTGCCGTTGCGCCGCCCGACCGGGGTCCGTACCGCGCCGACGATGACTGCGTCACTCATGACTACTCCCGGGTAACCTCGCCCTGCCGTCGATCGTACGTCCTGCCCGGGCGGGCCGTCCGCCGCCGTGCTGGCATCCTGGGAGTGTGCGGTCCCCATCGTCGTCGACCCACCAGTGGCGGGTGCCGCCGGCCCTGCCGGCGGTGAAGCTCGTCGGCGCGGTCGCGCTCGCCGCTCTCGGCGTGTTCCTCTCCGGCGCCGACCGGGTCGCCCTGGCGCTGTCGCTCGTCATGGCCGCCGGGCTGGCCGGATGGGCGACCCGGGATCTGCTCGTCCCGGTCCGGCTCGCCGCCGACGCGGACGGGGTCACCGTGATCCAGGGCCTTGCCGGCCGGCGGCGGTTGCCGTGGGCCGCGATCGAGACGGTCAGCGTGGCGCGGCGCAGCCGGTTCGGGCTGGCCGCCGAGACGCTGGAGATCGACGCCGGGGAGTCGTTGCACCTGTTCGGCCGCCACGACCTGGACGCCCCGCCCGACGAGGTGGCCGAGACGCTGCGCGCGGCCCGGCCGGACTGAGCCCGCGACCGTCCGGCGGGGCGGCTCCGGGGCGACGCGGCCCGGTTCAGCCGAGCAGCGCCGCCGTCCGCACCATTGCCAGGCCGAGCAGGACCGCCAGGACGATCCCGGCCCCCACGGCCTGGAAGACCGCCCGGCGCATCCGTGGCGCGTACGCCAGCACCCACCCCATCGCCGCGCCGGTGAGCAGGCCACCGACGTGCCCCGGGATGGAGATGCCCGGCACGGTGAACGTGAAGATCAGGTTGATCACCAGGATCGGCAGGATCGCCGAGGTGTCCCGGCCGAGCCGGCGCATCAGCACGAACACGGCGGCGAAGAGACCGAAGACCGCGGTCGAGGCACCGGCCGACGCGGTGTTGGGGGCGCTGAACACGTACGCCGCGATGTTGCCGCCCAAACCGGCGACCAGGTAGAGGGCGAGGAAGCGCAGCGGCCCGAGCAGGGCCTCCAGGTCGCGCCCCAGCACCCAGAGCGCCCACATGTTCAGCAGCAGGTGCACCAGGCCGTAGTGCAGGAACATCGCGGTGACCAGGCGGTACCACTCGCCCGCGGCGACGCCGTGCAGCGGCCCGAAGTCGACGTACGAGGCGTAGCCGATCACCGCGCCCCACTGGGTCAGCGGCGTGCTGCCGCCGAGCAGGCCGCCCAGGCCGGAGCCGCCGGCCATCGCGTCGCCACCCCGGTCGCTGGCGATGGAGAGCACCATCATCAGCAGGTTGAGCGCGATCAGGGTCCGGGTGACGAGGCCGCGACGGCCGGACGCACCGCCACCGAAGGCGGTACGTGCCGGCCGTACGCTCCGGCGTCCCTCGTCCACGCACTCCGGGCACTGGTGGCCGACGGAGGCGTCCCGCATGCAGTCCGGACAGATCGGTCGGTCGCAGCGGCTGCACCGGACGTACGTCTCCCGGTCGGGGTGGCGGTAGCAGACCGGCGTGGTCGGCATCGACCCGCCGGTGGCGTCGCCGGCCGGCCCGGGGCGTTCAGTCATGCGTGCAAAGGTACCTCGGGCCGGCCCTCAGCCCTTGTACTCGATCTCGACCCGCTCGATCACCACGTCCTGCAACGGCCGGTCGTTGGGGCCGGTCGGGGTGTTCGCGATGCTGTCCACCACCTTCACCGACTGCTCGTCGGCCACCTGCCCGAAGATGGTGTGCCGGTTGTTCAGGTGCGGTGTCGGCGCGACGGTGATGAAGAACTGCGAGCCGTTGGTGCCCGGCCCGGCGTTCGCCATGGCCAGCAGGTACGGCCGGTCGAAACGCAGCTCCGGGTGGAACTCGTCACCGAACTTGTAACCCGGGCCGCCCCGGCCGGTGCCGGTGGGGTCACCCATCTGGATCATGAAGCCGCTGATCACGCGGTGCGAGATGGTCCCGTCGTAGTACGGGCCACTGCCCGGCTGACCGGTGCGCGGGTCGACGTACTCCTTGTTGCCCTCGGCCAGGTCCACGAAGTTGCGGACGGTCTTCGGCGCGTGGTTCGGGAAGAGCTCCAGCCGGATCGGGCCAGCGTTGGTGTGCAGGGTGGCGTAGACAGCCTCGGCCACGGGTACTCCTCACTCGTTGGTCAGTTCCATGCGGATCCTCCCATGTGCCCGATCTGGCAGTGCGGAGGCATCCGAAGGTGGAGGATGACGAGGGAACGACTCCCAGGAGGTGGGACCGTGTTTGGAATCGGGCGGCGCAAGACCCAGGGGCAGCTCGCCAGGGTCGAGCTCAACCAAGGAATCGGTCACCTGAGGCAGGCCGCGGCGCACGCCGCGAAGGGTGCCGGCGCCACGGTCGGCCCGCGGGTCCAGGCAGCCCGGGGCGCCGTCGCGCCGACCGCTGTCATGGTGCGGGACAAGGCGTCGAGCGGTGTCGGGTCGGCGATCGCCGCGCTGGCCCCGCTGGCCCTGTCCGTGCGCACCGCGCAGGCCGGGGCGGCGGGTCGGATCGTGGCCGGGAAGAAGGTCGCCGCCGCCAGGCAGGACGCGATGAGCCGGAAGGCGAAGGCCAGGAACCTCAAGAAGCGCCGGAAGTCGCGGGGCGGCATGATGACCGGCCTGCTGGCCGCCGGGGCAATCGCCGGCGTGGCCGGCGTCATGGCCGCGCGCCGCCGCCGCGAGCAGCAGGAGTGGGCCGAGTACGACCCCACCCGCTCCGTCGACCCGATCAGCGACGAGGTCGACACCCTGGTGGTGCAGACGCCCACGGCCTCCGGCCCGGCGACCGACTCCTCGACCGCGTCGAGCGCCGCCGGCACGGCCGGTGGCCCGACCGGCGCGGGCAGTTCGGCGGTGGCCGGCGGGGACAGCGCCTCGACCACCACCCCCGGCACCCAGCCGAAGGTGCACGCCGACGACACGGTGCCCTCGGTCGCCGAGGGCGCCACCGACGTCTCCGGCCGACCGGCGGACGACGTGTCCAAGGCGCTCGGCAAGGGCACGGCGAAATCCGGCAGCCGTCACTGACACGGATGTCGCCGGTGGCGCGGGGTGATCCCCGTGCCACCGGCGTTTCCGGCCTGGTCGGCCCCGCCGGCCGCCGCCGGCGTCAGAGCCAGCCGTTGCGGCGGAACCAGCGGTACAGCGAGATCGAGACGGCGAGCATGATGGCCAGCACGCCCGGATAGCCGTACGTCCACTCCAGCTCGGGCATGTTCTCGAAGTTCATCCCGTAGATGCCGGCGAACGCGGTCCACACCGCGGCGATGGCCGCCCAGGCGGCGATCTTGCGCATGTCGTTGTTCTGGTCGACGGTGACCTGCGCCAGCCGCGCCTGCAGGATCGAGTTCAGCAGGTCGTCGTAGGAGTTGACCTGCTCCACGGTGCGGCTGAGGTGGTCCTGCACGTCGCGGAAGTAACGCCGAACCTCCCCCGGCACCTCCCGGTTGATCTCGGCGACGAGGGTGAGCAGCGGTCGCTGCAACGGCACCACCGCCCGCTTGAACTCCACCAGCTCCCGCTTCATCTGGTAGATCCGCTGGATCCGCCCGCTGCCCTGGGGGGCGAAGACGTCGGCCTCCAACACGTCGAGGTCGTCCTCCAGCCGGTCGGCGACCTCCAGGTAGTGGTCGACCACGCGGTCGGTGATCGCGTACGCCACGGCCCACTTGCCGTGCCGCAGCAGCTCCCGCTTGGCTTCCAGGTCGGCGCGGACCGGCGCGAGCCGGCAGGCGTCCCCGTGTCGGACGCTGATCAGGAAGTCCGGTCCGATGAAGAGCATGACCTGGCCGGTCTCCACCACCTCGGAGTTCTCGGTCAGCTCGGTGTGCTCGCAGTAGCGCGCGGTCCGCAGCACCAGGAAGCTGACCTCTCCGAAGCGCTCCAGCTTGGGTCGCTGCTCCGCCTTGACCGCGTCCTCCACCGCCAGCTCGTGCAGGCCGTACGTCTCGGCGATGGCGGTCATCTCCGCGAGGTCAGGCTCGTGCAGCCCCAACCACACGAACGCGTCAGGTTCCCTGCGGGCGGCTTCCCGCGCGTCGGCGTAGTGCCACGGGCCGGGCTGCCGTTCCCCGCCGACGTAGAGGGCGCAGTCCACCACGCCACTGCGGCCCGGCCCGGCCGGTTCGGGCGTGCGCGGGGACCCGTCGGCGTTGAGGATGCGGGACATGGCGCGGACGGGCGCCGCCCAGGCGCGGGGGCTGAGCACCCGCCCGGTGTGCTGCGTCGACCGTTCCCGCTGGCTGCGATCCGTCACGGCGTCCTCCTCCCCACGGTGCTGCGGCTTGCAGGGTACGCCGCCGTGCCGGCCCCGCCCCGCCGGCCGGTGGCGGTGACGGGCGTCACCCCGGCCGCTCTCCGCCGGACGTGGACGCAGGAGTCGGCGTGGCATGGCTCCGGGTGGGCCGGACCGCGGTCAGGGGGGTGAGGGGCGGCCCGGCCCACCCGTCGCCGGTGGGGGCGGGGGTGATGCCGTGGGCGTCGCCGCCGTACGGGAGCGTCCCGGTCGAGCCGGGATACGAGCGACGCTCGCAGCATTGTGAGGCAGACGGCCGGCCCGGGGGATACCCGAACCGGCCGTCGCCGTACGACTGTCGGAAATCCGACAGATATTCAGCCGCGGGTGGCGGCCACCGCCTCCGCGAGACGACGCACACCCTCGTCGATCCGGTCCAGGGTCACCGCCGAGAAGGCCAGCCGCAGCGCGTGCCGCCCGCCGTCGACCATGAAGTCGCTGCCCTTCACCACGGCGACGCCGCGCTCGGCCGCCGCCGGGGCGAGCTTCTCCACGTCCACGTCCTGCGGGAACTCCACCCAGAGGAAGTAGCCGCCGTCCGGCTCGACGAAGCTGGCCTCGGGGATGTGCCGGCGCAGCGACTCGGCGAGCACCCGGGCCCGCTCACCGAGGGCGGCCGAGACCGTCTCGATCGACCGCTGGATGTCGCCGGAGACGCAGAACTGGTGCACGATCGCCTCGGAGACCATGCCGGGCGAGATGTAGAGGTTGGTCGCCTTCCTGGCGATGTCGGCGATCAGGTCCGCCGGCCCGACCAGGTAGCCGACCCGGACCCCGGGGCAGACCGTCTTGGTGAAGCTGGAGGCGTGCACCACCACGTCACGGGTGTCCAGCGAGAGCATCGACGGCAGCGCCTCACCACGGAACCGGATGTCGGCGTACGGGTCGTCCTCGAAGAGGGTGAACCCGTACTCGGCCGCCAGGTCGAGCAGTTCGCGTCGCTTCTCCAGGGAGAGGGTCACACCGGCCGGGTTCTGGTAGTTCGGGATGACGTGCGCCAGCTTCGGCCGCACCCCGGACTCCAGCAGCTTACGCAGTTCGGCGGTGTCCAGGCCGTCCGGCTCGACGGAGACGCCGTGGATCTCGCCGCCCATCTTCTGGAGGTTGAGCAGGGTCCGGTCGTACGTCGGGCGCTCCACCACCACGGCGTCGCCACGCCGGACGAGGTGGTCGAAGAGGAACGCGTCCGCCTGGAGCGAGCCGTTGGTGACCAGCACCTGCTCCGGGGCCACCCCGTGCTTCTCCGCGATCCACTTCCGCAGCGGAGGGTAACCGACGGAGGTGCCGTACGCCGTGACCCCGGCGGGGTCGGCGTCGAAGGCGCGGAGGGCGGCGGCCTTGAGACCCTCGACATCCACGATGTCCAGCGAGGGCGCGCCACGGGCGAACGAGATCAACTGCTCGGCGGTCATGGGCACGAGCCTAGGGCCTGCCCCGGCCGCCGCGGCCGGCGTACACGCCAAGTTCAACATGCGGGCAGGTGATCACCGGGCGGAGCTGCGCTGGTGCGGGCTCCGTCCGCCCCGGCCGGGGGCCGCTCCGCCAGCCCCCGGGCGGGGCCGGTCAGCCGACCGCCTGCCGCGCCTGCGACCAGACCCGCATCAGGTCGCGTACCGAGATGACCCCGGCCACCTCCTGGCCGTCGAGCACCACCAGGTGCCGGAACCCGCCCCGGGCCATCGCCGCGGCAGCCTCCTCCACCGTCCAGTCCGGACCGGCGTAGACGACGTCCCAGCTCACGTGCGCTCTGGTCCGTTCCACGTCGCAGTCGAGCCCGGCCCCGATGGCGTTGAGCACGTCGCGTTCCGTCATGATGCCGACCCCTTCGGAGTCGGGGTCGATCACCACCGCCGAGCCGACCCGGCGGGCCGACATCATCCGGGCCGCCTGGCGGAGCGTGTGCTCCGGGCCGACCACGAGAACCTGCTTGGACATCGCTTCCCGAACCTGCATCACACATCACCCCTGTGGGACGGTGGCACCCGGCACCCACATGGTGGGCCCGCAGGCAGGCCGGGACAAGAGCGGGCGGCGGCGCGAGGCGGATCCGCTCGCTACTGTCCTCCCTGTGCCCCCCGAGCCTCCCCGCTGCGCCGGCGCGCTGACCGTGGACGACGACGCCCACCTGTCCCTCCACCCCCAGCCGGCCGAGCGGCCCCGGCTTCCCACCTTCCGGGACAGCGGCGGCGGTCACCGGGACGCCGGCGCCGCGCTCCGGTCGACCGGTCCGTGAACCCGGGCGTCGACCTCCCGCCGCACCGGTTCGCCGGGCTGGTCGCCCCGGCGGTCGACCGGGTCTTCGTCGCGGGCATGCTCGCCGGCCGCGACGGCGGTGGCGCCGAACTGAGCCAGCGGTACGGCGGGCCCGCCGCCACCGGCTTCCTGGTCGAGTTCCGCACCCGGCTCGCCGCGCCCGGCGGGGCCGTCGACGGTCCGGGCTTCGCCGCCGTCACCCGGTACCGCGACCCGGCCGTCTGCCAACGGGCCCTGGACAAGCAGGTCGCCCACGCAATGATCACCCGGCGGCCGGACGGCGGCTTCACCGCCACCGAACGCGGCGCCGGGTTCCTCGCCGAGATCTACCAGGTGCACGCCGAGGTGACCGAGGAGCTGTGGGCCGGGCACGACGACCGGGTGCTGCGCCTGGCCGAGGCGTTCGGCCGGGTGCTCGGGCACGCGCTGCTGCTGGCCGGAGAGCCGGACGCGGAGCCGGGACGAGCCTTCGCCACCATGGCGCCGCCGCACGAACCGGACGGCACCCCACCCGGTGTGCTGCTGCTCAACCGCACCGGCGCGCTGCGTTACCACCGGGCCGACGCGCACGCCGCGGCCTGGACCGCCGCCGGACACACCGCCGCCAGCGTCACCGAACTGCCGCCGGGGCCGGAACACCGGGCGATCGAGCTGGAGACGGATCGTCGCGCCGCCGGCCCGTACATTGGCCTCGACGCCGAGGAGCGGCTCGCCGTGCTGGCCGACCTGGCCGCCCTACCCGGCTGATCGTCCGGTTGGCGAAGGGCCCGTCGTCACGCGCGGCTATCCTCCACGGTGACCTGGGAGTCGTACGAGGGAGGACCCCGCATGATCGGGATGGTGCTGGCGGCCGGCGCGGGACGCCGGCTGCGGCCGTACACCGACACGCTGCCCAAGGCGTTGGTGCCGGTGGACGGTGACACCACCATCCTCGACATCGCGCTACGCAACCTGGCCGAGGTGGGGCTGACCGAGATCGTGATCGTCGTCGGGTACGCCGCCGACGCGGTCGCCACCCGCCAGGTGGAGCTGGAGAGGCGCTACGGCGTCACCCTCACCCTGGTGCACAACGACCGGGCCGAGGAGTGGAACAACGCCTACTCGCTCTGGCTGGCCCGCGAGCACTTCGCCCGGGGCGTGCTGCTGGTCAACGGCGACACGGTGCACCCGGTGAGCGTGGAGAAGACCCTGCTGGCCGAGCGCGGCCCGGGCATCCTGCTCGCCGTCGACACCATCAAGACGCTGGCCGAGGAGGAGATGAAGACGACCTTCGACGCCGCCGGCCAGCTCACCCGGATCACCAAGCTGATGGACCCGGGCGAGGCGTACGGCGAGTACATCGGCGCGACGCTGATCGAGCCGCAGGTGGCCGACGGGCTCGCCGACGCGCTGGAGGCGACCTGGCGGCGCGACCCGAACCTCTACTACGAGGACGGCTACCAGGAGTTCGCCGACCGTGGCGGCGAGGTGCGGGCGGCGCCGATCGGGGACGTGGCCTGGGTCGAGGTCGACAACCACGAGGATCTGGCCCGCGCGCGGGAGATCGCGTGCCGCTACTAGCCCGCACGGTGCTCACCCCGCTGCACATCGACGTGCGGCGGGGAGCGGTGGCCGACCTGGGCGCGATCCTCGCCGACGGACGGATCTCGGCCGGCGGTGACGTGGCGGTGGTGGTGGGGCCGGGTCAGGGCGAGCAGATCGCCGAGCTGATCCGGCCGTCGTTGCGCTCCGCCGACGTGTTCACCGTCGTCGGCGGCACCCTGGAGGCCGCCGACGACCTGGGGGCCAAGTTGCGCGCCCGGTCGTACGACGCGGTGGTCGGCATCGGCGGCGGCAAGACGATCGACGTCGCCAAGTACGCGGCGACCCGGCGCGGGTTGCCCATGGTGTCGGTCGCGACAAGTCTGGCCAACGACGGCATCGCCTCGCCGGTAGCCAGCCTGGTCAGCGAGGGCCACAAGGGGTCCTACGGGGTGCACATCCCGATCGCGGTCATCGTCGACCTGGACTTCGTCGAGAGTGGCCCGGACCGGACCAACCGGGCGGGCATCGGCGACGCCGTCAGCAACATCAGCGCCCTGGCCGACTGGGAGCTGGCCCGCCAGGTCCGGGGCGAGCCGGTCGACGGGCTGGCCGCCTCGCTGGCCCGGATGGGGGCCGAGGCGGTGCTCGCCCACCCCGGCGACATGACCGACGACGCGTTCGTCACGGTGCTCGCCGAGGCGTTGATCTCCAGCGGCCTGGCGATGGCGGTCTGCGGCACCAGCCGGCCGGCCAGCGGCGGCTGCCACGAGATCATGCACGCCATCGACGCGCTCTACCCCGGTACCGCCTCGCACGGCGAACTCGCCGGCCTGGGGGCGCTGTTCTGCACCTGGCTACGCGGCGACCGCCGCCGGTTCACGGAGATGTCGGCCTGCCTGGCCCGGCACCAACTGCCCCGGCTCCCCGCCGACGTGGGGCTCACCGACGACCAGTTCGTCGAGGCGGTGCGGTTCGCGCCGGGCACCCGGCCGGACCGGTACACCATCCTGGAGCACCTGGCGATGTCGCCTTCCGAGACGCGGGAGCGGCTGGCAGACTACGCCGGTGCGATCCGCGACCACTGTGGTTGAGCCCCGTCCCACCGTCGCCGACTTCCACCGGGTGAACCGGGGTGGCGGCCTGTTCAGCGAGTCAATCAGCCAGTGGATCGGCGCGGTCTTCGCGCTGGTCGCCCAGCGGCTCGGGCTACGCCCGACCGCGCTGACCATCACCAACCTGGTGCTCGGCCTGGCCACCTCGGTGATCGTGGTGGCGCTCGCCACCCGGGTCGCCGGGGGCGACGTCCCGGCCTGGGTGGTCGGGCTGGTCGCGCTGGTCGGCTGGCAGATCGCGTACGCCCTGGACTGCGCCGACGGTCAGCTCGCCCGGGTCACCGGCACCGGCAGCCCGGCGGGGGCCCGGGTGGACGTGCTCTGCGACGTGGCGGCCCAGATCGCCCTGGTGGCGGCACTCGGCGCGACCGCCGTGGCGCAGCGCCCGGGGACGCCGTCCTGGCTGGTGGCGGTCTTCGCCGGCACCTGGATGGTGAACCTGGTGACCTCGGTGATGCAGTCCGGGCCGAACGCGGCCAGCATGGTCACCTCGACCTCCCTGCCGGTACGCCTGGTCAAGTTGGTCCGGGACTACGGCGCGGTGATCTTCGTGGCGGCGCTGGTGCTGATGCTGGCTCCCGCGCTCACCTTCTGGGTGGTCGTGGCGTTCACCGTCGTCAACGGCGGTTTCCTGCTGGCCAGCATCGCCTTCTCCGCCCGCGCCTCGCTCCGCTGACCCCAGGGCGGGATCTGGGGTGACCCGACGCAGGAGTCATCCAGACGGGCGCGCTTCGCGCCCACCCGGCATCCGGGCAGGTCGGGAGGACAGGGCCGTGGGGACGGGTCAGGGGCGGCGGGTGGCGGCGAGGTCGGCGTAGATGTCGAGGTGGCGCTTGATGACCACGTCGGGGTGGAAGGTGCGCTCGTAGCGGGCGCGGGCGGCGGCGGCGAGCGCCGGAGCCCCGGCCCGCGCCACCGGCAGCGCGGCGGCCAGCGCGGCGGGGTCCGGCGGCACCACCCAGCCGGCCTCCCCGGTGACCAGGCCGGCCGGCAGCGCCGACGGGCCGGCCGGCGGCGGAAGGTGGCCGGCGACGGCGGAGGCGGTCGCGGCCGGGCCCGTGCCGGCGGGCTCGTGCGGGGAGTCCGCCCCGATCAGGTACGGGATACCGCCGAGCGCGGTGCCCAGCACCGGCCGGCCGCTCGCCAACGCCTCGATGATCACGGTCGGCAACACGTCGTGCCACATGGCGGCGGCGATCACCACCGCGCTCGCCTCGACCGCGGCCCGTACCCCGGCGCGGTCGAGCTGGCCGAGGTAGACCACGTCGGCCCGTTCGGCGGCGGCTGCCTCGACCAGTGGGCGCAGCTCACCGTCGCCGGCCACGCGGAGCGTGCCCAGGCTGCCCACCGGATGCCGGCGCCACGCGTCCAGCAGCAGGTCGAGGCCCTTCTCCGGGGTGAGCCGGGCCAGGTAGAGGAAGCCGTCGCCGAGCGGCGCCGGCGCACCCGGGTCCGGCACCGAGTTGGGCTTGACCACGATCCGGTCCGCCGGGATGCCGTAGTCGCGCAGGTGGTCGGCGATCGCCGAGGTCAGCGCGATGAAACGGTCCACCGACCGCCAGGTGCCCCGGTGCACCGCGAGCGTGGTCGCCATCAGCGCGCTCTGCGCCGCCGAGCCCCGGTAGCAGCGGTGCACGATCGCCGGCACGCCCAACGCCCGACCCTTGCAGTCCTGGCAGATCACCCCGTCCCGGAAGTAGATGCCGGAGGAGCAGACCTGCCGGTAGTTGTGCACCGTCTGCACCACCGGCACGCCGTGCCGGTGCGCCGTGCGCACCACCCAGGGCGAGAGCAGCGGGTACGGGTTGTGCAGGTGGAGCACGTCCGGCCGGTGCGCGGTGAGCAGGCGGCCCAGGTCCTCCTGCGCGCGGGGCGCCCAGATCGGGGAGATCGGCAACAACGCCTTGGCCGCCCGCGACATCGACGGGATCTCGTCGGAACTGCGGATGAACGGCAACACCTCGACGCCGGCCGACCTGAGCTGGGTGATCTCCGAGTCGACCATGGTGTTCTCGCCGGAGGGCTGGGCTTCCCGGTACCGGTTGTGCGCCACCACGATCCTCACGGAGCTTGCCTTTCGTTCGCGACTGGGCCGACCTCTGCTCGCGGCTGCGGGGCTGGTGAGCTCGCCCCTCGCGCCCGCGGTGGGAACTCGCGAGCTCGTTCCCCGCGCTCACGGGAAAGAAGGCTACCGTTGGGACGTGCCCGAACTACCGGAGGTGGAGGCGCTCGCGGGCTACCTGCGTGAGCGCGCGGTGGGGCGGCGCGTCGGCCGGGTCGAGGTCGCCGCGATCAGCGCCCTGAAGACGTACGACCCGATGCCGGAGACGGTGTCGGGCCGGGACGTGGTGGACGCCCGGCGGCACGGCAAGTTCCTCGACGTGGTCTTCGACGGTGGCCTGCACCTGGTGGTGCACCTGGCCCGCGCGGGCTGGCTGCACTACCGGGAGGCGTTCGGCTCCACCGTCCCGTTGCGCCCCGGAAAGGGCCCGGTCGCCCTGCGGGTACGCCTCGACGACGGGTCCGGTTTCGACCTGACCGAGGCCGGCACCCAGAAGAAGCTGGCCGCGTACCTGGTGACCGACCCGGGGCAGGTGCCCGGGGTGGCCAGGCTCGGCCCGGACGCGCTCGACGCCGACCTGGCCACCTTCGCAGAACGGATGCGCAGCCGCCGGGGCCAGGTCAAGGGCGTGCTGACCGACCAGACGGTGCTCGCCGGCGTCGGCAACGCGTACTCCGACGAGATCCTGCACGCGGCGAAGCTGTCCCCGTTCGCGCTCACCGACCGGCTCACCGACGACCAGCTGGCCGCCCTGCACGCGGCGACCCGGGCGGTCCTCGGCGACGCGGTCCGACGGTCGGTCGGGCAGCGGGCGGCGGAGCTGAAGGGCGAGAAGCGCTCCGGGCTCAAGGTGCACGCCCGGACCGGGCTGCCCTGTCCGGTCTGCGGCGACACCGTCCGGGAGGTCTCGTTCGCCGACTCCAGCCTCCAGTACTGCCCGACCTGCCAGACCGGGGGCAAACCGCTCGCTGACCGTCGGTTGTCCCGCCTCGTACGGTGAGTGACAGCACGTCTCGATTACGGAGAGGAATCGCCCTCGGCGCGTGGAACGTGCCCCTCCGCGCCTCTACCCGACCCCTCATCCATCGGTATAGTGGCTCGGTCCCCGGCTTCCAAAGTGACCTGGAGCCGGCCGGATCCCCGCCGGCAACACCTGACGCAATGTCCCTCGGGTCAGCGTCCGGCCGCTGCCCGCGTGGGAGACTGGAACGGTGGGCGACGTGCGCCCCTCACTGCGAGTGAGCGGCGCGTGTCATGCGGGAGGACATGGGTTGAGGTGACGACAAGCCTCCAGCGCCCGGGAACCTACATAGGCCGGAGCAAAGTAGTGCGGCACGTCGACAGCTTCGAGATCCAGCCGCCGACACCGCCGTCGCACAACGGCGTACCCCGGTCGGCGTGGGCTCGCGCCCGTCGTCGGGTGTCCCGCTGGCACCGGCCCTACACCGTCATCCTCCTGCTGCTCGACCTCGCCGCCGTGATGCTGGCCGACTGGATCGCCCAGGAGGTGTTCGGGCAGGCCCGGGCCGGTTTCTACAAGGCCCAGGAGGACCCGACGTGGTTCTACACGGTGGCGTTCCTGCTGCTGCCGCTCGGCTGGGTGGTCATCCTCTGGGGCAACCGGGCCTACGACCGGCGTTACCTGGGGCTCGGCCCGGACGAGTTCAAGCGGGTGATCCGGGGCGGCGTCGCGGTGGCCGCGACCGTCTCCTTCCTCGCGTTCGCCACCAAGACCGACCTGTCCCGCTGGTCGGTCGGTTTCGCCCTGCTCGGGGCGTTGATCCTGATCCTGGCCGGGCGGTTGCTCGCCCGGTTCACGCTGCACGCGGTACGCCGCCGGGCCGGCCACGCCGGGCACCGGATGGTGCTGGTCGGCACCCTGCCGGAGTGCCTGGAGGTCTACACCGCGGTCACCCGCAACCCCGGAGCCGGCCTGGTGCCGGTCGCCATCCACATCACCGACGGGTACGCCGCCGCCCGGGGCATCGAGACTCCCGTGCCGGTGTACGCGGGCCGGGATGTCCTCGCCCTGGTCCGCGAGGTCGGCGGCGACACCATCGCGGTGTGCGGCTCGGCCAGCGCCGAGCCGGGCGAGTTGCGCCGGCTGGCCTGGCAGTTGGAGGGCTCCGGCGTCGACCTGGTGGTCGCCCCGCAGCTGACCGACATCGCCGGCCCCCGGGTGCACATCCGCCCGATCGAGGGCCTGCCGCTGCTGCACGTCGAGGAGCCGACCCTGTCGGGTCCGGCGCTGCTGGCCAAGAACCTGATGGACCGGGTCGCCGCCGGGCTGGGCCTGCTGCTGCTGGTACCGGTCTTCGTCGCGATCGCGGCCGCGATCCGGCTCTCCGATCCCGGGCCGGTCTTCTTCCGCCAGCCCCGGGTGGGCCACGAGGGCCGCACCTTCCGGGTCTGGAAGTTCCGCACCATGTACGTCGACGCGGAGGAGCGGCTGGCCGGCCTGGTCGACCAGAACGAGACCGACGGCATGCTGTTCAAGATGCGGCAGGACCCTCGGGTCTTCCCGGTGGGCCGCTTCCTGCGCGCCTCGTCGCTGGACGAGCTGCCCCAGCTGATCAACGTGCTCTGGGGGGAGATGTCGCTGGTGGGGCCGCGTCCGCTCCCCGCCGACGACGGCGACTTCCTGGGCGACGTGCGGCGTCGGCTGCTGGTCCGTCCGGGCATGACCGGGCTGTGGCAGGTCTCCGGCCGCTCCGACCTGTCCTGGGACGAGGCGGTCCGGTTGGATCTCTACTACGTCGACAACTGGTCGCTGGCGTACGACCTGAGCATCCTGTGGCGGACGGTGGGCGTGGTACTGGCCCGCAAGGGCGCGTACTGACCCCTTGGCGTCACGGCCGGAACAGGCCAGGATCGCTGCGTGAGTGGCAACCTCTCCGCCGTCGTCGGCGTCGTCTCGCTGGTCACCGCCCTGGCCGCGGCGCTCTGGGCGGTGCTGCGGCTGCGCGGCCGGCGCGGCATCGCCACCGCCACCCAACGCGCCACCTACGAGGTGCTGCACACCGCCGGCCTGGCCGCCGAGCCGCTGCGCGCCGGGCTGACCGCGGCCGGCGCGGCGAAGGCCGTACGCCACCTGCGGGCCCTGGTGGGCGCGGCCGGGCTGGCGTTGACCGACCAGGCGGAACTGCTCGCCCTCGACGGGCGCGGCGGGCACCACGGCGACCAGCTGCTGGCGGCGGCCCGGCGCACCGTGGAGACGGGCCGGTCGACGGTGCTCGGCGAGCCGGAACTGGGCTGCGACCGGGTGGACTGTCCGGTTCGTGGCGCGGTGCTGGCCCCGCTGCGCGCGGACGGCCGGGTGGTCGGCGCACTGGTCGCCGTCGCCGACGCCCCACCCGCGCCGGGGCTGGTGCAGGCCACCCTGGAGACCGCCCACTGGGCCGGCGACCAACTCGCCCTCGCCGAGCTCGATTCGTCCCGGGAGCGGCTGGCCCGGGCCGAGGTACGCGCTCTGCGCGCCCAGATCAGCCCGCACTTCATCTACAACGCGCTGACCGCGATCGGCTCGTTCGTCCGCACCGACCCGGAGCGGGCCCGGGAGCTGATCCTGGAGTTCGCCGAGTTCACCCGGTACTCCTTCCGGGCGCACGGCGAGTTCACCACGCTCGCCGAGGAACTGCGCTCGATCGACCGCTACCTGACCATCGAACGGGCCCGGTTCGGCGACCGGTTGCAGGTGCGGTTGCAGATCGCGCCGGAGGTGCTGCCGGTGACCCTGCCCTTCCTCTGCCTCCAGCCACTGGTGGAGAACGCCGTGCGCCACGGGTTGTCCCGCAAGCCCGGCACCGGCATGGTGAGCATCGAGGCCCGGGACGCGGGCGCGGAGTGTCACATCACGGTGGAGGACGACGGAGTGGGCATGGATCCGGTCACCCTGCGGACGGGCATCGCCGAGCTGGCCCGCGCCGGCAGCGACCCGACCGACGATCCAGGCCAGCATGTCGGCCTCTCCAACGTCGACGAGCGGCTTCGCTCGGTTTTCGGGGACCGGTTCGGCCTGGTCGTCGAAACCGGCCCCGGCTCGGGTACGAAGGTGAGCCTGCGGGTGCCGAAGTTCCACCCCGGCGTACGGGCGGGATCGTGAACTCCTCGACCGGGTTCCTCCGGGTGCTGGCGGTGGACGACGAGCCGCCGGCGCTGGACGAGCTGGCGTACCACCTGCGGGCCGACCCGCGGGTGGCCCGGCTGCACACGGCGGGCGACGCCACCGAGGCGCTTCGGGTGCTCCGCGACACCGACGTGGACGTGGTCTTCCTGGACATCCGGATGCCCGGCCTGGACGGCATGGAGCTGGCCCGGGTGCTGCGCCGTTTCGCCCGCCCGCCGTCGATCGTGTTCGTCACCGCGTACGACGACGGCGCGGCGGACGCCTTCGACCTGGGTGCCACCGACTACGTCCGCAAACCGGTCCGGGCGGAGCGGCTGGCCGAGTCGCTGCGCCGGGTGATCGGCTCCCGGGTGGTTCCCTCGCATCCGGCGGCCCTCGCCCGGGCCGAGGAGGATCCGACCATCCCGGTCGAGCTGGCCGGGACGACCCGGATGCTGCCCCGCTCGGCGGTGCGCTGGGTGGAGGCGCAGGGCGACTACGCGCGACTGCACACGGCCGACGGCTCGCACCTGGTCCGGGTGTCGCTGGCGACTCTCGCCGAGCGCTGGGGGGACGCCGGGTTCGTGCGGATCCACCGGTCGTACCTGGTGCAGTTGAAGCTGATCGCCGAGCTGCGGTTGGTCAACTCGGGGTACGTGGTCGTGATCGACTCGGCGGAGCTGCCGGTGAGCCGGCGGCACACCCGGGAGCTGAAGGACAAGCTGGTTCGGGCCGCGAAGCAGGACTGGAGCCGGTGACCTGGATCACCTTACGGGGCGGGAACACGCCGCCATCCTCGTACGCTGTACGGCAGGCCGTACGACAAGTGGAGGCCCGTTGCCAGACCCTCGATTCGACGCCGCCGCCGAGTTCGACCGCCAGGTCGACACCCTCGTCCGCCTCGGCTACCCGGCCCTGGCCGGAGTCACCGAGAACACCTTCCGCGACCTGGTCGCGCCGCTGCGCGCCGCCGCCGTCACCGGCACGGCCGAACTGCCGCCGCCCACCGAGGCCCGGATCCCTTTCCTGCTGGTGGTCACCCGTGACCTCGTGCCGGTCGAGGAGCGGGTCGCCCTGACCACCCTGCCCGGCAAGCGCAAACCGGGCATCATCGACCGGCACTACGCCGAGGGTGACCTGGCTCGCTTCGACCCTGTCAAGGAGCTGGAGGTGCCGGCCGGGTCGGCGTACCTGCTCTTCGACGTGGACCGGGGCGAGGAGACGCTCAACCTGGCCCCCGCCACGGCGATGGAGGTGATCACCCGTCAAGGCCGGCTGCCGCTCACCATCGACGAGGGCTTGGCCCTCGTCACGCTGCATCCGGTGGCACTGGCGAAGAACAAGTGCTTCTCGCTGCTCGGCTCCCGCTGCGGGGACAAGCGGGTCCCGGCGCTCTGGATCAGTCAGGGCGCCCCGAAGCTCGGCTGGTGCTGGTACGGCAACCCGCACACCTGGCTCGGCTCCGCCACCGCCCGGCCGGAGCGGGCGGGCCTGGAATGACCCGGCGGGCCGGTGCGGGTGACGTCCCCGCACCGGCCCGCCGGGCAGGCCGGTCTCCACCGGCCTCCGGCCTGCCCGGTACGGTCAGCGGCGGACGGCCGGGCCCGCGCCCGATCCGACGACCGTCGAGTACGGCCTCACGCTCGCCACAGTGGTGCTGGCCGTGCCCGAGTAACGGTGGAATCGCCCGACCACGTCCGCCACCAGGTGGGTGGAGCCGGCATGGTTGTGGACGTGGAACGAGTCCTGCGGCCCGATGATCCCCATGATCGCGTTGGAGACGGTCTGCCCGGCCGCCGGGTTGAGGTTGCTGGCCGTCGGCTTCGGCGCGCCGAAGCCGGCCGGCCACACCGTGATCACGGTGTTGGCCGTGGGCGCCACCGCGGTCACGTTCATCGCCAGCACCTGCGTCGTGTCGGTGACCACCGAGGACGGTGCGGTGACCTCCCGGGTGCTGTTGGGTGGGAGCACCCCGTTGACGCCCTGGTTGATGCGGCTGTCGGCGATCCGCACCGGACTGCGGGGCGTGAACCGCAGACCGTCCGCCACCGTGCCGTCGTCGATGACGCCGACCAGGTCCACCACCACGTGCGCGGTGGCCGAGGTGTAGATCTCGTACGACGGCGCGCCCCACGAGTCGCCACAGAAGTCCTGGTAGCAGGGCGCGCTCTGGACGACGGCAAGGTTGGGCACCACCTTGCCGGCGGCGTAGTTGACGGTCGAGGAGACCGGCACCTCGGGACCGCCCGGCCAGGCGGTCAGGAAGCCCGAGCGCTGCGGCGAGACGGCGGTGATGTTGAGAACGAACGCCCGCACGCGCGACCGGACCGGTTCGTTGAAGTTGACCCATCCGGTGATCGACCATCCGCCGGGCAACACCCCGCCACCCCGGCGCGTGTCCAGGATCCGGGTCGGCACGAACGGGTGATACTGGCCGCCCATGCCGTGGCTGGTCGCGACGACGTTGGTGCCGGCGTACCAGCCGACCACGTCGACCACCACGTCCGTGTAGCCGGTCCGGTTGTAGATGGAGACCTTGCCCCCCGAACCGATCTTCACGGTGACGTTGTTCGAGCCCAGCCACTTCCCCGGAAAGTTGATCGAGGACGCGGTCGGCCGGGCGTCACCCGCCGGGTACGCGGTCAGGAAGCTGGCCGAGGTGGGGTTGGCGACGGTCACGTTCAGCACCACCGAGCCGACCCCGCTCGACGGCACTCCACCCCGGCCGGTGACCTGGAGGTCCACCTTCCGGTCCGGGCCGATCTTCGCCTTGGCGGTGCCGATGCCGCTGCGGGTGTCCATCAGCCGCGACGGACCCACCGGGTAGTAGGTGCCGACGACCCCGTCGAAGGCGGTGAACTTCAGCGGCACGATCCGCTTGCCGTACGCGCTGTCGTCGGTGACGACGAGGTTGGCGGCGGCGGTACCGGCCCGGGTGGCGGTGGCCGACACGGTCAGCTCGCAGCCGTCGCCGGGGGCGAGGGTACGGCCGGAGCAGTCGTCGGCGACGATGCCGAACGATGCCGGCTGCGCCCCGGTGAGGGTGGCCGAGGTGAAGGTCACCGGCAGGGTTCCCTGGGAGCGGTACGTCACCGTCCTGGTCTGCGTCGGGCTCTCCACCTCTAGCCGGCCGAAGTCGACCGGCACGGGGGTGGAGACGACGGCGGCGTAGTCGACGTCGGAGTTCCAGCGGATCTCGCCGGTCATCGTCCCGGTGCGGTCGCAGTCGAAGACGTACGAGGCGGCAAAGCTGGTCATTGCCTTGGTGCCCGGGTCGTACCCCGCCTCCGCGACGGTCATCGTGCCCGTGGAGGAGGCGCAGCCGGTGTGGTCGGCGGCGATGTCGAGCCTGGCCCGAGTCGAATCCGCGAAACGCGCCGTCTGGTAGGTCTGGCCCGCCGTCCAGGCCTGCCCGGTCGGTGCCCCTGTCCGGACGTTGAGCCAGGAGCCACCGGGCAGGTTCCGTAGGTACATCGACAGCGAGCCGTCGGTTTCCGGTACGACCTCGACGGAGGAGTTGCTGGCGTCGAAGACGCCGGAACTCTTGACCGGGTGACCGGATGCGTCCCCGACGTCGACGGTCACGACCGTGTACGGCGCGGTGGGCGCGGCGAGCGCCACCCCCGGCAGTCCGGCCAGCGCACAGGCCCCGGCGACACTCACGCCGAGCAGAGCGCGGATTTTGCGCATGAACACCCCGTGGGGAGAAAGGAAAGGATTGGTCGGCCCAGCTTAGGGGCGATGATCTATGCCGCCAAGGAGGTTCGGCGTCACCCGGCAATGGGCAATACCGGCCAGCGCCCCAGGCCCGCTCCGGTCACCGGCCGGGCCGCTACACCGACCGGCCGGAAACGGAAGGTGCCCCGACCAATCGGCCGGGGCACCTTCTGTGGTGCTGTCGCCTTTGTCAGCGGTGCGAGGAGCCGGTGACCTCGGCCTTGCGCGGCTGCGTCTTCGGAGCGATGCCCCGCTCCGCCGCAGCCGACGGGTAGTAGAAGGTCCCGACCACGTCCGCCACCAGGTGGGTGGAGCCGGTCAGGTTGTGCACCTTGAACGCGGCGGTCGGCTCGATGATGCCGAGCACCGCGTTGGACACGACCTGGTTGGCGTACGGGTTGAGGTTGCTGGTGGCGGGCTTGTCGATGTCCGGGATGTCGGCCGGCCACACGGTGATGACGGTGTTCTTGGTCGGCTTCACCGCGGTCACGTTCATGACCGCCACGCCGGTGTCGGCGGTGACCAGCTCGGCCGGCACCTCGACCCGGGCGGTGGCGTTCGCGCCCAGCGCGCCGTTGATGCCCTTGTTCGCCCGGCTGTCCACGATCCGGGTCGGGCTCTGCGGCTGGAACCGCATGCCGTACTGCGAGTAGCCGTCGTCGACCGCGCCGACGAAGTCGACCAGGACGTGCGCCGCCGCCGAGGTGTAGATCTTGAACTTCGGCGCGCCCGGCTCGCACCACTGCCCCGCCTCGGAGCCGGTGCACGGGGTGGTCTGCACGAAGGCCACGTTCGGCACGTTGACGCCCGCGCCGTAGTTGACCGTCGAGGAGGTCGGCCGGCTGGTGGCGCCGGACCACGCGGTCAGGAAGCCGGCCTTGGCCGGAGCGACCGCGGTGAGGTTGAAGACCAGGGTCTTGATGTGCGGGTTGGTGTCGGCGCCGAAGTCGAGGGAGTACTCCAACGTGGTGCCCGCCGACGGCTTGCCCTCGGGTTCGATTCGGGTGTCGAAGACCCGCTCCGGCTCGAACCACTCGTACTGGCCACCCGGGGTGGCGAACGAGTTGTCGGCGGCGTAGTAGCCGACCACGTCGACGACCACGTCGGTGGAGCCGTTGCGGTTGTAGACGGAGACCTTGCCGTCGGCACCGAGCTTGACGGTGACGTTGTTGGAGCCCAGCCAACCCTTGGCGAAGTTGATCGACGAGGCGTCCGGCCGGGTCTCACCGGCCGGGTAGGCGGTGACGAAGCTGTCCATCGTCGGGCCGGTGATGGTCACGTTCAGCACGACCGCCCCGACGCCGCTGGCGGGAACGCCGCCGCGGCCGGCGACCTGGAGGTCGACCTTGCTCAGCGGACCGAGCTTCGCCTTCGGCGCGCCGAGACCGGAACGGGTGTCCAGCAGGCGGGCCGGTGAGACCGGGTAGTAGGTGCCGGTGGAGTCGGCTGCCGCCGCCTGCTGCTGCAGGGCGGCCGAGGGAGCCGCGAACGCCGTGGCCGGCACCGCGGTCAGGGCGCAGGCTCCGGCGAGGGTCACGCCGAGGACAGTGCGGAATTTGCGCATAGAAACCCCGTGTGAGGAGAGGAAACAGGGAATTGCCGCCTCAGCGTAGGGGGAAGGATCAAGCCCGGCAAGGAGGTACCCGGACTTGATACGGGGGGTGAACCGATCGAGACTTAATGGCGCCTTAATTCCCTCCAGCGGGGGTTGTCCACAGGGCCCCACCACTTTCTCCACAGGTTGTCCACACCCTGGCGGAGCCTCTTGACATCCATACTGAGCAGGCGAGACTGCCCAGATGACCGCCGACGAGCAGGTGCCCGCCCCCCGCGCGCCACAACCTCGGCCCAGGACCCGGATCGTGCTGGCCGAGGTGTCCCGCCCCCACGACCGGACCGATCGCACCCGCGCCGAGCTGGCCCAGCAGACCCGGGTCGGCGACGCGCTGGTGCGCGGGCTCGTCCGGGCCCAGCTCTCCCTGGCGCTGCGGCTCTCCCTGGTGGTGCTGATCGGGCTGGGCGGGCTCCCCTGGCTCTTCGCGATCGCTCCCACGGTCGGGCGGGTCACCGTGCTCGGGGTCAACCTGCCCTGGCTGCTGCTCGGGGTGGTCTCCTTCCCGTTCCTGATCGCGGTGGGTTGGGCGTACGTGCGGCTCGCCGAACGCAACGAGCAGGACTTCACCGACCTGGTCCAGCGGCCGGAGCACTGAGGTGGGCAACGGCTTCGTCGTCCCGGCCATCGTCGCGGTCACCCTGGTCACCCTCGTCATCGGCTTCTACGGGCTGCGGTTGGCCCGGACCACCTCCGACTTCCTGGTCGCCTCCCGGGCGGTCAGCCCGACGTGGAACGCCGCCGCCATCGGCGGCGAGTACCTCTCGGCCGCCAGCTTCCTCGGCATCGCCGGGCTGATCCTCAAGTACGGCGTCGACGTGCTCTGGTACCCGGTCGGCTTCGCCGCCGGGTACCTCGCCCTGCTGCTCTTCGTGGCCGCGCCGCTGCGCCGATCCGGCGCGTTCACCCTGCCCGACTTCTGCGAGTTGCGGCTCGGGTCGCGCCGGCTACGCACCCTGGCCACCGTCTTCGTCATCTTCATCGGCTGGCTCTACCTGGTGCCGCAGCTCCAGGGCGCCGGGCTGACCCTGGCCACGGTGGCCGGCGCGCCGTACCCGGTCGGGGCGCTGCTGGTCGCGGCGGTGGTCACCGCGAACGTGGCGCTGGGCGGGATGCGGGCCGTCACCTTCGTCCAGGCGTTCCAGTACTGGCTGAAACTGACCGCGCTGGCCGTACCCGCGATCTTCCTGATGCTGCAGTGGCAGGCCGACGCCCGCCCGGCGGTGACCCCGCCCGACGGGCCGGCGTTCCGGACCGCGACCACCGTCGTGGTCGAGCAGCGCGCGGCGCTCACCTTCGCCGACGGCACCATCCGGCAGGTACGCCCGGGCGACGAGCTGACCTTCGCCGCCGGTGACCCGGTGCCGGAGGTCTCCGGGGTGGCCGACGGCGCGGACTGGCTGCTGCCCAGCGCCGCCGGGGACGACGACCGGGGCCTGTTCGCCACGTACTCGCTGATCCTGGCCACCTTCCTCGGCACCATGGGGTTGCCGCACGTGCTGGTGCGCTTCTACACCAACCCGGACGGGGCCGCGGCCAGGCGCACGACGCTGGTGGTGCTCGGTCTGGTCGGCGCCTTCTACCTGTTGCCCACCCTCTACGGCGTGCTCGGCCGGATATACACCCCGCAACTGTTGGTCACCGGGCAGACCGACGCGGTGGTGCTGCTGCTGCCCGACGCGGCGCTCGGCGGCGGGACCACCGGCCGGCTGCTCGCCGCGCTGGTCGCGGCCGGCGCGTTCGCGGCCTTTCTCTCCACCTCGTCGGGGCTGCTCACCAGCGTGGCCGGGGTCGTCTCCACGGACGTGCTGGGGCGTGGCTCGGTACGCGGGTTCCGGCTGGCCACGGTGATCGCCGGCGGGGTGCCGGCGGTGCTCGCCCTGAACCTCTCCGGGCTGGACGTCTCCCAGGTGGTGGGGCTGGCCTTCGCGGTCGCCGCGTCCAGCTTCTGCCCGCTGCTGGTGCTCGGCATCTGGTGGCGCGGGCTGACCGATCTGGGCGCGGCGGCGGGTGTGCTTGCCGGCGGCGGGGCGGCGATCGGCGCGGTCCTGGTCACCGTCCTCGGGCCGCCCCTGTCCGGCTGGCCGGCCACGCTCATCGCGCAGCCGGCCGCCTGGACGGTCCCGTTGGCCTTCACCGTGATGGTCGCGGTCTCCATGGCGACCCGGCACCGGATGCCTGCCGACGTGGGGGCCACCATGCTGCGGCTGCACGCCCCTGAGGCGCTGCGGCTGTGAGGGCCCACCCGGCCGAGGGCCGGTCGACCGGCGCGGCAGCCGCGTACGTCGGGGGATGGCCGGAAGGTCATCCCGGGGCCGGACCGTGCGCTGGCACTCCCCGGATACGGTTTCCGCATGACTGCTGAGCACTCCGCGTTCGCGCTGCGCGGCCTGGCCAAGAGGTTCGACGGCAAGGTGGCCGTGGCCGGTGTCGACCTGGACGTCCCGGCCGGCTCGTTCTTCGGTCTGCTCGGCCCCAACGGCGCCGGCAAGACGACCACCCTGTCGATGGCGGTCGGTTTGCTCCGACCGGACCACGGCCGGGCCTGGGTGCTCGGGCACGACGTGTGGGGCGACCCGGTGCGGGCGAAGCGGCTGCTCGGGGTGATGCCGGACGGGGTACGGCTGTTCGACCGGCTCAGCGGGGCGGAGTTGCTGGCGTACCACGGTCTGCTGCGCGGGATGGACCCGGCGGTGGTCGACCAGCGGGCGGCCGAACTGCTCGACGTGCTGGCGCTCGCCGACGCCGGCCGGACCCTGGTGGTCGACTACTCGGCCGGCATGAAGAAGAAGATCGGCCTGGCCTGCGCGCTGTTGCACGGGCCCCGACTGCTGGTGCTGGACGAGCCGTTCGAGGCGGTCGACCCGGTCTCCGCCGCGCTCATCCGCGACATCCTGCACCGGTACGTCGTCGGTGGCGGAACGGTGGTCTTCTCCAGCCACGTCATGGAGGTCGTCGAGCGGCTCTGCTCGCACGTGGCGATCCTCGCCGACGGGGCGATCAGGCGGGTTGGCACGCTCGACGAGGTACGCGGCGAGCGCCGCCTGGAGGAGGTCTTCGTCGAGGCGGTCGGCGGACGGACGGCGACCGGCGAGGAGTTGTCGTGGCTGTCCCGGTGACCGCGCCGGCCGAGCCGGTCCGGCCGGTCTCGGCCCGGCACTTCGTCCGCCTCAAGCTGCGGATGACGGCGAACAACTTCCGCGGCCAGAGTTCACGCGTCGCCCTCTTCCTGGCCGGCGTGTTCGGCGGTCTCTGGTTCGCCGCCGGTGGCTTCCTGCTGCTGGCCGCCCCCGGGTTCGCCGGCGAGCCCCGGTACGCGCTGCTGACCGCGGCGTTCGGCGGCGGGCTGCTGGTGCTCGGCTGGCTGCTGCTGCCGCTGGTCTTCTTCGGGGTGGACGAGACCCTCGATCCGGCCCGGTTCGCGTTGCTGCCGCTGCCCCGGCGCACCCTGGTCGCCGGGATGTTCGCGGCGGCCCTGGCCAGCGTCCCGGCCATGGCGATGTTGGTCGCGACCGCGGGCCTGGTGGTCACCGCCGGGGTGCTGGGCGGCTGGGTCGCCTCGCTGGTCGCCGCCGTCGGTGTGGTCGCCGGGCTGCTGCTCTGCGTCGCGGCCAGCCGTGCGGTGACCAGCGCGTTCGCCACCATGCTCCGGTCCCGCCGGGTCCGTGACCTGGCCGCCGTGCTGCTGGCGGTGGTCGCCGCGCTGCTCGGTCCGTTGCAGCTCATGGTGCTGGCGGCGGTCCGGGAGGCCGACTGGGACCAGCTCGTCGACGTGGCCGCCGTGGTGGGCTGGACGCCGTTCGGGGCACCGTGGACGGTCGGCCTGGACGTGGCCGAGGGGCGGGCCTGGGCGGTGCCGGTGAAGCTGCTCATCACCGGTGCCGCTGTCGGTGTGCTGCTGCTCTGGTGGTCGCGGTCGCTGGAGTCGGCGATGGTCGGCACGGCCGGCGCCGCCCCGACGAGGTCCCGACGCGGCCCGGTGGGTGGGGCGGTCAGGCAGCTCTTCCCCCGGGTGCTCGGTTGGGCCGGGCGGGACCGGTTCGGCGCGCTGGTCGCCCGGGAGTGCCGCTACTGGTGGCGGGACGCCCGGCGGCGGGCCAACCTGATCACCATCGCGGTGGTGGGGGTGTTCGTGCCGGTACTGGTGAACCTGGGCGGCAACGGCTTCGCCGTCTCTCCGGACCAGGGTTTCGAGTTCTCCGGCAACTCGTCGCCGGTGCTGCTCAGCCTGTCGATGCTCTTCGTCGGGGCGCTCGCCTCGGCGACCCTGGCCAACCAGTTCGGTTTCGACGGCAGCGCGTACGCGGTGAACGTGGTGGCCGGCGTGCCGGGTCGGCTGGAGTTGCACGCCCGGATGACGGCCTTCTCGGTGTACGTGGTGCCGATGCTCGGCGTGGTCGCCGTGGTGATCGTGTCGGTGCTGGGCGAGCCGGGCTGGATCGGGGTGGCCGCCGGGGCGCTGCTGGCCGCGTACGGGGTCGGGTTGGCGATCAACGGGCTGGTCTCGGTGCTGGGGGCATACTCGCTGCCGGAGACGAGCAACCCGTTCGCCATGAACAGCGGGGCCGGGATGGCGAAGAGCCTGCTCACCCTGCTGTCCATGCTCGCCTCGACGGCGGCGGCGGTGCCGATGGTGGTGGCCGCCGCGCTGCTCGGCGACGTCTGGCTGTGGCTGGCGTTGCCGCTCGGCGCGGCGTACGGCCTGGGCGCAGCGCTGCTCGGGGCGTACGCCGGCGGGGACGTGCTGGACCGGCGGCAGCCGGAGCTGCTGTCCACCGTCACTCCCCGACGCTGACACCGCCCGCCCGGGCCGGCTCGGTCGGGGGCGGGCGTACGGCGTCCGTTCCGGGTGATTCGGCACCTGGCGTCGGGAACGATCCGGGGTGCGGTCGCGTCAGACCGGCATGACGACTGTTTCCGCCGTACGCGGGGCAGCGGTCCTACCGCTGATCCTGTTGGCGACCGCCTGCGCGCAGCAGGGCGGCCCGACCGGCCCCGCCGCACCCAGGTACCCCGGTGACGCCGTGGTGCTCCGCATCGATCACACGGGCGGCTTCGTGAGCCCCGAGCATCTGGCCACCCGCCTGCCGATCGTCACCGTGTACGGCGACGGCCGGGTGATCATGCAGGGTCCGACCCTGCTCCGCCATCCCGCGCCGGCCCTGCCCAACGTCCAGGTGGTCGCGCTCTCCCCCGCAGAGGTCGACCGGATCGTCGAGCGGGCTCGGGAGGCCGGCGTGGGCACCGCCGGTGACCTGGGCAGACCGTCGGTCACGGACGTCCCCGCGACCCGCTTCTCGCTGCGCGGGCCGACGGGTGTCGAGGAGACCACGGTCGAGGCCCTCGACGTGACCGGTCCGGCCGAGGCCGGGCTCAACGCCGGCCAGCGGGCGGCCCGGGAAAAGCTGCGCACCTTCGCCCAGTCGCTGTCCGACGCGACCGCCGTCGAGGGCGGCGCGCCGGCGGTCGTGGACCCTTCCGCGGTCCCGGGCGGTGTGTCGGCGGTTCCCGGTGGATCCTCCGCAACCCCGGACGGCGCGCCGGCGGGCCGGGGCGGCCCTGCCGCAGCCCCGGGTGGCGTGTCGGCGGGCGGGGGCGGCCCTGCCGCAGCCCCGGGTGGTGCGTCGACGGCACCGCCACAGCCGTACCGGCCGACCGCCGTGGCGGCCGTCGCCCAGCCCTGGGTCGCCGACGCCGAGGCGGGGCGGCAGCCCGAGGTGGCCTGGCCCGGTCCGGCCCTGCCCGGGGCGCCGCTGAGCGCGTCCACCGGCCTGACCTGTGTGACGGTCACCGGCGAGCAGGTCAAGCCGCTGCTCGACGCCGCCGCCACGGCGAACGTGCTGACCCCCTGGGTTTCGGAGGGGAAGAGGTGGCGGGTCACCCTCCGGCCCCTCCTGCCCGACGAGACCGACTGCGCCTCCCTCGCCGGCGCCCGCTGACCCACCCCACCCGCCGGCCACGGTCGGCCCCGGTCTGACCGCTGAGTGCGGCAGGTTGCGGTATCCCGATAGCCGGATGCCGCAACCTGCCGCGGACCGGTGAGCCGGCCGCGCAGACCTCCGGGTCGATCCGGGCCGGCGGGCACCGGGTTGCAGACCGGTAGCCAGTCGCGCAGGGCGAAGGCAAGCCGGGGCACGGGACCGAGGCGGCACAATGTTTCACGTGAATCCGGAGCCGGGAGCAGAGATCCACCACACCGACCCGTTCGCCGTACCGGTCGGGCAGCGCTCACCCGTACGCCGGTTACGGGGGCGGCTCGCCGCGCCGGTGACCCTGTGGACGGCGCCCGGCCCGGCGGGGCTGACGGTGTCGTCCACGCTGGTCGCCGAGGGCGAACCGGACCGGCTGCTCGGGCTGGTCGACCCGGAGTCGGACCTCTGGGCGGCGGTCGAGGAGGCCGGACGGTTCACGGTGTCCCCGTTGGGCCCGCCGCACCGGCAACTCGCCGACCGGTTCGCCGGCCTCTTCCCGTCGCCGGGCGGGCTGTTCGCCACCGGCTCGTGGACCGACACCCCGTACGGTCCGGTCCCGTTCGACGCCGGGGGTTGGGCCGGCTGCCGGCTCGACACCGCCCGGGAGTACGGCTGGGGTCTGCTGGTCGAGGCCACCATCGAGGCGGTCGACCTCGCCGAGGAGACCATGCCGCTGCTGCACTACCGGGGTCGCTACCGCGAGCTGACCTGATCGGCCGGTGGGCGGGACCGCGCGTCGGCACGTCGGCGACCGGGAGCTGCCCCTCGACGTCGTCGATCTCTGCTCCGGTAACGCCGGGCGGTCGACGGTGGGCCCGACGCCGACCAACCGGTTAGCGGAGTGACCTGGGTCACTCGGCGCATCCAGTGGACCGTTCGGCGCAGTCGCCGACCGCGGCCGATCGCCACCTTCCCGGCCGGCGAGCGCGCTCTCTACCGTGCGCGAAACTCCCGACGCCTGTGAAGGTGGTGATCCACCCATGTCCACGGACACACCGTCCGCCCCGGCCGAATCCGCGGCGGAGCGATATCTGGCCGTACAACGGTCCGACGAGTTCGCCGGGTTGCGCCGTGCGCTGCGCGGCTTCGTCTTCCCGATGACCGTCGCGTTCTTCCTGTGGTACGCGCTCTACGTGATCCTCTCCGCGTACGCGCGGGACTTCATGGGCACGAAGCTGTTCGGCAGCAACATCAACGTCGCGCTGGTCTTCGGCCTGCTGCAGTTCGTCTCGACGTTCCTGATCGCCTGGCTCTACTCGCGGTACGCCGACCGGAAGCTCGACCCGATCGCCGACCGGATCCACGCCGAGATCGGGGAGGTGCGGCATGACGACGGTCCTCGCGGCTGAGGCGGGCGGCGGCACCGCCCGCAACCTCACCATCGTTCTCTTCCTGGCCTTCGTGGCGGTGACCCTGGGCATCACCATCTGGGCCAGCCGGCAGACCAAGACGGCCACCGACTTCTACGCCGGCGGTCGTTCCTTCTCCGGCTTCCAGAACGGCATGGCGATCGGCGGCGACTACATGTCGGCCGCCTCGTTCCTCGGCATCGCCGGCATCATCGCCCTCTACGGCTACGACGGCTTCCTCTACTCCATCGGGTTCCTGGTGGCCTGGCTGGTGGCGCTGCTGCTGGTCGCTGAGCTGCTGCGCAACTCGGGCCGGTACACGATGGCCGACGTGCTGGCCTTCCGGATGCGGCAGCGCCCGGTACGCACCGCCGCGGCCGTCTCCACCATCACCGTGTCGATCTTCTACCTGCTGGCTCAGATGGTCGGCGCGGGTGCCCTGGTGGCGCTGCTGCTCGGCATCAAGCCCGGCACCACGTTCCTCGGCATGGACGCCGCCACCGCGAAGGTGGCCACCATCATCCTGGTCGGCGCCCTGATGATCATCTACGTCACGGTCGGCGGGATGAAGGGCACCACGTACGTCCAGATCGTCAAGGCGTTCCTGCTGATGGCCGGCGCCCTGCTGATGACCCTGCTGGTGCTCGCCAAGTACAAGTTCAACCTGTCGTCGCTGCTCGGCGACGCGGCGGCGGCCTCGGGCAAGGGGGCCGCCTTCCTCGAACCGGGCCTGCGCTACGGCAGGGAGGTGGCCGGGGATCCGACACAGACCTTCTACAACAAGATGGACCTGCTCTCGCTCGGCATCGCGCTGGTGCTCGGCACGGCGGGCCTGCCGCACATCCTGATCCGCTTCTACACCGTGCCGACGGCGAAGGCGGCGCGCAAGAGCGTGCTCTGGGCGATCGGCATCATCGGTACCTTCTACCTGCTCACCCTGGCTCTCGGCTTCGGTGCGGCGGCGCTGGTCGGCAGCGAGGCGATCACCGCGCAGGACAAGGCCGGCAACACCGCCGCCCCGCAGCTCGCCGAGGCGCTGGGCATGGACTTCTTCGGCGGCGAGCTGGGTGCGGCGACACTGCTGGCGATCATCGCGGCGGTCGCCTTCGCCACCATCCTGGCGGTGGTCGCCGGCTTGACGCTGGCGTCGTCGTCCAGCCTGGCGCACGACTTCTACGCCAACGTCATCAAGCGCGGCCAGGCCTCGGAGCGGCGGGAGGTGGCCGTCGCCCGGATCTCCGCCCTGATCATCGGCGCGGTGTCGATCGCGCTGTCGATCTACGCGCAGAACCTGAACGTCGCCTTCCTGGTGGCGCTGGCCTTCGCGGTCGCCGCCTCGGGCAACCTGCCGGCGATCCTCTACAGCCTGTTCTGGAAGCGGTTCAACACCTCGGGCGCGGTCTGGGCCATCTACGGCGGTCTGCTCTCCGCAGTGGTGCTGGTGTTCTTCTCGCCGGTGGTCTCCGGCTCGGCGACCGCGATGTTCCCCAACCACGACTGGCAGTGGTTCCCGCTGTCCAACCCGGGCATCATCTCGATCCCGTTCGGCTTCCTCTGCGGCTGGATCGGCACCGTGATCTCCAAGGAACACGACGAGGAGAAGTACGCGGAGCTGGAGGTGCGCGCCCTCACCGGCGCGGGAGCCCACTGACGGTCTCCCCCCTCCCGGCGGGGGTCCGGCGCTCACGCGCCGGCCCCCCGCCGCCGCGTGTGGCTCAGGCCCGACGACTAGGCTGGCCGGCATGAAGGTTGCTCCGCGGTTCGGCGCCGGTCACCGTGTCCTCGTCACCGGCGGCGCCGGTTTCGTGCCGTCCCACCTCGTCGACGCCCTGGTCGGTCGGGGCTGCACGGTGGTGGCGCTCGACAACTTCGTCACCGGCGCCAAGGAGAACGTCGCGCACCTGCTCGACACGCCCACCTTCACGCTGGTCGAGGCGGACATCTCCGACGGGCTGCCGGCCCACCCGGCGCTCGCCGAGCGGTTCGACGCCGTCCTGCACATGGCCTCGCCGGCCAGCCCCACCGACTTCGAGAAGCTGCCGGTGGAGATCCTCCGGGTCGGTTCGGTGGCCACCCTGCACCTGCTGGAGCGCGCGTCGGCCGACGGCGCCCGGTTCCTGATGGCTTCCACCTCCGAGGCGTACGGGGACCCGAAGGAGCACCCGCAGCGCGAGACGTACTGGGGCAACGTCAACCCGGTCGGGGTGCGGGCCGTCTACGACGAGGCCAAGCGTTTCTCCGAGGCGGCCACCATGGCGTACCACCGGAGCCGCGGGTTGGACGCGGCGATCGTCCGGATCTTCAACACGTACGGGCCACGGATGCGCCCCGACGACGGCCGGGCCATCCCCACCTTCATCTCCCAGGCGCTGCGCGGCGAGCCGCTCACCGTGCACGGCACCGGCGACCAGACCCGCTCCATCTGCTACGTCGACGATCTGGTGCGCGGCATCCTGCTGCTGCTCGACTCGACCGAGACCGGCCCGATCAACTGCGGGACGGAGCACGAGATGAGCATGCGGCAGCTGGCCGAGACGATCGTGTCACTGTGTGGAAGCACCTCACAGGTGACGTACATCACGCGCAGCGCTGACGACCCGGAGATGCGCCGGCCGGATCTGACCCTCGCCCGGGAGCTGCTGGGATACGAGCCCAGCGTGTCGCCCGAAGAGGGCCTCCGACGCACGATCGCCCACTTCCGCGGCCGCGTAGGGTAACCCCTCCCGCGCCACGCGGGACACGACCGGCGATTCGCCGTCAGGCATCCCTCGACTCGGCTACGTACGCTGAGGTGCATGTCCGCGACTTCGTCTGCCGGCGTCCCGCTGCCGCACCTGCACCGCAGCTCCGGACGCGCCTCCGTATCCGGCTCCGGCCGTGGTGCCACCGGGCGCGCCCGGCAGCCCGACGCGCAGTGGTATCCGACGCACGACGACGAGCTGCCCGGTCACGGCGGGCCCGCCGGCCCGGGCTCGCCGCCCGGCCGGGGCGGTTCCGGCGGCTCCGGACGGGGCCCGCGACCGCGCTGGCGGCGGATCGGCCTCGTCGCGGGCATCGCGGTGCTGGTGCTGGCCCTGCTCGGCGGCGGCGGCGCCTGGCTCTACACCAACAGTCTCAACAAGGGACTGGCCCGGACGGACCCGTTCGCGGAGCTCACCGGCGGGCGGCCGGCAAAGGCGGTCAACGGCGCGCTGAACATCCTGCTGGTGGGTTCGGACTCGCGTGACCCGGACGCGCCGGTGGACCGGCAGAGCCAGTGGCGGGCAGACACGATCATCGTGATGCACATCCCGGCCGACCACAAGTCGGCCTACCTGGTGTCCATCCCGCGCGACCTGTACGTGCCGATACCGGAGAGCGCGGGCGCGGAGTGCGGCTCCGGCCAACGCGCGAAGATCAACGCGGCCTTCGCGTTCGGCGGCCTGCCCCTGGCGGTGCGCACCGTGGAGTGCTTCACCGACGTGCGGATCGACCACGTGATGGCGATCGACTTCGGCGGTTTCAAGGAGGTCACCGACGCCCTCGGCGGCGTGGACCTGAAGGTGGAGCGGAACATCACCTCGATCCACAAGCCGTACCGGAAGTTCACCAAGGGCACCATGCACATGGACGGCGCGACGGCACTGGACTGGATCCGCCAGCGCAAGCAGTTCCCGGACGGCGACTTCGCCCGGATGCGGCACCAGCAGGAGTTCCTGCGCGCCCTGATGGACAAGGCGGCCAGCACGGGCACCCTCACGAATCCGAAGAAGTTGAACGACTTCCTCCAGTCGGTGACGGCCGCGGTGACCGTGGACAGGGGGTTCTCGCTGACCGACATGGCGTTGCAGTTCCGGAACCTGCGCGGCGACAACCTGACCTTCCTCACCAGCCCGAACGCGGGCAGCGACACCATCAACGGCGAGTCGGTGGTGGTGTCCGACCGGGAGAAGGCGCTGGCGATGTACCGGGCGATGTCGGCGGACACCATGGCCCAGTGGGTCGCGGCGAACGCGAACCCGGACACCGGGGGCAACTGACCGGTGTCCCTCGGCGGCCTTCCCCGGGGCCGCCACCGGGCGGCCCGGTGGCCGTTGTTGCCGGCAGATTTCGACGGTGGTCATCAGAGGTGCCGTTCCTGATGGCTGAACCATCGCCGGCCAACCACCGTGCGTATGCATTGACTCATCCGTTCGGACGAACCGCCGCCGCAACTGTGCGAATAGTTGGGAATTGAGTGTGTGACGTCCTCGCCTTCATGGGAAGCGGTACGTAAAGTGGTCCCGCCCCCCGATCACGCGAGCTGGAGCACGCATGCCGGTTCAGACCAGCCCCCGCCCCACATCGCTGGATTCCGACCCCTACGCCCGGCCGTCGGCGACCATCCCGAAGCAGGGCGGTCGGGGCGGGCAGCGTGCCAGTGGCACGAAGAAGCGCACCAGGCGCAAGGATCCGCTCTGGGCCCGGCTCACCGTGGTCGCCGGGGCGGTGCTGATGATGACCAGCGGCGTCGCGATGGTGGGCAGTAAGGCGCTGATCAGCCAGGCGACCGGCAACATCGCCCAGAAGAACCTGCTCGGCGGGGCGGGCAAGACCGACGCCGAGGGCGGGGCCGACCTGAAGGGCCCGATCGACATGCTGCTGCTGGGTGTGGACGCCCGTGAGCGGTGGGCCGCCGACGACGTCCGCGCCGACAGCATCATCGTGTTGCACATCCCGGCCAGCCACGACCAGGCGTACATGATCTCCATTCCGCGGGACACCGAGGCGCAGATCCCGGCGTTCAAGAAGAGCGGCTACCCGGGTGGCACCGACAAGATCAATGCGGCTTTCCAGGCCGGCGCGCGCAACGGTGGCGGCTGGGAGGGCGGCGCCCAGCTGATGGCGCAGACCATCAAGAACATGACCGGGGTCAGCTTCGACGGCGCCGCGATCATCAACTTCGGTGGCTTCAAGAACGTCATCGACACGCTGGGCACCGTGCGGATCTGCGTCAGCCACGAGGTGAAGTCGATCCACACCGTGATGGTCGACGGCAAGCAGATGTGGAAGGCCGACGCCAAGAAGACCGGCCGGCCGATGACCCCGGTGGTATACAAGAAGGGCTGCCGCCAGATGACCGGCCTGGAGGCGCTGGACTACTCCCGGCAGCGCTACGGCCTGCCGAACAGCGACTACGACCGGCAGCAGAACCAGCAGCAGCTGATCAAGGCGATGGCGAAGAAGGCCACCGACAAGGGCATGCTGACCAACCCGATCAAGGTGAACCAGTTGATCCGGGCGGCCGGCAAGGCCTTCGTCCTGGACACCGGCGGCGTACCGGTCGCCGACCTGATCTTCACCCTGCGCGGCATCAGCGCCAACGAGTTGACCATGCTGCGCACCAACGGCGGCACCTACCACGGCAACGCCAACAACCGCGAGGCGCTCAGCGAGCAGACGCTGGCGATGTTCAAGGCGGTCAAGGACGACAAGCTGGCCGAATTCGTGTACGCGAACCCGAACGTCCTCTCCACCCGGCGGTGACCCGCCCCCGGTCGGCGGAAACCGACCCGACCGGCCCCGGGCAGCCCGTACCGTGACCTGAGGAAGCCTCACGTCACGGTCACGGGGAGGGTGCCACGTCCAGGTCAGCGCAGGCCAGCCGGGGGTGGGACGCGCCGCCGCCCGGCCGCCGAGCCTCCCGCTGGCCACGGATCCTGCTCGGCGCCGGTCTCGTCCTGGTGCTGCTGGCCGTGCTCGCCGTGGTGGGCATGAGGACGCTCGCCCACCGGTACGAGCGCGCTGTCAGCCGGGAGGAACTGCTCGCCCCGGACGCCCGGCAACCCCGTACCGACCTCGACGAAGGACTGAACTACCTGCTCGTCGGCACGGACCGGCAAACCGACTCGTCCCGCCCGGACCAGCGCTCCGACACGATCCTGATCGTGCACGTGCCGCCGGGCAAGCGACAGGCGTACCTGATCTCCATCCCCCGCGACCTGCTGGTGGCCATCCCGCCCGGCAACGGGTACCCGGGCGGCCAGGACAAGATTAACGCGGCGTACGAGCACGGCGGCGGGGGCCACAGCGGCAGCCAACTGCTCTCCACCACCCTGACCCGTCTCACCGGGATCCGCTTCGACGGTGCCGCCCTGGTCGACTTCGCCGGCTTCAAACAGGTCATCGACCTGCTCGGCGGCATCCGGATGTGCGTGGACACCGAGGTCCGCTCGGTCCACACCGGGAACGTCTTCGGCCCCGGCTGCCAGCGGATGAACGGCGCGCAGGCCCTCGACTACGTCCGGCAACGCTACGACCTGCCCGGTGGCGACTACGACCGGCAGCGGCACCAGCAGCAGTTGCTCCGGGCGGTGCTCGACAGGGCCGGGCAGACCGACCTGCGCGGCGACCCGGTCAAGCTCGACCGGGTGCTCCGGGCGGTGGGCGGCTCGCTCACCGTGGACACCAACGGCGTACCTCTTCAGGAGGTGGCCACCGCCCTGCGGTCGCTGCCGGCGGACGCGATGCGCGGGGTGCAGGTGCCGTCGTACCCACAGATGATCGGCACGGTGTCGTACGTGGTGCTCGACAACGGCGGCAGCGGGCTGTTCGACGCCGTCCGGGCCGGGAGCGTGCCAGACTGGGCGACCGCCCACCCCCGCTGGGTCACCCGGCTCTGACCGACGCCGGCGCACCGGCCCCCGGCCGATACCGACCGCCCAGCCGAGGATCTAGGCTTGGTACCCGTGTTCGGACCCCAGGTTCCCAGCGTGCCCGTGACCGAGATCGACGACGAGACCTACCTGCTCGACGTCCGCGAGGACGACGAGTGGGCGGCGGGCCACGCCCCCGGCGCCCACCACCTGCCGATGATGGAACTGCCGGCCCGGCTCGCCGAGGTGCCCACCGACCGGGACGTCGCGGTGATCTGCCGCTCCGGCGGGCGCTCCGCCCAGGTCGTCGGTTACCTGCTGCACAACGGATGGGGGCAGGTGCGCAACGTGGACGGCGGCATGCGGCAGTGGGCCGCCGTCGGCAGGCCGGTGGTCGGCGGGGACGGGCAACCCGGCCAGGTCATCTGAGAGCGGACAGATGGGCGATCCGCTGGTCTTCGCGCATCGTGGCGCGTCGGCCGACCTTCCGGAACACACCCTCGCGGCGTACCTGCGTGCCCTCGACGAGGGCGCCGACGGGCTGGAGTGTGACGTCCGGCTGACCCGTGACGGTCACCTGGTCTGCGTGCACGACCGCCGGCTGGACCGGACCAGCAACGGCCACGGGCTGGTGAGCGCGCGTACCCTCGCCGAGTTGGAGACGCTGGACTTCGGGTCCTGGCATCCCGGTTGCGTACCGGCCGACGGCGACGAGGTGTTGGACGAGACGCACACCCGCCTGCTCACCCTGGAACGACTGCTGGAGGCGGTGCTGGCCGCCGGGCGGCCGGTCCGGCTGCTGGTGGAGACGAAGCACCCGTCCCGCTACCGGGGGGACGTGGAACGCAGGCTGGTCGCCCTGCTGCGCCGCTTCGGCCTCGCCGAGCCCGGCCCGGACGACCCGGTACGGGTCACCGTCATGTCCTTCTCACCGCTGGCCGTACGCCGGATCCGGGAACTCGCCCCGGCCCTGCCCACGGTGCTCCTGCTGGAGGTGCTGCCCCGCTGGCTGCGGCTCGGCCGGCTACCCTTCGGCGCCCGGATCGCCGGCCCCGGCATCGGGCTGGTCCGGGCCCGCCCCCAGCTGGTGCCGGCGCTGCGCGCCGCCGGCAACCAGGTGTACGTCTGGACGGTTAACGAGCCGGAGGACCTGGAACTGGTCCTCGACGCGGGGGTGGACGGGGTGATCACCGACCGGCCGGCCCGCACGCTGGCCCGGCTGGGCCGATGAGGTCGCTGCCCGGGGGTGCCCCGACTCCGGTCGAGGAGGCACACTCGGGGTATGCCGGAGCGTACCGATCTCGCCGCCCTCGTCGCCGGCCACACCGAAGTGATCGAGTTGATCAATTCCGGTGACACGGGGCTGCCCGTCCTCACCCGACTGCTCCAGGTGGCCCGCCCGGCCCTCGGCGCGGACAGCCTGGCCTTCGTCGAGTTCGCCCCGACCGGCGGCCGGGTCATCGCCGCCAGCGGCAGCGCCGAGTGGGCGATCGGCCGCCCCCTGCCAGCCACCGACCCGGCCACCGTCTGCCTGCTCACCGGCCCTCGGGTGCGGCAGGTACGGGTCGACCACCTGCCCGGGTCGCTCGCGGGTGAACTGGCCGCGCGCGGGTTGCGGCGGATGGTGGTGGCCCGGTCCGAGATCGGCGGGCTCACCGTCGGCAGCCTGCACGCGCTCTACACCGATGCCGGGGAGGCCGAGGACCCCACCGGGCACGCGGTGGTCGGCTACCTGGCCGCCTGCGTCGCCCACATGTACGGCGACCACAGCGGGCTGCCGGTGCACGGCGACGGACCGGTCGTGGCGGCCCTCGCCGACGGGCTGGCCGTGGTCGACCGGGACGGCCACGTCCGGCTCTGGAACCCGGCGGCGGCGCAGGTGACCGGCTGCTCGCCCGGCGAGGCGCTGAACCGGCCCCTGCCCTTTCCGCTTCCCCCGTCCGGTCAGGTGCTCGACCACCGGCTGCCGGACGGCCGCTGGCTACGGATCACCTCCGGCGAGCTGGCCGGGCCGGGGACGCTGCGGGTGGTCACCTTCCGTGACATCACCGACCAGCACCGTCGGGAGTCCGACCGTGATCTCTTCGTCGCGGTGACCAGCCACGAGCTGCGTACGCCGGTCACCGTGATCAAGGGGTACGCGGACACCCTGACCGACCACTGGGAGTCGCTGACCGAGGCCGACCGGCGGGCGGCGGCCCGGGTGATCGGTCAACGCGCCAACGAGCTGGCCCGGCTGGTCGACCGGCTGCTCACCTCCGCCACCGACGTACGCTCCGACGGCGACCCGGCCGTCCCGTTCGACCTCGGCGTGGCGCTGCGGGCCATCGTGCCGAATCTTCCGGCCGATCTGCGTCACCGGGTCGTTCTCGATCTTCCCCCCGGTCTGCCCAAGGCGTTCGGCGAGCGGCGCAGCATCGCCACGGTGCTGACCGAGCTGGTCACCAACGCGGGGAAGTACTCGCCGCCGGACTCACCGATCGAGGTCACCGCGGACACGAACGGGCAGACCGTCTCGTTCCGGGTCAGTGACCGGGGGGTCGGCATCCGCCCGGAGCACGTGGAGCGCGCGTTCGACCGGTTCTGGCAGGGCGAGTCCGGTGACCGCCGTGGCTATCCGGGGGCCGGGCTCGGTCTCTATCTCGTCCGCCGGATCGTTGAACAGCAGAATGGATGGGTATCCCTCCGTCCGAGGAGTGGTGGCGGTACGGTCGCAGAGGTGCGGCTGCCACGGGGATGACCCGCCGGCCTGGGCAGGGGTGAGAGGGAGCGAGGGTGTCGACGCAGGGGGTCGAACGTTCGTGGTGCGTGGTGGTGCCCCATCACGCCACCGGCGCGCGGGTGGCCCGGCACCGGCTCGCCGACGAGCTGGCCGAGGCCGTACCCGCGACACTCCTGGCCGATCTGGTGGCGGTCCTGGCCGAGCTGGTGGGTAACGCGGTCCGGCACGCCGACCCGCTGCCCGGCGGGGTGGTCCGGGTGGCCTGGCGGCTGCGTCCCACGCCGGCGGGGCCGAGCGTGTCGATCCGGGTGACCGACGGCGGCGCGGTGGCCCGGCCGCTGATGCGGGTGGCCAGCCCGGACGCGATCGACGGTCGCGGCCTGCACATCGTCTCGGGCCTGTCGAGCCGCTGGGGGGTTGACCGGGACGGCCTGGGGCAGAGCGTCTGGGCCGAGTTCGACCCGGTCACCGCACCCCCGGCCGCCCTGGTCGCCGCCGGCTGATCCGGCTACGGGGGCGGGTCCTGCCCACGCCACCGGGCGGCGGCCTCTAGGCTGTGTCGCCGTGAGCAAGCGTCGAAAGAACCAGCGCGCCGTCGAAGCCACCCCCCGCCGGGAGAAGGTCCGCGACATCTTCGTGCCCCGTCCGTTCGAGGGGCTGGCGGACGAGCCGGAGTGGATCGCCCTGCGCGAGCTCGTGCCGGCCGCCTCGGCACCGCTGCGGCTCACCCCCGAACTGGTCGAGGAGTACGGTGACCGCCCCGTCACCCTGGCCACCGTGCTGCCGATGGCGGCACCGGCGATGACGAAGCCGGACGGGCGGATCTTCGTCGGCCTCCAGCGGCACCAGCAGTCGGGCGACGTCTCCCGGGATCTGGCCGACGCGCTGCTCTGCGCGCTGCGCACCGAGCCGGGCGGTCAGGTCGCCGTGCCGCCGCTGCCCGGCCCCGGCCCGCGCCTGCAGGACATCGTCGTCGACGGCCCGCTGGACATCACCATGCACGACGGTTTCGAGTTCTGGCTCGACCCGGGGGCGATTGACGACCCGACCGTCCAGGCGTCCCTGGAACGGGCGAACGCGGCCGTCTACCCGACGGTGAAGCTCGCCACCGCCCGGGCCGCCTACTGGTGCCAGGTGCCGGAGAAGGCGCACGTGCGCTGGGTGCTGCCGGAGGGCGAGGACGCCGCGCTGGACGCGCTGTCCCGGCTCTCCGCCGCCGGCACGCTGACGCTCGGCGAGGGTACGAGGTTCGCCGGCATGTTCCGGGCGCACGGCCGGCTGGCGCCGGTCTGGGATCTGCCGGAGGACGTCCCGGCCGTCGACTGGGAGGCGCCGGTCGCCGAGTTCGCCAAGCGGTACGCCGAGGCGCTGGCGGAGAAGGAGGCGCTGGACGCCGCCGGACGCCGCGCCCGCCAGGGTCTCCTCGGCCGCCAGCTCACCCTGCGCTGACCACCGTCTCCCGGGCGCGGCAGAGACCGCCGCTCGGGTCTGTCGCTGGCCGGGATGACCCCGCTTGCCGCGATCCGTGTCCGGCGAGCGGAGCGTGGAGCAGGTGGAGCGACCGGCGTCAGCGGGTGGGACGCAGGGGTTCGCGGACCATCGGGCAGGACATGCAGCGGGGGCCGCCCCGACCGGAGCCCAACTCCGAGCCGGCGATCGGGATGACCTCGATGCCGGCCCGTTCGAGCTGCGCGTTGGTCTCCACGTTGCGTTCGTAGCCGACGCAGAGCCGGGGCGCCAGGGCGAGGGTGTTGTTGCCGTCGTCCCACTGCTCGCGTTCGGCGGTCACCGGGTCGAGACCGGTGTCGATCACCCGGAGATGGTCGATGTCCATCGCGTCGGCGGCGGCGCGCAGGAACGGCGCGGGGCCGTCCACCCGCGGCTCGCCGTCCGGCCCCGCGACGACCGTGTACGACGACAGCGTGCTGGCGATGTTCGGGTACATCAGCACGGCGTCGACGTCGACCATGGTGCAGACCGTGTCGAGGTGCATGGTGGCCCGCTCCTGGGCGATCGGCACCACCAGGATGGTGTGCGCCAGGCCGGCGGCGAAGACCTGCCGGGCCAGCCGCTCGGCCCCGGCCGGGGTGGTCCGCTCGCCCACGCCCACGGCGAGCACACCGGGGGCGAGCAGCAGCACGTCGCCGCCTTCCAGGTGCTCCAGCTCGGGGTGGTAGACGAACTCGGTGCCGACGAAGCGTGGGTGGTACCGGTACACCGCGTCGGTGAGCGTGCTTTCCCGCCGCCGCGCCGGCATGGCAAGACTGGTGACCCCGACCCGGTCGCCGATCCACAGTGACGAGTCGCGGGTGAACAGCAGGTTGGGCAGTGGGTCGATGACGAAGTCGTGCCGGTCCATCAACGCCCACACCAGCCCGCCCGGACGTTCGGGGCTGATCCTCACCTCCTCGTGGGCGAGCCCGGCGATGAACACGTCGGCGAGGGCGGCGGGGTCGAGGTAGGCGAGGTGGTCGGCGACCCGGCGGCGCAGCGTGTCGCCGAGCCGGGGCGAGCGGAGCACCTGCTCGGTGAGCTCGGCGCGGGCCTCGGGCACGGCGAGGGTCTCGGCGAGCAGCGTCGCGAGGTAGAGCACCTCCACGCCCCGGTCGCGCAGCGCCGCGGCGAAGGCGTCGTGCTCCTCCTGCGCACGTCCCACCCATGGGATAGCGTCGAAGAGCAACGAGTCGTTGTTGCGAGGGGTGAGCCGGGCGAGTTCGGGCCCCGGTCGGTGCAGCAGCACCGTGCCGAGCCGACCGACCTCGCTGTCCACGTAGTGGGTCACCCTCGCAGCGTAGGACAGATGCGAGCAGTGTCCACGGGAAGAAGAGTGGATGAATATGGCATTCATCCGCACTCATTCCGGCGCTCCAACTTGCCGAACCCCCGGGATGGCAACGTAGGGTAGTGAGGACATAACTTCGAGGGACCTTTTGCCGGAGGTCGCGATGACTGTCTTTCCCGCTCGTCGAGCCGTACCCACCCGGGCACTGCCGCCCGTGACGGTGCCGCAGCCCCGGAAGGAAGCGCCCTCGGCGCTCCAGCCGGCCCGGCCGAGCCCATTGGAGTGGGCCCGTCGCCGTCGGGCCGAGCGGGGCGCCCGCCGGCTGGAAGCGGCCGGCGCACGGGCGCTCGGGCAACTGGACCATCTGGGCCCCTCCTGGCACGTCATCGAGTGGCCGCGCACCGACCCCACGGACGCTCTCCTCGGCCGCGGCCAGGACGACCGCGCCGGCTTCCTCGCCATCGGCCCGAGCGGGCTCTTCGCGGTGACCATCGCCGACCACGGGCGGGCCCGGGTGCTGGTGGCCGGCGACGTGGTCCAGATCAACGGCAAGCGCCCGCCCTACGTGGCCGAGGCGCGGCGGGACGCCAAGCGGGCGAGCAAGGCCCTCTCCGAGGCTGTCGGCCTGCCGATCCCGGTGACGCCGGTGCTGACCTTCGTCGGCTCCGGCGTCATCAGCGTCTACGGCCTGCCGAAGGACTGCCTCATGGCGACCCACCGGGAGCTGGACCGCCTCCTGGTCGCCGGCGGCAACCGGATCAGCCCGGCCACCGCCGAGAAGCTGTCCCGGATCGCCCAGCAGCCGCAGACCTGGCTCAACGGCGCATACCGCCCGGCCGCCGACTACCGGTGGTACGACGAGGGCCGAACGGCCGCTGACAAGCCGGCCGCCCGCCGGTAACGTCACCGGCGACGCCACGCGGCCCTGGCCCGCCGAGGGAACCCGTCGGTCCGCGCCGTCGCCGGCCGTCCGGTCGGTCCGGGTAACCCGATCTCGGTGACGACCGGTGGCCGGAGCGCGAACAAGCGGCCGTCCCGTGGACCGGCTAGCGTGGACAGACCGTCGGTGTACATAGGAGGCGCGGTGGCCCACGTCGAACTCTCGCTCTCGGAAGTGTTCGCGCCGGCCTCGCGGACACCGCCGGAGCAGGAGTCCGGCAACGTCGGCCAGTGGTCCGCCACGGTGAGCCACGCCGACGAGCCCTGCCTGCTGATCGACGCCGAGACCCGGGTGGTGGCCATCTCCGCCGCCGGCTGCCGACTGCTCTGCCTGGGCGACCCGGAGAGTGTGATCGGCCGGCCGCTGCTGGCGGGTGGCCTCCGGCTGCTCGACTTCACCGCGGCTCGCGGCGAGCTGACCGAGCAGGAAACCGACAAGATCCCCCCGTTGCTCGCGCTGCACTCCGGGCGGTTGGCCCGCGGCCTGTTGCGGGTGCAGGCCGCCGGCGGGAACACGCCCGACGCCACCGTGGACGCCATCTCCACCCCCGTGCTGACCGACGGCACGGTGGCCGGCTCACTCACCTTCTTCTCCGAGATCTGACCAGCGCCTCGCCGAGAGCTGACCGCGCCCCCGGGATGGCGGCACCGCGCCTCGGGGGTGCTGCGACAACCGTGGGCGACGTCGTATGGTGCCCCCATGCTCGATCTCGCTCTGCTTCCGGGTGAGTACGCCGTGTGTCGACTGCCCGCCGGCACCCCCCTGCCGGCCGGTCTGCCCGTCGCACCGGACGACACCGAGGTGGTGACCGTGAGCTGGACCGCTCAGGGCATCTCGGTGATCTGCCCGTCCGGCCGGGCCCCGGAGCAGGCGGCCGTGGAGACGGAGTGGCGGTGCCTGCGCCTCGTCGAGCCGGTGGACGGTCCGGTCACCGGCACCCTCGCCGCGCTGGTGTCCCCGCTCGCCGAGGCCCGGGTCAACGTGGTGGCGTTCTCCACGTACGACACCGACCACGTGCTGGTTCCCGCGGTACACCTCGCCGAGGCGACCGCCGCGCTGGAACGCGCCGGGCACCGCGTCCTACCCTCATGACCGAGGAGATCCCGCTCACCGGGGGGAACGTGTCAGCGGGCGTGGTGCGGATCGGAGACACCGTACGGCGGCGGTCCGGTCCCTGGACCCCGGCGGTCCACGCACTGCTCGAACACCTCTGGTCGGTCGGTTTCCGGGGCGCACCCCGACCGCTCGGGATCGACGAGCAGGGGCGGGAGGTGCTCACCTACGTCGGCGGCGAGGTGCCGTGGCCGTTCCACTTCCACCTTCTGGAGCCGCTGGACCGGCTCGCCAAGGTGGGTCGGCTGGTGCGGGAGCTGCACGACGCGCTGTCGACCTTCACCCCACCGCCGGACGCGCGGTGGAACGTCCTGATGCCGGCCGACCGGGACGACCTGATCGTCCACCACGACCTCGCGCCGTGGAACCTCGTGATCGGCGACCGCTGGGCCTTCATCGACTGGGACAACGCGGGGCCGGGATCACGGCTGTGGGACCTCGCCTACGCCGTCCACGGCTTCGTTCCGATGTCGGGTCACCCGGACTGGCAGCGGCCGGACGCGGGTCCACGGCTGCGGGTCTTCGCCGACGCGTACGGGCTGGACGAGCAGCAGCGCCGTGACCTGGTACCGATGCTGACCGCGCGGACCCGGGCGACGCACGCCTTCCTGCGGGATCAGGCCGCGCTCGCGGTGGAGCCCTGGGCGACCCACTGGCGGACCGGGCACGGGACCGCGTGGCGCTCGGACGCCGAGTACACCGAGCGCCACACGGATCGGTGGATGAGGACGCTGCTGGGGTGAGTACGAGGGCGGCGCCGAGTCTGGCGCGGTCCGAGGTTCTCCTTCCCCGACGCCCGCCGGCCCTCCTACGATGGCACCGGCCACCACGGCCACCACGACCCGTCTCGACGCCGACGAGGCTCGACCCCCCCGAGGACCGGTCCGTGCCGCCTGACGCACCGCACCGCACCCCGCCGCACCGGCTGGCCCTCGCCGGTGCGCTGCTCGCCGCCCTGCCGTTGAGCGCCTGCGCCGCCCCACCCACCCGGGGGGCGACCGCCCCGCCGGCCTCACCCGAGCTCCGTACGCCGCCCACCGGCGGTGTGCCCACCGGCGGGCCGGCGACCATCGCGCCGCCCGGCGGCGTACCCACGGCCGGACTGCCGGCGACGGTGATCCCCGGCTACCCGCAGGGCGTGCCGACGGATTCCGCGCCCGGGTTTTCCCCCACTCCCGGCGCACCGGGCAGCCCCACCTCGGCTCCGACGGCCGTCCCGTGCCTGGGCCGGCCCTCCGCCGACCGGGTGGTGCGGCTGCTGCGCGGGCGGGTGCTCCCCCGGAGCGTGGCGGTGCGGGCCACGACCGGGCCGCTCTGCGCCGACGGCTGGCAGTACACCGTCCTCGCGGTGACCGGGCACGAGGAACTCCAGGCGGTCTCCCGGGGCGAACCGGCCGCGCTGCGCCTGGTCACCGCCGGGACGGATGTCTGCTCGATCGAGGTACGCGCCACCGCGCCACCCGCCATCCGGACGTTGGCCTGCGAGGACGCCCTGCCGGGTGCGTAGGCTGGGCGTCATGCCCGGTACACCACCGACCCGTTTCGTCTATCTCGGCCCCGAGGGGACCTTCGCCGAGCAGGCGCTGCGCACCATCCCCGCCGCCGAGCGCGGCAGCCGTACCCCGGCCCGCAGCGTCGGCGAGGCGCTGGACTGTGTGCGGGCCGGGGAGGCCGACGCGGCGCTGGTGCCGTTGGAGAACTCGATCGGCGGAGCGGTCGGGGTGACCCTGGACGAGCTGGCCGAGGGGGCGCCGCTGGTGATCACCCGCGAGGTGATCCTGCCTGTGGAGTTCGTCCTCGCCGCCCGTCCCGGCATCGCTCTGGAGTCCGTACGCGACGTCGCCGCCCACCCGCAGGCCTCCACCCAGTGCCGCAACTGGCTACGCGACCACCTGCCCGACGCGACTGTGGTCGACGTGCTCTCCAACGGCGCGGCGGCGGCCGGTGCGGCGGCCGGCGAGTACGACGCGGCGATCTGCGCCCCGATCGGGGCCACCCGGCACCGGCTGACCGTGCTCGCCGACAAGATCGCCGACCACCAGGACGCGGTGACCCGTTTCGCGCTGCTGTCCCGGCCCGGCCCGCCGCCGCCCCCGACCGGGGACGACGTCACCTCGCTGGCCGTGTACATCGCCCACGACCGGGTGGGGGCCCTTCTGTCGGTGCTGATGGAACTGGCCGTACGCGGGGTCAACCTGACCCGGATCGAGTCCCGGCCCACGGGCGAGGCGCTGGGCCGGTACGTCTTCTTCCTCGACTGCACCGGGCACGTGGCGGACGCCCGGATGGGCGAGGCGTTGCAGGGTCTGCGCCGGGTCTGCGCCGACGTGCGCTTCCTCGGGTCGTACCCCCGGCACCGCTGGGCCGACGGGGCGGGCGAACGGCCGGTCCCCGCACCGGCCGGGCTCTCCGAGGCCGACTACACCGACGCCGCGGCCTGGCTGGCCCGGCTGCGGGCCGGGGAACTGAGCTGACCAGCCGGTGGGGCGCCGGATCGGGCGCCCCACCGGCGGCTCAGCTGAGCAGGCCGCCGAGCAGGCCGCCCTGTTGCTGCTGGTTTCCGCTGCCCGCGATCGGCGGCTCCTCGGACGGCTGGACCACCACGAAGCCCTGGCCGGCGAAGCTCATCGTGAACGCCTCGCCGGTGCTGCGGCCGAGCAACGTGCCCAGGCCGAGTTGCTCGGCCCGGTGGTAGCCGGTCTGGAGGTTGGCCGACCAGCAGACCGCCGCCTGCGGGTCGACGTAGGTGGGGGCGTCGACGTTGAGCACCACCGGGGTGCCCTTGGTGGTGATGGCGATCCGGCCGTGGCCGGTGAAGACGCAGTTGAACAGGCCGGACGACGAGGCCATGCCGGCGCCGCCGACCATCTTGATGTCGTACGACAGGGTGGAGTCGAAGGCCAGCACGCTGGAGCCGTTGATGGAGAGGGCGTCACCCGGCTCCAGGTCGATGATGTGCACGTCCTTGGCCAGGTCGGCGAGGAAGACGTCGCCCTGGCCGGTGAGCTTCATCAACGGCACGCCCTCGCCGGTCAGCCGCTGCTTGATGAACTTGCCGAGGCCGCCGGAACCGAGGGCCTGGAACTGGACGTGGCCCTGGTAGGCCACCATCGAGCCGACGCGGGCCATGGCCTCGCCGTTGAGCTCGATCTTGAGCATCTTGGAGCTCTGGAGCCGCATGCCGGGCTGGGCGGACTCCTTCTCGAGGTTCTCCGCGGAGAAGAGCGCGCTGCGCATGGGATTCCTCCTGGTCGCTGTTGTGCTCCTCCCACGGTAGGCAGTGGGCGCAACGGCGAACACCGGCCGACTGGGCGCTCAGCCCCAGCCCAGTGCGTGTAGCCGCTCGTCGTCGATGCCGAAGTGGTGGGCGATCTCGTGCACCACGGTCACCGCCACCTCGTCGACCACGTCGTCCTCGGTGTCGCAGATCCGCAGGATCGGGTGACGGTAGATGAGGATCCGGTCCGGGAGCACGCCGGAGTAGTCCCAGCCACGCTGGGTGAGGGCGTGCCCCTCGTAGAGGCCGAGCAGGTCCTCACCGGGCGGGGGATCGTCCTCGACCAGGATGACCACGTTGCTCATCAGGCCGAGCAGTTCCTCGGGCACCTCGTCGAGGGCCTCGCCGACCAGTTCCTCGAAGCGCTCACGGCTCATCTCCACCGGCACGCCGCCCATTGTCCCCGACCCCGCCCCGAACGGCAGGGGCCCGCACCCGGCATGGAGCGCTACGCCGCCGCCCGTTGCGGCTCGGGTGGCGCACTCGCCCGGCCGGCCAGGGAGATTGCCGCCCGGTCCACCCAGGTGAGCGGGCCGGGCGGCGCTGAACGGGTCAGGCGGCGAGTCGGGCATCCAGGGTGATCTGGGCCCCCGGGGAGAGCAGCCGCGAGATCGGGCAGTTCTCCTTGGCGGCCTCGGCGAGCTTGGCGAACTGGGCCTCGTCCATGCCCGGCACCCGGCCGACCGTCTCCAGGTCGATCCGGGTCACGGTCATACCGGCGTCGGTCTTGTCGAAGTGCACCTTGGCCGTGGTGTCGACCGAGGTGTCGGTGGCGCCGGCGTCGGCGAGCTGCTTGGACAGCGCCATCGAGAAGCAGCCGGCGTGCGCGGCGCCGACGAGCTCCTCGGGGTTGGTCCCCTCGCCCTCCTCGAAACGCGACTTGAAGGAGTAGTTACCGGTCAGGCCACCCTTGCCGGTGCGGACGGTCCCGGCACCCTCGGTGAGGTTGCCCTGCCAGCTTGCGGAAGCGGTACGGATAGGCATTCCCCGACGCTAACCGAAACGGGGGGCGGGCGGCGAAGGACCCGGCCGTCCACCTGGCGTGTCGTGCCCGGCCGTCGTGGACCGTCCTGCGGGCACCGCACGCCCCGTCGTCGCGGCATCGCCCAACGTACGGATACGGCTACCCCAGGTTGGCACCCGATTCGCCGGGAAGTCATGGTTGCGACCGGTTCCCCGAGGTACGTTTGCTGCCCGCCGTCAACTCCGGTCGAGGCACCGACGACCGAGAACGGCTGGCTGCGACGGCGGCGGGCGAAGGAGGAAACGTGACCCGCCCGGGACTGCCCAAGCTGATCGCCACCGATCTCGACGGGACGCTCGTCCGCAGCGACGAGACCGTCTCCGCGTACACGCACGAGGTGCTCGACCGGGTGCGGGCCGCCGGCATCCCGGTGGTCGGCGCCACCGGTCGTGGTCCCCGGCTGGCGGAGCTGACCCGCAACGACATCCGCGCCGCCGACTTCCTGGTGATGGCCGGGGGCGGTCGCGTGGTGGACCAGACCGACCCGGCCGGCCCGGTGGTGCTCCGGGACGAACGGCTGTCGGGTGAGGTGCTCGCCGCGCTCCTGGCCGACCTGGAGGCCGCGGTGGGCCCGCTGACCGTGATGGTCGAGGCGTCCGACGAGCACGACGCGCCGCTCTGGGGCGACTACCACCCGAGCTGGCCGTACCAGGACCGGTTCGAGGCACGCAGCCGGGCGGAGTGCCTCTCCGGCGACGTGATCAAGGCGTTCGCGCGGACCGCCGACCACCACGTGGACGAGTTGCTCGCGGTGGCCCGCCGGATCGTTCCGCCGGAAGCGGCCACGCTGACCCAGGCCGGCCTGGGTTTCGTCGAGATCAGCCCACCGGGGGTGGACAAGGCCACCGGGCTCAGCGTGGTCGCCGAGCGGCTCGGCGTCGACCCGGCGGAGGTGCTGGTCTTCGGCGACCAGCCGAACGACCTGCCGATGTTCGGCTGGGCCGGCTGGGCGCGGGTGGCGGTGTCGAACGCCCACCCGGACGTCCGGGCCGCCGCCGACGAGATCACCCTGCGCAACGATGACGACGGCGTCGCGGTCTACCTGGACCGACTACTCTCCCGTTGATGGGAGTCCCACCCCGACTCGTCGCCACCGACATCGACGGCACCCTGCTCGCCGACGACCGGACGCTCAGCGCCAGGACCGCCGCCGCGCTGGCGAGGATCTCCGCGCTCGGCACGCCGGTCGTACTGGTCACCGGCCGTCCCATCCGCTGGCTCCAACTCGTGTACGACCAGCTCGCCGCCCCGCTCCCGGCGATCTGCGCCAACGGCGCCGTGGTGTACGACCCGGCCACCGACGAGGTGCTGCGGGCCGACCCGCTCGCCCCGGAACTCCTCGCCGAGGTGGCGCGACGGCTACGCGCGGCGGTGCCCGACGTGAGCTTCGCCGTGGAGATCGTGGACAGCCGGCAGATGCGACACGAGGCGCACTACCCGCTGCGCTGGGACGCCGACCACGACGCCATCCGGGCCGTCGAGTCGCCGGAGGAGCTGCTCGCGACGCCGGCGGTCAAGCTGCTGGCCCGGGCCGGCGACCAGGACCCGGACGCCTTCGTGCAGCTGGTGGCCGCAGCGCTCGGTGGACTGGCCGAGGCGACACACTCGTCGTACAGCGGGCTGGTGGAGATCTCCGCCGCCGGGGTGACCAAGGCGGCCGGGCTCGCGTGGCACGCCGAACGGCTCGGGATACCCGCACGGGAGGTGCTGGCCTTCGGCGACATGCCGAACGACCTACCGATGCTGACCTGGGCGGGCCGGGCGGTCGCGGTGGCGAACGCGCACCCCGCCGTGCTGGCCGTCGCCGACGAGGTCACCGGCGCGAACTCCGCCGACGGTGTGGCGGCGTACCTGGAGAAGGTGTTCGAGCTGGAGTGAACGGGCCGGGGCACCGGCCCGCCGGTGCCCCGGAACCGTCAGAGGTACTGGCCGGTGCTGTGTTCGCCACCCTGCGGCTGGCTCATCCCCGGCATCCCGGCAACCATGCCGCCGGGGCCGCTGGGCAGCGCCTGCCGGCCGGAGCGCATCTGCTCCAACTGCACCCGGGCGGCCATCTGCTGGGCGACCAGCGCCGCCTGGATGCCGTGGAACAGCCCCTCCAGCCAGCCGACGAGCTGCGCGTGGGCGATCCGCAGCTCACCCTCGCTCGGCGCCTTCTCCTCGGTGAAGGGCAGTGAGATCCGCTCCAGCTCCTCGCGCAGCTCGGGGGCGAGCCCCTCCTTGAGCTCGACGATCGACCGTTCGTGGATCTCCCGCATCCGGTGCCGGCTGGCGTCGTCCAGCGGAGCGGCCTTGACCTCCTCCAGCAGCTGCTTGATCATGCTGCCGATCCGCATCACCTTGGCCGGCTGCTCGACCAGGCGGGTCGGATCCTCGCCGGCTGCCTCGTCGGTCTGCACGGTGCCGACCGGCCGGCCGTCCGGCCCGACCACCACCACGGTGCCCGAGTGCCCGGCGTGCTCGCGGCCCGGCTCGTCGTTCTCTCCAACGGAGTGCGCTTCGGTCATGGGACCCATCTTTACCCACCCCCGCGAGCCGCACGAGGTGGGACCGGTCACCCGTCCGCCGCCGGTCGGGCTACCGTCGCCGGCATGCCCGCCGACCCGCGCGCCGTGCTCACCCGTCCGGCCCCGCCACCCGACCTGACGGTTCCCTACGGTGACCACCCCGACCAGGTCGTCGACCTGCGCCAGCCGACCGGCGACGGCCCGCTCCGGCCGCTGGTCGCGATCCTGCACGGCGGCTTCTGGCGGGCCGCGTACGACCGCGCCCACACCGGTCCGCTGGCCGCGGCGCTGGCCGGGCTCGGCTGGCCGGTGGCGCAACTGGAGTACCGGCGCACCGGCCAGCCGGGCGGCGGCTGGCCGGGCACCCTGGCGGACGCGCTGACCGGGGTGGCGGCCCTGCCCGACCTGGCAGCCCGTGCCCTGCCCGGACGGGTCGCGTCCGGGCAGCCGCTGCTGCTCGGCCACTCGGCCGGCGGGCACCTCGCGCTGTACGTCGCCGCGCACGCCCCGGCCGGCGTACGCGGGGTGCTGGCCCTGGCCCCGGTCGCCGACCTGGCCGAGGCGTACCGGCTGGACCTGGACTCGGGCGCGGTGGCGGCGCTGCTCGGCGGTAGCCCGGCCGAGTACCCCGAGCGGTACGCGGTCGCCGATCCACGGACATTGGTACCCCCACCGGCACGCACAGTGATCCTGCATGGTTTGCGGGACCGTCAGGTGCCGGCCGCGCTCAGTCGCGGCTACGCGACCGCCGCTCGGGCGGCCGGTGGTGATGTCACCCTCGTTGAGCTGCCGGAATGTGAGCACTTCGGGCTCATCGATCCGAAATCGGCGGCATGGCCGCAGGTCAGGGATGCGTTGCAGTCCTTGCACAAAGATCATTAGCCATTGACGCAGCGTCGCCGAGCAGGTAGAACGCCGAGGGGCGGTGACGCCCCGCAACACTCCCGGAAGGATTTCGGTGTCCCAGATGAACCGCAGGCGGGCCCTCCAACTCCTGGCCGCGCTCGGTACCACCGGCCTGGTCGCCGGCTGCGGCACCGACGCCGACGACAGCGAGGCGGTTCCGGAGCGCAACCCCATCAAGATCGGTCTCGTCGCGCCGGAGAACGGCGCCGGCAAGGCCGTCGGCCAGGAGATCACCAACGGCTTCGAGCTCTACCTCGCGCTGAACGACCAGCACCTCGGTGGGCACCCGGTGACCCTGGAGAAGCGGGACGAGGGCGACACCGCCAAGAGCGGGCAGGCCGCCGTCAACGGCCTGCTCAAGGAGGGCGTGCTGGCGCTCACCGGGGTGGCCAACCCGGCGGTGATGTCCGGCATCCGGGACATCGTCGAACAGGCCAAGGTGCCGCTGGTCGGGTCGAACGCCTCCCCGGTCAGCCTGCAGAGCGTGGTCTACATCTGGCGCACCTCGTACGTGCTTGACGAGCCGGGCCGGGCTCTCGGGGAGTACCTGAAGGAACGGATGGCCCCCGGTAGCCGCGTCACCGTGATCGCCCCCGAGAGCAGCGCCAGCCTCGACGTGGTGCAGGGCTTCCGGCAGGCATTCGGCACCGATGACCCGCGCATCGCCGACGAGACCGTCTGGACCACGGCCAAACCCAACCCCGGGGACAGCGACTTCGCCCCCTACATCCGGCAGGCGCTCAACCGCGACCCGGACGCGCTGGTCTGCAACTTCGCCGGCCCCGCCGCGATCCAGTTCATCCGGCAGCTGCGGCGCGGCCGGCCGGCCTACCAGGGGCCGCTCTACGCGCCGGGCTTCCTCACCGAGGGCAACGTCCTCAACGAGGTACGCAGCCTGCTGGTCGACGATAACGACAACCTGCTGCCCGGGACGATCCATACCGTTTCGAACTACTCGGCCGACCTGAACAACTCGGCCAACCGGGTCTTCGCCTCGGCGTACCGCAAGACCTACAACAGCTCTCCCACCACGTACGCGATGGCCTCGTACGACGCCGCCCAGGTGCTCGACAAGGCGCTCCGCGTGGCCGGGCCGAACCCGACCCCACAGCAGGTCAACCTCGCCCTCGGCAAGATCGGTCAGATCGACAGCCCGCGCGGGGTGTGGCAGTTCAACCAGCCGCGTACGCCGCAGCAGAAGTGGTACCTGCGCAGCGTCCAACTCAACGGGCGGCTGCTGTCCAACGTCGTGATCAACGAGGTGGCGACGCTCGGCTGAGCCGATCCTCCGGCCACGGGGGTCAGCGGCGCAGCTCGGCGACGCAGCACTTCACGCTGCCGCCACCCTTCTTCAACTCGGTCAGCTCGACCGGGACCGGCTGGTAGCCGGCCGCCTTGAGGTTGCCGGCCAGCCGGCTGGCCTCGCTGTTCAGCACCACGTTGCGGCCGTCGCTGACCAGGTTCAGGCCGAAGGCCAGGGCGTCGGCGTCGTCCGCGAGCACCGCGTCGGGGAAGAGCTGGGCGAGCACCCGCTGGCTGGCCACCGAGAAGGCCCCCGGGTAGTAGGCGATGTTGCCGTCGTCGATCGCGGCGAGCGCCACGTCGAGGTGGTAGAAGCGGGGGTCCACCAGGCGCAGCGAGACCACCGGGCGGGCGAGCGCCTCCTGCGCCTCGGCGTGTGCCGCCAGTTCCGTGCGGAAGCCGTGACCGGCCAGGATGAGGCCGCCGTGTGCCTCCGGCAGGTACGCGAAGTCGCCCTCGCCCTCGTTGGTCTCGCTCGGGGCGATGAACCGCCAGCCCTGCGACTCGTAGAAGGCCCGGTGGGCGGCAGCCTCGGCGGCCCGCTGCCCGTGCTTGAACCGTGCGCCGTAGACCGTCCCGTCCACCACGAAGGCACCGTTGGCCGCGAACACCATGTCCGGCAGTCCGGCCTCGGGGTTGAGCGGGTGCACCTCGTGGCCCAGCCCGAGCAGGGTCTCCCGCAGCCGGTCCCACTGCTTGACCGCCAGTTCCGCGTCGACGGGCGTGGTGAGGTCCATCCACGGGTTGATCGCGTACTCGACGGCGAAGTGCTCGGGCGAGCACATCAGATATGTCCGCTTTCGCGAGACTCGCTGCTGGTTCACGGTGACCAAGAGTAGGTACCCTACAACGTCGGTAACAGCCAGAACCATTGCTTTCCGAAGGCGAAACGTTGCAGATAGACGCGGTCGACCAGCGAATCATTGCACTGCTCGTGGCAGACGCTCGGGCGTCGTACGCCGACATCGGAGCCCGCGTGTCACTCTCCGCTCCGGCGGTCAAGAGGCGGGTCGACCGGCTCCGCGCCACCGGGGTGATCCGGGGCTTCACGGCCGTGGTCGACCCGGCCGCCGTGGGGTGGACCACCGAGGCCTTCGTCGAACTCTTCTGCGCCGGCCGTACCACCCCCGCCCAGATCGGGGTGGCCGCCCGGCGGCACCCGGAGGTGGTCGGCGCGTACACCGTCTCCGGCGAGGCCGACGCCCTCGTCCACCTACGGGCCGCCGACATCTCCCACCTGGAGGAGGCGCTGGAACGCCTGCGCGCCGAGTCGTTCGTGACCTCCACCCGCAGCACCATCGTGCTGTCCCGGCTGGTCGAGTCCCCCGGCGTCGGGCCGTCCACGAGCTGAGCCGCCGACCGCCCGGACCGGCGCGGTCGGCCCGGTCCCCGCAGGCCGTCAGAGGTACATGCCCGTCCGGTGGTCGGACTCCACGGACGGCCGGCCCGGCTTGTCGCCCTCGACGAAGAACCGTTTACCGCCGAACTCGCCGTGCAGCCGGTCGTCCAACTCGTCGGCCAGGCCCGTCATCACCTGCACGGCCAGCATCAGATGGGTGGCCTGGAAGTTGCGGCCGAAGACGGGAATGGACGCCCAGACGGTGTCGTCGGCGCAGTAGAGCCGGCCGATCGGCATCCGGTTGGTCAGCTCGGAGAGCTTCACGTACAGCCGCTCGGTGGGCTCGACCTCGGTCAGCACCGGGGAGAAGACGTCGACCAACGGCGGGTTGTCGCGGACCCGGACGAAGACCATGGCCGAGCCGGCACGGATGTTGATGTCGCCGTCGGAGTCGACCTGGAGTCGGTCGGACTTGGACTTCAACATGGTCGAGACGACCGTGCGCACCCGGTCCTCCAGCGCCATGACGTCGCCGTCGACACCCGCTGGCGCGGCGGCCAGCGCCTCGTCCAGGTCGGCCTCCACGTCGCGGTCCGGGCCGAACTCGCTGCGGGCCGTGCCGAGCGGCTCCACCGGCAGCGGCCGGCCCTCGGCGTCGTGCATCAGGTAGACGAGGAAGGCCGGGTGCGGCGTCCCGTAGACGTCCCGCAGGGTACGGGAGAGCAGCGCGGCCAGCTTCGTCGCGTCGTCGGTCGAGCCCTCCAGGCCGAAGTCCTCCCCGGAGCCCTCCAGCACCCCCGGGGGCGACCAGCCCAGCGCGATCATGTCCGCGACGGCGGCCCGGTCCAGCCGGTAACCCTGCGGCAGAGTGGCGTTGCCGACGGCCCGCGCCACCACCCGCCCCTCGCCGACCTCCACACTGACCGAGTAGACGGCGTCGCCGGTGCCGGACGCGGTCGGGTCGAGCGTCAGTTCGAGGTGCGCCCCTACCGGGAGCGTACGCAGCCGCTCGCCCAGCGCCCGGGCGAACTCCCGCCACGCCTCGGTGACCTTGGCCCGCAGGTCAGCCGTGGTCGGCTCGTCCAGCAGGACCGACTCGTGATGCTCCGGCGCCGCGCCGGTCTGATCACTGGCCGGCATCGAGGGGTGGTCCGCCGTCATGATCGCCTCCGTCCGTCACGGCCACCCTACCCAGGCCGGCCGGAGAACGAATCCACCCCGACCGGGATCGGACAACGCCCGACCGGCCGTGCTCAGCGCGGGCGGTCGCCGCCCAGTTCCACCGGCCAGGCGCCGGCGAGTCCGGTCAGCCGGGCCGCCGCCACCGCCGGGTCCGCGCCCCGCCCCACGGCGACTCCGAGCAGGTACGCGGTGACCGGGGCACCCGGCCGCAGCACCTGGTGCGCGACGTCCCTGGCCAGGTCGAGAACCACCGGTACCGGTACGTCCGCCGGGTCGAGCCCCAACTCCGCGCAGGTAGCCGTGACCCAGTCGTCCAGCACCGTCATCGTGTCCACTCCTCCGCCCGGCGTATGTCGGAGTCAGTGTCGCAGTCGAACCAGGGCGGCGGGCCCCCACTGGACCAGGCCAGGTCGCGGACCGCCAGTTCGGCGAGCAGTTCCCGCACGGCGGCACCGCCGAGGGTGCCGCCCCGGCGGACGGCCAGCCGGTCCAGCGCGGCCCGCAGGGGGCCGGTCCGCCACACTCCGCACAGCGACTGCCGCCGCCCCCGGTCGTCGAGGAGACACACCCCGTCGGGCCCGGCGTCATCCGCCCCGGCCCCGTCCGGGGTCGCCGAACCCTCCGATCCGGGGTCGTCCGCGTTCAGCGCGGCGAGCAGGGCGGCGACGGCGTCCCGGGTGAGCAGGGGAAGATCGGCGGCGAGCAGGGCGACGGTGGCCGTACCGGCGGGCACCAGGGCCAGCCCGGCCGCGGCTGCCGCCACCGGGCCACCGCCCGGGGGTTGTTCCCGGGTCACCAGGACGCCGTCGGGGGCCGGTCCGGCCGGCCCGACCAGGATGCGGGGGGCCGCGTCGGCGACCGCCGCCAGCACCCGTTCCCGCATCGGCCGGCCGCCGACCGGCAACCCGGGCTTGTCCCGCCCGCCCATCCGGCGGGCCGCCCCACCGGCGAGCACCACCGCCGCGTACGCCGTCACCCGCCCACCGTATCCGCGCCCGGCTCCGGCGCGTGTCGTGGCCGAGCTTACCGTGCGACCGCCTGGCCCGGTGGGCGTCGTGCGGGGCGCCGGTCGGGCGGGGCAGGATGGCGGGATGGGACGGGCGACTGACCGGCGCGGTGTACTCCGGATCGACCTCGACGCGGCCGAGGGGCGGGCGGCGCTGCGCCGGCCGGACACCATGGCGGTCGAGGAGCCCCTGGAGATCCGGGTCGGGCCGGCCGGGCCGGGCCGTCGACGCCCGCTGACGGTGACCATGCGCACCCCCGGTGACGACCTGGACCTGACGATCGGGTTCCTGCTCACCGAGGGGCTGATCCGCGCCGACGAGGACGTGCACACCGCGCAGCTCTGCGCCGGGGCGGAAACCCCGAACACCTACAACGTGGTGGACGTGGTGCTCTCGCCGGGTGTCCCGGAGCCGACCACCGATGCGGCGCGCAACTTCTACACCACCAGCTCCTGCGGGGTCTGCGGGAAGGCCAGCATCGACGCGGTACGGACCCGGTCCCGCTTCGCCGTCGCGGACGACCCGCTCGCCGTGCCCGCCACGCTGCTGGCCGAACTGCCCGACCGGCTACGGGCGGCACAGCGCGTCTTCGACCGCACCGGCGGCCTGCACGCGGCCGGGCTGTTCGGCCCGGACGGGGAGCTGGTGGTGCTGCGCGAAGACGTCGGCCGGCACAACGCCGTGGACAAGGTCGTCGGCTGGGCGGTACGGCAGCGGCGGCTACCGCTGGCCGGGCACCTGCTGCTGGTCTCCGGCCGGGCAAGTTTCGAGCTGACGCAGAAGGCCTGGATGGCGGGGATACCCCTGCTCGCGGCGGTCTCCGCCCCCAGCACCCTCGCCGCCGACCTGGCCGAGGAGGCGGGCATGACGCTCGTCGGGTTCCTGCGCGGACGTGCGATGAACGTGTACGCCGGACCACACCGCATCCTCCACTGACCCGATCCGCCTTGTCACCCGCCGGTTGTCGCGTCGGCCCAGACAACTGCGAAGCGTTCGACGTACCGATCCGGGTCGCCGGCGTTCGACGGGGCGGTCGGAAGTGCTTCCAGACCACCAAGAGCGAGGTCGGCCTCGACCGCCACCAAGTACGCCGTACGACGCGGCCAGGCGGGGCGGTGCGGCCCTGGACATCCCCGGATCCGGCTTCCGACCGGAAGCGACATCAGATCTTGCGGCGGCGTCTGCGGCGTACCACCCGGGAGGGCTCGCCCACGGCCGGCCAACCGTCCAGGTCGGACGGGGGCACGCCCCGCCGTAACAGGTCGTCGAGGAGTTGGGCGAGCGTGTAGTCGGGGTGCGCCGCCAGAGCCCGCTCCAACGCGACGGCGGCGAGCGCTCCCTGCCCGGCCCGCCAGGCCGCGAAGGCGAGCAGGCTGGCCGGGGCGCCGATCAGCTCCTCCTCGGCGCGGCGCAGCACGTCACTCCAGAGGGCGATGTCCTCGTCCCGCCCGTCGGTGCGTTCCCAGGCGTGATCGCGGACGGGCAGGTGGGTCAGAAGCAGGGTCAGCCAGGCCACCTCGTCGTCGGTCAGCCGCTCGCCCCGGCGTTGCCGGCGCAGCGCGGCCCGGACCGCGTCGACCCCGGCGGCCCGCACCGCCCGGCCATCCAGCAAATCGGCGGCGGGAGCCTGCTCCAGCAGGGTGAGCAGGCGTCGCTCGGCCCGGACGCCGGCGCGGCGCATCGCCGCCGCGTCGTGCCCGTCGGCGGGCGTCACCCGCGCCGTGAGCGCGGCCCGGTCGGGCAGAGCCACCTGGCCGGCGAAGACCGCCGCCGCGGCGACCTGGCTGGCACCCGGGTCGTACGGGGTGCCGTCGGGCGGGCAGCAGTCCGCCCCGTCGCAGAGGTACGACCAGTACCGCCCGTCGGTGACCCGCAGGGCGTCCAGCACGGCCAGCCCCGTTGCGGTGAGCGCGTCGCGTACCGCGTCGACGGCGGGGGTGACCCGATCGGCGGCGCCGTACCCGAGCACGGCGGCCGTTTCGGCGTCCTGCCGGGTGAGGACCTCACCGAGGTGCCGGGCCGGCAGTCGCGGGTCCGCGCCCCGGGCGGGCAGGTCGGCGCGGGCGGCGAAGACGATGCGCCGGCCCCGCGTCGCCACCACGACCACGCTGTCGGCGGGGTGGAAGCCGAGCAGGTACGGCACGGCGGCGAGGAGGTCGGCGGGTGAGCGGACGGTGAGTCGGGGGCGGTCGGGGGCGGTCATGGAGGCAGCCTGCGACCCGTCGGGCCGTACCGACAGGCCCTGTGGACGACACTCGGGATATCCACAGATACGGACAGTGTTATTGCAGGTCGGCGCGTTTCCCGACCGTCGAGCGCCGACGCGACGGGCCGGGAGCGGTTACCTTGCGCTGATGGACCTGGCGTACCTGCGGGCGCACCCGGAACACCTGCCCACCTTCCTGACCCATCAGCGGATCCGGGAGACGCCGGTCTCCGGCGGCGACATCTGCGCCGCTTCCCGGCTGACCCTCGACGACGGGCACTCGGTCTTCGCCAAGACCTGGCTGGAGCGGGCCGACCGGCCGATGCCGGCGGGCTTCTTCGCCACCGAGGCGGCCGGACTGCGCTGGCTGCGGGCGGCCGGCGCGGTCCCCGTGCCGGAGGTGGTGGTGGCGTTGCCGGAACTGCTGGCCCTGGACTGGATCGAGCCGGGTGAGCCCTCACCGGAGGCGGCCGAACGGTTCGGCCGGGAGTTGGCCGGGATGCACCGGGCCGGGGCGGCGACGTTCGGGGCGGAGTGGACCGGCTTCATCGGCGCGCTGCCGCAGGACAACACCCCCGACCGGGGCCCGTGGTCGGACTGGTTCGCCCGGCGGCGGCTCCTGCCCTACCTGCGCCGCTCGGTGGAGACCGGCGCGTTGGGCCCGGCGGAGGCCGCGCTGGTCGAGCGGGTCGTGGCGCGGATCGGCGAGTTCGGCGGGGACGAGCCGCCGGCCCGGGTCCACGGTGATCTCTGGCCCGGGAACCTGCTCTGGGGCGCCGACGACCGGGTGTGGCTGGTCGACCCGGCGGCACACGGCGGGCACCGGGAGACCGACCTGGCGGCCTTGGCGCTCTTCGGCGGCCCCCCGCACCACGAGCGGATCGTGGACGCCTACCGCGAGGCGTGGCCGCTGGCGGACGGCTGGCGGGAGCGGGTGCCGCTGCACCAACTCCATCTACTGCTGGTGCACACCGCCATGTTCGGGACGGCATACCGCGATGCGGTCACCCGGGCCGCCCGCGCGACGCTGGACGGGCGTGGGCGCGCTACCGTCGACAGGTGACCGCCGCTCCGACGACCGACGGCGTCCTCGTCGACCGGTACGGCCGTGTCGCCCGGGACCTGCGCGTCTCGTTGACCGACAAGTGCAACCTGCGCTGCACCTACTGCATGCCCGCCGAAGGGCTGCCGTGGCTGGCCGGGCCGCAACTGCTCACCCCCGCCGAGATCGTCCGGCTGGTCCGGGTGGCGGTGGAACGGCTCGGCGTGACCGAGGTGCGCTTCACCGGCGGTGAGCCGCTGATCCGCCCCGGGCTGACCGGCATCGTCGCGGAGGTGACGTCGCTCACCCCCCGCCCTCGGGTCTCGCTCACCACCAACGGCATCGGCCTGCACCGGCTCGCGCCCGCCCTGCGCGAGGCCGGGCTGGACCGGGTGAACGTGTCGTTGGACACCCTGGACCGGGAGAGGTTCACCGCGCTGACCCGGCGGGACCGGCTGGCCGACGTGCTCGCCGGGCTGGCCGGCGCGGCCGGGGCCGGCCTGACCCCCGTCAAGATCAACTCAGTGCTGATGCGCGGGGTCAACGACGACGAGGCCCCGGCGCTGCTGCGATTCGCCCTCGACCACGGTTACGAGCTGCGGTTCATCGAGCAGATGCCGCTGGACGCCCAGCACGGTTGGGACCGCGCGACCATGGTCACCGCGCACGAGATCCTCGGCGCGCTGGGGCAGGAGTTCACCCTCACCCCGGACCCGGCCGGGCGCGGTGGCGCCCCCGCCGAGACCTGGCTGGTCGACGGCGGCCCGGCCCGGGTGGGCGTGATCGCCACGGTCACCCGCCCCTTCTGCGGGGACTGTGACCGGACCCGGCTCACCGCCGACGGTCAGGTCCGCAACTGCCTGTTCGCCACGGAGGAGTCCGACCTGCGCGGCGCGCTGCGCGCCGGGGCGGACGACGCCGAACTGGCCCGGCGTTGGCAGGCCGCCATGCGGGTCAAGCGGGCCGGGCACGGCATCGACGACCCCACCTTCCTGCAACCGTCCCGGCCCATGTCGGCGATCGGAGGCTGAGCGGTGCAGGTAACCGTCCGCTACTTCGCCGGAGCCCGGGCCGCCGCCGGACGTACCGAGGAGAACCTGCCCGCGGGCCGGTCGTTGGACGAACTCGTCGGTGAGCTCGGCGACCGCCACGGCCAGCGGATGGCGGCCGTGCTGGCGGCGGCGAGTTTTCTGGTCGACGGCGTGGTCTGTCATGATCGGCAGACGCCGCTGTCGGCCGGGTCCACGATCGACGTGCTGCCGCCCTTCGCGGGCGGCTGAGAAGGGGCTGGCATGCTGGCAACCGTGGCCTTCGTGGCCACCCTCACGCTGATCACCGGCCTGATCCATTTCTACCTGTGGAAGCGGCTGGTCAAGGACACCACCCGGCCGGGCCGGTGGCGCAGGGCCGGCAGCCTCGTCGCGCTCGTCCTCGCCCTGCTCGTACCGATCACGATGATCACGACCCGGCTCCTCGGGACGTCCTGGCTGGCCTGGCCGGGCTACCTCTGGCTCGCGGTGATGTTCTACCTGCTGGTCGTCCTGCTGGTGCTGGAGGTGCCGATGGCGGCGGCGAAGCTGGTGCTGCGCCGCCGGACGGCGGTCGACGCGCCGCCCGCCGCCGCACCGACGCCGGTGTTGGTCGGGGCTGCCGGTTCCGCCGACCCGCCGGCCACCGTCACCGTGGACCAGCCGGACCACGACAAGGCCCGCCGGTTGCTGCTCGCCCGGGGTGCGGCGATCTTCGTGGGTCTCACCGCCACGGGCATCACCGGGTACGGCGTCCGCACCGCCATGGGTCCGCCGCAACTGGACCGGGTGCAGATCCCCCTGGGCAAGCTGCCCCGGAGCATGGACGGGCTGCGCATCGCCACCGTCGCCGACATCCACCTCGGGCCGCTGCGCGGCCGGGAACACACCGAGCGGATCGTCGCGATGATCAACCGGCTCGACGCCGACCTCGTCGCGGTCGTCGGTGACCTCGTCGACGGCTCGGTCGCCGAACTGGGCGAGGCCGCCGCGCCGCTGCGGGACCTCCGCTCCCGGTACGGCAGCTTCTTCGTCACCGGCAACCACGAGTACTACTCCGGAGTCGAGGAGTGGGTACGGGAGGTGGACCGGCTCGGCCTGCGGGTGCTCCAGAACGAACGCCAGGAGATCCGGGCCCGGGGCGGCGTGCTCGACCTGGCCGGCGTCAACGACGTCACCGCCGCCGGCACCGGCCTGGCCGCGCCCGCGGACTACGCCGCCGCGCTCGCCGACCGGGACACCAGCCGGCCGGTGGTGCTGCTCGCCCACCAGCCGGTGGCCGCGCGCGAGGCGGCGAAGTTCGGGGTCGACCTCCAGCTCTCCGGGCACACCCACGGCGGCCAGATGGCCCCCTTCAACCTGGCCGTACGGCTCCAGCAGCCGGTGGTCTCCGGGTTGGGCGAGGTGGACGGCACCAAGGTCTACGTCACCAACGGCGCCGGATTCTGGGGCCCACCGGTCCGCGTCGGCGCCCCGCCGCAGGTGACCCTGGTCGAGCTGCGTGCCCCATAGCGCGCCCAGGGCGCGCAGTCCAGCACCGGATTGCTCAGGTCACGCGTACGCGTGGCGGCGGGCGGGCAGTGGACCACTCGTGACAGGATGCGGCGTGCCTCCGTTCAGCGCCGCACCCCCCGGTGGCCTCCCGCCGTTCGTCGCGGACCTGCACATCCACTCGAAGTACTCGCGCGCGTGCAGCCGCGACCTCACCCTGCCGAACCTCGGCTGGTGGGCCCGGCGCAAGGGCATCGGGGTGCTCGGCACCGGGGACTTCACCCATCCCGCCTGGTACGACCACCTTCGGGAGACCCTGCGTCCCGCCGAGCCCGGCCTGTACCGGCTCGACGCCGAGGCGGAGCGGGACATCGCCCGCCGCCTGCCACCGAGACTGGCGAGCACGGCCGAGGCGGACCCGGTCCGGTTCATGCTCAGCGTGGAGATCTCCACGATCTACAAACGGGACGACCGGACCCGCAAGGTGCACCACCTGATCTACCTGCCGGACCTGGACGCGGTGGGGCGGTTCAACGCGGCGCTGGGCCGGATCGGCAACCTCGGCTCGGACGGCCGGCCGATCCTCGGCCTGGACTCCCGGGACCTGCTGGAGATCACCCTGGAGGCCAGCGGCGACGGCTACCTGGTGCCCGCGCACATCTGGACGCCCTGGTTCTCGGCGCTGGGCTCGAAGTCCGGCTTCGACGCGATCGCCGACTGCTACGCCGACCTCGCCGAGCACGTCTTCGCGGTGGAGACCGGCCTCTCCTCGGATCCCGAGATGAACTGGCGGGTCGGCAGCCTGGACGGCTACCGGCTGGTGTCCAACTCGGACGCGCACTCGCCGCCCGCGCTGGCCCGGGAGGCGACCGTCTTCTCCTCCGCCCGGGACTACTTCGCCATCCGGGAGGCGCTGCGCACCGGTGACGGGCTGGCGGGGACGATCGAGTTCTTCCCCGAGGAGGGGAAGTACCACGCCGACGGGCACCGCCTCTGTCGGGTCAACTGGTCACCGGAGCGCACCCGCGAGGCCGGCGGACGCTGCCCGGAGTGCGGCAAACCGCTGACCGTGGGCGTGCTGAGCCGGGTGGAGGAGTTGGCCGACCGGCCGGCGGGACACCGGCCGGCACAAGCCCGCGAGGTGACCCACCTGGTGCCGCTGGCCGAGATCCTCGGCGAGATCAACAGGGTGGGCGCCCGGTCGAAGAAGGTCGAGGGGAAGCTCAACGAGCTGGTCGCCGCGCTCGGCCCGGAACTGGAGATCCTCACCCGTACCCCGCTGGAGGAGATCGGCCGGGTCGGCGGCGAACTGCTCGCCGAGGGAGTCGGGCGGCTGCGGCGCGGCGACGTCCGCCGGGTGCCCGGCTACGACGGCGAGTACGGCGTGATCACGCTGTTCGACCCCGCCGAGGTGGGTGCGGGCGGTACGCCGACGACCCAGGACACCCTCTTCGACGTACCGGTGCCGGCGCAGCGCACCCCCGTGGAGCCGGCGCCGAAGGCCAGGCGGCCGGCGGCGGCGAAGGCCGAGCCGAAGCGGAAGGCCGCGCCGCCCCCGCCGCCGATCGCGCCGTCGCCCTCGCCGCACGAGCCGTTCGAGCCGATGCTGGCCGGCATGGAGGAGGTCGGCACCGGATTGCTGGACCGGCTGGACGCCATGCAGCGGGTGGCCGCCTCCGCGCCGGGCGGGCCGCTGTTGATCGTGGCCGGGCCGGGCACCGGCAAGACCCGGACGCTGACCCACCGGATCGCGTACCTCTGCGCCGAGCTGAACGTCTTCCCGGAGCAGTGCCTGGCGATCACCTTCACCCGGCGGGCCGCCGAGGAGCTACGGCAGCGCCTCGACAGCCTGCTCGGTCCGGTGGCCGAGGACGTCACCGTCGGCACCTTCCACTCGCTCGGGTTGACCATCCTGCGCGAGAACGCGGCGGCGGCCGGGCTACCGGCCGACTTCCGGATCGCCGACGACGCGGACCGGGCCGCCGCCCGCGCGGAAGCCGGCGACGACGACGCCCGGTACACGGCCCTGTTGCGCAAGCGGGATCTGGTCGACCTGGACGAGCTGCTCACCCTGCCGGTCGCGCTGCTCGGCGGCGACCGGAAGCTGGTCCGGGACTACCGCGAACGCTGGCGGTGGATCTTCGTGGACGAGTACCAGGACGTCGACGCGGTCCAGTACGACCTGCTGCGCCTACTCAGCCCCGCCGACGGCAACCTCTGCGCGATCGGCGACCCGGACCAGGCGATCTACTCGTTCCGGGGTGCCGACGTCGGCTACTTCCTGCGCTTCTCGCAGGACTTCACCGACGCCCGGCTGGTCCGGCTCAACCGCAACTACCGTTCCTCCGCGCCGATCCTGGCCGCCGCGGTGCAGGCGATCGCGCCGTCGTCGCTGGTCCGGGGCCGCAGGCTCGACCCGGCCCGGCTCGACCCCGAGGCCCCGCTGGTCGGCCGCTACCCGGCGGCCTCCGTCGCCGACGAGGCCGACTTCGTGGTACGCACCATCGACGAGCTGGTCGGCGGGCTGTCCCACCGGTCACTGGACTCGGGACGGATCGACGGCCGGTCCACCTCGCTGTCGTTCTCCGACATCGCGGTGCTCTACCGCACCGACTCGCAGGCCGCCCCGATCGTGGACGCCCTGGCCCGGGCGAACATCCCGGTGCAGAAGCGCTCGCACGACCGGCTGCGGGACCGGCCGGGCGTGCCGGCGATCGCCCGCGAGCTGCGGCACGCCGGGCTCGACGGCGCGTTGGTCGCCCGGGTCCGCCTCGCCGGCCAGGTGCTCGCCGAGCGTTTCGCCATCCCCACCCTGGACGGCTCCCACGCGGTACGCCCCGAGGACGTCCGGGTGGCGGTGGACCTGCTCACCCCGCTGGCCCGGCGCTGCGGCGACGACCTGGAGCTGTTCCTGTCCCAGCTGGCCACCGGCGCGGAGGTGGACGCCCTCGACCCCCGCGCCGAGGCGGTCACCCTGCTCACCCTGCACGCGGCGAAGGGCCTGGAGTTTCCGGTGGTGTTCCTGGTCGGGGCGGAGGACGGGCTGCTACCGCTGCGCTGGCCGGGCAGCGAACCGGACGACGACGCGGTCGCCGAGGAGCGGCGGCTCTTCTTCGTCGGGTTGACCCGGGCCCAGGACCGCCTCTATGTCAGTCACGCCGCCCGCCGGGTGCGGCACGGCGCGGAACGCGAGTGCCGGCCGTCGCCGTTCCTCGACGTGATCGACCCGGGCCTCTTCGAACGGTTCGGGGAGGCGGAGCCGCGCCGGCCCAGGGACCGCCAACTGCGCCTGATCTGAGCCCACGACCCGCCCGCACCACACGATCGAGCCTGACCACCCCACCCGCACCCGACCCGGATGGTGGAAGTGGGGCCGGCCCTGGGCCCCGCGTGTCGGCGCAAACGGAGTCGACCAGGCAGGCGGGCGGCGCGGGGCGGGCGAGTGACGGTCAGGTGAGCAGCACGGCGAGCCAGGCGCCGGCGAGCAGCGCCGGGCCGAACGGGAGGGCGGTGTCCCGGCGAACCCGGCGGGCGGCCAGCAGACCGAGCACCACCACTCCGTTGAGCAGGTGCGGCAGCAGCAGGCCGAGCCCGAGGGCCCGCCAGCCGAGCCAGCCGAGCGGCAGCCCGAGGACGGCGGCGAGCTTCACGTCGCCGTAACCGAGTCGCGAGCCGGGCAGGAGGGCCAGCAGCGCGTACCCGGTGAAGGAGAGCACCGCCCCGGCGAGCGCGGCCCACAGCCGGACCGGCGTCCCGGTGGCCACCGCGGCGGCCACCAGGCCGGCGCCGCCGGCCAGGGCGGTGGCCGCGACCAGCGGGTCGGGCAGACGCAGGCAGGCGAGATCGGCCCGGGCCAGCACCAGCCCACCGCCGGCCACCAGCAGGTACCCGGGCAGGGCGGGCTCGGGGCCACGCACGGCGGCCAGCCCACCGAATACCACCGCCCCGACGGCACCCAGCACCGCACCCGCCCGGATCCGTCCCGTAGATCGGCCGGCGCGGCCGGCCATCAGGCCCGCCGCAGCCGATGGCGGCGGCCGGTCGGCGCAGCCGGGCGAATCACCCGAACCGGCAGCAAGCAGGCCCGGCGTGATCGGTGGGCCCGAGCCGGGAAAGCGCCGGGCGAGCACCGGTATGGCCCGGTCGGACAGCACACCGGCGAGAGCGCCGAGCAGCGCGGCGGCGGTCACCAGGCCGACGGACACGGGTCGGGACGTTACCGGCGCGCGAACTTCCCCGCCGCCCCGGCGACCTTCCCGGACGGTTGCCGGGGACGCTCACTGCCTACCACCAGCGCCACCCCCGCCACGATCACCACGCCGCCGGCCAGCACCTGCGCGGTGACCGGCTCGGCGACCAACAGCGCGCCGAGCGCGACCGCCACCACGGGGTTCACGTAGGCGTACGTGGCGACCAGCGAGATCGGCGCGTGGTGCAGCAACCAGACGTACGCGGTGAAGGCGACCAGCGAGCCGGCGACCGTCAGGTACGCCAGCGCGGCCCATGACCGGCCGGTCACGTCGCCCGGCGAGAAGCCGCGCAGCTCGTTTCGGGCCAGAGCGAGCCCGGCCAGCGCGGCGGCCCCCGCGACCATCTCGTACACGGTGGCGGCGAAGGGGTCGGTGGGCATCCGCAGTCGCCCGGAGAGGAACGAGCCGACCGACCAGCAGACCGTTCCCGCGACCACGATGAGCGCCCCGGCCAGCGGCACCGCTGCCGTGTCGTCGGTGGGAAGCACCAGCAGCACCAGGCCGAGGAAACCGACGGTCACCCCGACGATGGTCCATGCGCGGGGCCGGTCGCCGGTGGCCGTACGAAGCAGCGCCACGAGCAGCGGGACGGTGGCGACCAGCAGGGCCGCGATGCCCGACGGCACGGCTGTCGCGGGCGGACCGGACTCGGCGAGCACCACCAGCCCGTTACCGCCCGCCAGCAGCAGCACGCCGACCAGCGCGGCCGAGCCGAGCTGCCGGCGATCCACCCTCAACGCCCCCGGTCCCCGGCGCAGCCGCAGGACGGCGGCGAGCACCAGCGCCGCCACGGCGAAGCGGAGGGCGGCCGAGGTGAATGGCGGCCACGACTCCACGGCGATCCGGATGCCGAGGTAGGTGGAACCCCAGAGGACGTAGACCAGCGCCAGCGCGGTCCAGACCAGAGCTGGTCCGGTCGTCGTACGTGAGAGAGATGAGCCCATCGGTGGGCCACGCTACGGTGACCAGGTGTCGGATTCCGACGAGGGTGACCGAACTTCCTCGGCAGTGGAGTACGCGGGAGGCTGGATGGCGAACTACGAACCCCCCCACGGTGCGCCCCCGCCGTGGGACGGGCGACGCCCCGGCGACGCGTACGACGCCACGCCGGATCCGCCCCGCCGGAGCGGTTGGGGCGAGACGCCCGCCACGCCGGATTGGCAGTCGGGCGCAACGCCCGGCACCCAGGGCTGGCAGGCGGGCGGGCAGACCACCGTCGGGTACCAGCCGCCGACGGTGCCGTACCAGCCGGGCGGCTCGCCGGCGTACCTGGCCGGGCCGACACCGCCGCGCCCGAGGCGCGGGCGTGGCCCGCTGCGGGCGGTGCTGGCCGTGTTGGCGGCCGCCGTGCTCGGGGGCACGGCCGTGCTGTGGTACCGGGCGGGCGCGACGGACGACGGGGTGTCGCCGACCGAGGCCGGGCCGACCACGAACACCGGACCGGACGCCCCGGTGCCGGGGGCGGTGGGGGCGTTGCCCACCGCGCCCGCGCCGGCCTCCTCGGCGGACCCGCGTTTCGTCAAGGTCGGTGAATGCGTCCGCAACACCGGGCCGGTCGGTGGGAAGCCCAAGCTGCTGATCGCCGACTGCGCCCCGCAGACGTACGAGGTGCTGCGCCGGTTCGACGGCCAGACCAGCGGCGAGAAGGACGCCGAGGCGAAGTGTGGGGCGGTGGCGGGCTACACGGACTGGTTCTTCTACGACAGCGAGCTGGACTCGCTGGACTTCGTCCTCTGCCTGAGGCAGCGCTGACCACCTCGGTAGCCGAAACTAGGGCTCTCTAGCGTGGACGCTAGAGAGCCCTAGTTTCAGGTCGAGGGCGGAAGACACGCCGGTAGCTCCCTCTAGCCATCTCTAGGTCCACGGCTAGACGGGTCGATACTGTGCGATGCGTGGATCCGGTCCGCAACCCGTACGCTCCCGGCGCCGGTCAGCGCCCGCCCGAACTCGCCGGGCGGGGGCGGGAACTGGACGTCTTCGACGTCGTCCTGGAACGCATCGCCCGAGGTCGCCCCGAGCGGAGCCTGATGCTCACCGGCCTGCGCGGCGTCGGCAAGACCGTACTGCTCAACACGCTCCGCTCCCAGGCGATCAACCGGCTCTGGGGTACCGGCAAGATCGAGGCCCGGCCGGATCAGTCGCTGCGCCGCCCGATCGCCGCCGCCCTGCACATGGCGGTCCGCGAGCTGGCGCCCCGGCACCGGGCCCCGGACCGCATCGACGCCTTCCTCGGCGTGCTCAAGGCGTTCGCGCAGCGCACCGTGCCGACCGCACGCGGAGCCGCCGCCCCGAAGCTGCGGGACCGCTGGCAGCCCGGCATCGACGTGCCGGCGAGCAGCGGCCGGGCCGACTCCGGCGACATCGAGATCGACCTGGTCGAACTGCTCACCGACGCGGCCGGGGTCGCCGCCGACGTGGGCACCGGGATCGCCGTCTTCATCGACGAGATGCAGGACCTCGGCGCCGAGGACGTCTCCGCGCTCTGCGCCGCCTGCCACGAACTCTCCCAGCTCGGCGCCCCGCTGATCGTGGTCGGCGCCGGCCTGCCGCACCTGCCGGCCGTGCTCAGCGCGGCCAAGTCGTACTCGGAACGGCTCTTCCGCTACCAACGCATCGACCGGCTGGACCGGCTCGCCGCCGACCAGGCACTCTGCGCGCCGGCGGCGCGGGAGGAGGTCGAGTACGAGCAGAAGGCCCTCGACCTGCTCTACGAGAAGTCCGGCGGGTACCCGTACTTCGTCCAGGCGTACGGGAAGGCCACCTGGGACCACGCGCCCCGGTCCCCGGTCACCGAGTCCGACGTCCGGGTCGCCGCTCCCGAGGCGGAGGCCGAACTCGCGGTGGGCTTCTTCGGCTCCCGCTTCGAGCGGGCCACCCCGGCCGAACGCGAGTACATGCGGGCCATGGCGACGCTGTCGCTGGTGCAGGGGGAGGACGACGGCGGTGGCCGGGACGACATGGACGCGGCCGTGCCGACCGCCGAGATCGCCCGCGCGCTGGGGCGCAAGCCGGCCAGCCTCTCCCCGGCCCGGGACGCGCTGATCAAGAAAGGGTTGATCTACTCCGGCGAGCGGGGCACGGTCGCCTTCACCGTCCCGCACTTCGGCCGCTACCTGCGCACCCAACCAACCTGACCGCGGGTCAGACCCGGGACCAGGGAGGCGGGAAGACCACCTCGCCCGACGGCGGCGCCGGTACGCCGCTGACGTCCGGCGGCAGCACCAGCGCCTGCCAGGGTTCACCGAGACCGGACCACGGGCTGGTCAGCCCCAGCCGATCCGCCGGGCCGAACCCGAACCGCCGGTAGTAGGCCGGGTCGCCGAGCACCACCACCAGCCGCTCGCCCAACTCGGTGGCCGCGTCCAGGGCGGCCTGCACCACGGCGCTGCCGTGGCCGATCCGCTGCCGGTGTGGGGCCACCCCGACCGGCCCGAGCGCCAACGCCGGCCACCGGACCGTGTCGGACGTGACGTGGACGCGGCTCAACAGGGCGTACCCGACCACCTCGCCGCCGTACTCGGCCACCATGGCCAGCTCGGGAATCCACGCCCCACTGCCCCGCAACTCCTCGACGAGCGTCGCCTCGCCAGGGGTGGTGCCGTCCGGACGGGCGAACGCGGCGGCCAACACCCGGCGGACCGGAGCGGTGTCGGCCGGGTCCTCGGGGCGCAACCGCAGCGTCGTCACCCGCGCGACGTTACCCGCCCCCGCCGGTCCATCAGCGACGGTCGCTCCGGTCGGCGTGGCGTCCACCTGGGCCGGTCCGGATCGGCGGTTGTCGGGGTGGCCGCCGCCCGGACGGGGTATGACTGATCCATGAAACCCGTGCGCTTCCTCGCCCGCGTCATGTTGAGCGGCGTCTTCGTGGTCAGCGGCGCCCGTAACTTCCAGCACCCCCAGCGCCTCGTCCCGACCGCCAAGCCGATCACCGACCGGGTCGCTCCCCTGATCCAGCGGGCCGCCCCGCAACTGCCCACCGACACCGAGACGCTGGTCCGCGCCAATGCGGCCGTCCAACTCGCCGCCGGTCTGATGTTCGCCACCGGCAGGTTCACCCGCCCCGCCGCCCTCCTGCTCGCCGGCACCCTGGTGCCCACCACGGCCGCCGGCCATCCGTTCTGGGACAACGACGATCCGGCGACCCGGACCAACAACCAGATCCACTTCCTGAAGAACCTCGGCCTCTTCGGCGGGCTGCTGCTGGCCGCCGCCGACACCGAGGGGAAGCCGGGTCTGCGCTGGCGGGCGGGTCATCGCATCGGCCACTCCCGCCGTTCCGTCCGACGCGCCGTCCGTACCGCGCGCCGGGAGGCACGGATCGCCCTCCGGTCGGCCGCCACGGCACGCAAGCTTCCTGGCTGACCTGCGTCAATACGGCCACGACCCCCCGCAAGGCCGCGAATCACCTGAACCACCCGACTGCCGTTAACGCGGTGGAAATGTCAAAAACATGTGTGGGATCGGACACGGTCGTATAACGCGGGAGGCATCAACGTGAGGCGCCGTTCTAGGCTCCGTACCGGACCTGGACGGGTAGGACAACCTTGGTACGGGGGTGGCCACGCCATGCCGACGATCGTCGGTAGAGGGCTGGACCGCCTCGCCCCGGTCCATCGCGCAACGCGTGGCATCGATCGCAGGACAGTCGTACGGGTCGGCATCGTCGCCGCCGCCGCCTACGCCGCATGGCTCGCCATCGGCCTCTTCGGGCGACCGTACAACTTCTTCGACATGAAGATCTACCACGGCGCGGTGGTGTGGTGGGCGAGCGGTCACGAGCTCTACGACTTCATCGCGCCGACCACCACCCTCGGCTTCACCTACCCGCCCTTCGCCGCCCTGGCGATGCTGCCGATGGCGGTCGTGCCGGTCGAGGCCGCCGGCTGGGTCAACGCGGCGGGCAGCATCGCCGCGCTGGCCGTGGTGCTGGCCGCGCTGCTGCGCCCGATCGTCGACCGGCTCGGCTGGTCGCTGTGGTTCACCGTCGGGATCGCCACGTCGATGTCCGTCGCCATCGAACCGGTCCGGGAAACCCTCGGATACGGCCAGGTCAACCTGCTGCTCTTCGCACTGGTGATGGCCGATCTGGTGGGGTTGCGCTGGCGCTCCCGGCGTGGCACCCACGGCCGCCGCACCGACGGGGCCCTGCTGCGCTTCCTCTACAGCGGATCGTGGGCCGGCGTGGGCATCGGCCTGGCCACCGCGGTGAAGCTCACCCCCGCGCTGTTCGTCGTCTACCTGCTGGTCACCCGGCAGTGGCGGGCCGCGGCCACCGCGGTCGGCACCACCATCGGCGTCACCCTCGGCACCTTCGCGCTGGTCGGCCCGGAGTCACGGGCGTACTTCACCGGGGTGCTCTGGCAGACCGAACGGGTCGGCGCCGCCGACATGACCCCCAACCAGTCGCTGGCCGGCCTGCTGGCCCGGCTGTACGACTCCATCGAGACGCCGGGCCTGCTCTGGCTGTCGTTCTCCGTGCTGATCCTGGCGCTCGGGCTGTCCCGGGCCGCCACCGCCCGCGCCGACGGCGACGAACTGACCGCGTTCACTCTCGTCGGGCTGACCGCCAACGTGATCAGTCCGATCTCCTGGACGCACCACCTGGTCTGGGTCATCCCGGCGATCGTCGTGCTCGCCGACGCCGCGGTACGCCGGCACGAGGCGAGCCGGGGCCTGACCCTGCGGGCGTCGCAGTCGTCGGCGTACAAGGGGCCACCGGTCAACGGGCTGCGCCCGCCGATCTGGTACCCGACGCTGACCGGCCTGCGGCACGCCGTCGCGGCCGTCGGCCTCTACCTGCTCTTTTTGGTCTCGCCGATCTGGCCGTACGAGCACCAGCTCCCGGAGGTGTCCCACTACCAGGACGGCCTGTTCGGCGCGCTGATGGAGAACTCGCTGGCGCTGGCGCTCATCGTGCTGGTGGCCGCGCTGCCCTGGCGGCCGGGCGCCGAACCGGCGTTCTACACCGACCGGCTGGCTCGCGTCCCGGCCGTCGCCGGCCGCCGCTGAACCGCGGCCCGGGGTCGGGCCGGCAGCGGCGACCGGGGCCGGGGGGCTCCGGTCAGGGGCAGTTGACCCACTCCTCGGTGCCGTCGGCGAAGACCTGCCGCTTCCAGATCGGCAGTCGCGCCTTGACCTCGTCGACCAGCCGGGCGCAGGCGGCGAAGGCCGCCGCCCGGTGCGCGGTGCTGACCGCCGCGACCAGGGCGGCGTCGCCGATCTCCAGCCGGCCGATCCGGTGCGAAACCGCGACCGCGTAGACGTCGGGATCGGCGGCGACCTCGGCGGCGACCTCGCGGAGCACGGCCTCCGCGCTCGGATGTCCCTCGTACTCCAGCAGGGTGACCGGCCGGCCGTGGTCGTGGTCGCGGACGACGCCCTGGAAGGAGACCACCGCGCCGGCCCGGCGGTCGGCGACCGCCGCTTCGTGCGCGGCCAGGTCCAGCGGCCGGTCGGTCACGGTGAGGACGGTCACGGCCGCGTCGGTGGTCACCACGAGCGCTCGCCCGGCAGCAGCGGCAGCGGCACGACCGGCACCCGCGCGCCGACCTCCCCGGCGCTGCCGGGACGGATCACCGCGAAGCCGTCCGCGCCGGCCAGCCCGCGCAGCATCGCCGAACCGACGTGGCGCACCGGGTGGGCGGTGCCGGCGGCCCGGTCCAGCCGGACCAGCGCCAGATGGGTGTACGCGCCCCGGCCGGGAACCGGCTCGGCGAGCGTGGCGTGCGGCAACGCCGGCGTGGGCCGACCGGTCAGCCCGGCCAGCAACGGCGCGACCAGGGAGACCAGGGCGACGATCGCGGACTGCGGGTTGCCGGGCAACCCGGCCACGAACCGGACCCGGCCGTCGGCGCCGGTCACCCGGGCCAGCAGCATCGGGAAGCCGGGACGGACCGCGACGGTGTTCACCACGTACTCCGCGCCGAGCGCCGCCAACGCCGGATGCAGGTGGTCGACCGGACCATGCATGGTGCCACCGGTGGTGCAGACGAGGTCGGCGGTTTCGAGCGCGCCGCGCAGCGCGGCCACGTGGGCGGGGAGGGTGTCCGCGACTGGACCGACCACGTCGGCGGGACGCACCTCGCAGCCGTAGCGGCGCAGCCAGGCCGGCACCGCCGGGCCGAGCGCGTCACGGACCCGGCCGGCGCCGGGTGGGCCGGCGGTCAGCAGTTCGTCGCCGAAGACCAGCAGCGCGGCCCGGGGCCGGCGGCGCACCCGGAGCTGGTCGTGGCCGCAGGAGGCGGCCAGCCCGATCAACGCCGGGTCGACCGGGGTGCCGGCAGGGAGCAGTTCCTCACCCGCGTACGCCTCCTCGCCCGGCTCCCGCCACTCCGGGTTCGGCCGGGGTGTGCCGGTGACCCGCCCGTCCGACGTACGGCTCGACTCCTCGACCCGCAGCACGGCGGTGGTGCCCTGCGGGACCATCGCCCCGGTGGCGATCTCGACGGTGGTGCCGTCGGCGGTCAACGGCGGCGGAGTGTTTCCGGCCAGCGCCCGCCCCACGACGTCCCACGGGCCGGCACCCCGCACCGCCCAGCCGTCCACGCTGGAGGTGGGGAAGGCGGGCAGGTCGGTCCGAGTGGTCAGTGGCTCGGCGAGCGTGTGCCCGTCGATGTCGGCGAGCGGCCGGGTGACCGCCGGGAGCGCGGCGGCGAGACCGGCCGCGTGCACCCGGGAGCGTGCCTCCTCCCAGCCGGCCGGCGGCGACGTGGTTACCTCCGCCACCGCAGCGGTTTCCGTGCTCACCGGCTGGCCCTCCCTTCCCTGGGTGCGCTCTGTGCTCGTCGTGGCGAGCCTATCGCCGCGACGCGCGGTCCCACGCGTCAGTGGTCGCCACCGCGCAACTGGTCCACGGCGTGGGCCAGGATCGGTCCGAGCACCGCGAGGCCGTCCCTGGCCCCACCGGTCGACCCGGGCAGGTTGACCACCAGCATCCGGCCGACCACCCCGGCGACCCCTCGGGAGAGGGCCGAGGTGGGGACCCGTTCCCGGCTGTACGCGCGGATCGCCTCGGCGATGCCGGGGATCTCGTAGTCGAGCAGCGCCCGGGTCACGTCCGGCGTCCGGTCGGTCGGGGTGATGCCGGTACCGCCACTGGTCAACACCAGGTCGACGCCGTCGGCGAGGGCGGCCCGCAGCGCCTCGCCCACCGGCTCCCCGTCGGGCACCACCACCGGATCGTCGACGACACAACCCCGCTCGCGCAGCCCCGACACCAGCAGTGGTCCGCTGGTGTCGGCGTAGACGCCGGCGGCGGCCCGGTTGGAGGCCACCACCACCCGGGCGCGGATCACGGCCGGTCCACCGGGCGGACCCATTCGCCGGTCTTGCCGCCTTCCTTGCGGAGCACCCGGACGGCCTCCACGCTGGCGGCCGGGTCGACCGCCTTGACCATGTCGACCAGGGCGAGGCCGGCGACCGCCACGGCGGTCAACGCCTCCATCTCCACCCCGGTACGGTCGGCCGTCCGCGCCGTCGCGGTGATCTCGACGGTGTCGGCGGTGGGCTCGAACTCGACCGTGACGCCGTGCAGGGCGATCGGGTGGCAGAGCGGGATCAGGTCGGGGGTGCGCTTGGCGCCCATGATGCCGGCGAGCCTGCCGACCGCGAGAGCGTCGCCCTTGGGCAGGCCGTCGCGGCGCAGCAGGTCGATCACCTCGGCGGTGGTACGCAGCCGGCCGGCGGCGACGGCGAGCCGGCCGGAGACCGGTTTGGCGGAGACGTCGACCATGCGGGCGGCACCGGCCGCGTCGACGTGGGTGAGCTGCCCGGGTTCGGTCACGGCCCCGAGCCTATCGCCCGGTCTGCGCACGGTGATCCGCCCCGGCGAACGGCGCCCGACGATCCGCACCACCGAGCCGACAATGGCCCATATCGCCGAGAATGTGGCGGCACCCGTTCGGCGACCGGCCGGGAATCGGGTCGCGTACCGCGATCATTCGCAATTCCTTGGCCAGGTACAGTCCCGGATCGCCTCGACCGGTATCCGCTCGCCTGATCCGACGGAGGACTCGAACTGAAGTCCGGATGAGAGACGGTCGCCCCGCCGTGACACTGGGACTGCCACTGGGTTTCCTCGCATCGACCGAACACTTGGCGCATCGGCACGGGTACGCAAAAGAAGGACCCTACCGCTCTCCGCACAGACCCGATAAGCGGAAAGTCATGAATAGCCACACAGTTGGCTTATGTTGAATGAACTTACATATACACCTCCTAATTATCGCCATCTTCACTTAGGCTGCCAATCGTCAACGAAGCAGCACATCGCCAGCAAATACGGCGGGTGCCAGGGTGGCGAGGGAGGCAGGACATGCGCGGCAGCGAGTGGGGCTGAGTTTCGGACCTGTGACCTTTGGATCCCGCGCGATAGGCTGCGGCCAGAGGTGAGGTAGTCAGCCGGGAGTGGTGTGACTCTTACCAGGCGACGCGAGAATGAGACCGATCGGCAGCTCCGGCTGCTCGTCGGTCTCGTCGTCGTTCTCGCGACCTGCATGGTCCTCGCCGCGCTCTGGGCCACCGCGGTCTCCGTCCCGCCCCGGTCCATCGACGACGCGGCCGTGCTGCTCGCGCTCGCCCTGATGGTCGCGTTGGGCACCTCGGTCAAGGTCCGCATCCGGATCAGGTCCACCACCCACCTGATCAGCTGGAGCGAGATGGCGATCGTGCTCACCGTGGCCCTCGCCCCCCTGCCCTGGGCCGTGCTCTGCACCGCCGTCGGCGCCGCGCTGGCCTCCTGGCGCCTCCCCGCGATCAAGTTGTTCTTCGGAGTCGGCAAGAACACCATCCTCGCCTCCGTGGCCGGCGCCACGCTGGCCGCCCTGCACTGGGCGCCCACCATGGGCATCGCCCGCCAGGTCGGGTTCCTGGCCATCGCCTATCTGGTCGCCGCCCTGCTGGACGACGTGCTGGCGATACCCGTCATCGCCATCGCCTCGGGCACCCGGATCTCCCGCCAGTTCCGCAGTAACCTGGACCTGCGGATCGGCGGCTTCGTGGTGCGGTTCGTGGTGGCGGCCTGCACCCTGGTCCTCCTCCGGGCCGATGCCCGGCTGCTGCTGGCCGTGCCACCCCTGGTGCTCAGCCTGCACCTCGCCTACTCCACCCGGATCCGCACCCGCACCGAGCAACAGGCCTGGCAGCGGCTGGCCCGCACCACCGACGCGCTCAACGTGGTCGACCTGGACAAGGTCCTCACCACCGCGGTGACCCAGGCCGCCGAACTCTTCTCCGCCGACGAGGTCGAGATCGTGCTCGGCTACGACGGCCGGACGATCCGCGGCGCCGGCGGGGCCATCACGTACGACGGGCCGGCCAGCGAACCCAGCCCGATCGACGGCGCGGTGGTCACCGCCCGCCTCGAGGGGCACGACCGGACCGCCGACGTGGGCACGCTGCGACTGCGCTTCCACGGGCCGGTGCGGCTCTCCGAACGCGAGCAGTACACCCTGCGCACCTTCGCCTCCGCGCTGTGCACCGCCGTCCGCAACGCCCGGGCGTACGCCGAGCTGGCCCGGGTGGCCGCCGAACACGAGCACGCCGCCACCCACGACGCCCTCACCGGCCTCGCCAACCGCCGGCACCTGCTGGAGAGCGGCACCGAACAGCTCGGCACCCGGCACGCCGAAGGAATCACCGCGCTGGTCCTGATCGATCTCAACCACTTCAAGGAGGTCAACGACACGCTCGGGCACGCCGCCGGGGACCAGGTGCTCACCCAGGTCGCCGACCGGCTGCGCGACGCGGCCCGGGACACCGATCTGGTGGCCCGCCTCGGTGGCGACGAGTTCGCCGTGCTGCTGCGCGGCCTGCCGGCGCCCGCGGTCGCCGCGCACCGGGCGGAAACGCTGATCGGTGTCCTGCACGAGCCGTTCGACGTGGACGGGATGCGGATCAGCGTGGAGGCCAGCGGCGGCATCGCCGCCGCCCCGGCCAGCGGCGGCATGCCGGAACTGCTGCGCCGCGCCGACGTGGCGATGTACCAGGCCAAACGGGCCGGGCAGCGGATCGCCACGTACGTCCCGACCCGGGACACCGCAGACCTCGGCCGGCTCGCCCTCGGCGGTGAGTTGCCCCGGGCCGTCGCCGACCAGGAGTTCACCGTCGACTTCCAGCCGATCGTGGAGTTGGGCACCGGCGCGGTGACCGGCGCGGAGGCACTGGCCCGCTGGCACCACCCCGTACACGGCATGATCGACCCGCTGCGTTTCATCGAGGCCGTCGAACGCTCCGGTCTGCTGCCCGCGTTCGCCGAGGCGATCCTCGACCAGGCTCTGCTCGCCGCCGTCACCTGGCGTACCGCCGGTTTCGATCTGCCGGTCTCGGTCAACGTGTCCCCGCGCAGCCTGCTCGACGCCCGTTTCCCCGGCGCGGTCCTGGCCCGGTTGCGGGCACACGACCTGCCGCCGGACCGACTCGTGCTGGAGCTGACCGAGACGCTGACCCTCAGCCAGCTCGACGTCGTCGACCAGGTGCTGAGCCGGTTGCGCGACGCCGGTGTCCGGCTCGCCCTCGACGACTTCGGCACCGGCTACTCCTCCCTGTCCCTGCTGTCCCGCATCCCCGTCCACGAGCTGAAGATCGACCGGAGCTTCGTCACCGCGATGGACGGCTCCCCGGAGGCCGCCGCGGTGATCCGATCCACCCTCGACCTGGGCCGCAGCCTCGCCCTGACCGTGGTGGCCGAGGGCGTGGAGAGCGAGGCGCAGCGTCGCGCCCTCTGGCAACTGGGCTGCACCGCCGGGCAGGGGCACCTCTTCGCCCGCCCGCTGCCCGCCGGCAGCCTCCTCGCCGCCCTGCAACGCGGCCCGGGTGGCCGCCCGGGCGTCCTCGTCCCGCCGCTGCACGACACCGGCGCCGTCATCCGGCTCGCCTCCGGCCGCCGTCCACCCCTGCGGGCCCGCAACCCCGGTCTGCCACACTTGCCGGCGTGACCTCCCCCACCCGAGCCGGCCGTACCTGGCGGGCGGTGGACTCCGCCGCCGGCGGCCTCGCCCTCGACCTCGGTCTGTACGCCGCCTCGGCCGCCTTCGCCGCAGCCACCGCGGTCACCTCCACCCTGCCGCCGCACCGCGCCTGGGGAAGCGTCGCCGCGGTCGGCTACCTGCTCGCCGCCCTGCTGGCCGCCGGTCAGTTCCTCGCCCGCCGGCAGCGCCCGGCCTGGGCCGGCACCGTCGCCCGCTCGGTGGTCACCGGACTGACCTGGCTCACCGCCGCCCTCCTGCCCCTGGTGACGCAGAGCGTGCAGCGGGCGGCCGGGCGGACCGACCGGGCGCAGGAGGAGGTGGTGGTGGTCGAGCACGCCGGTATCCGGCTGACGGAGACCGGCACGCCGTATCTCGGTCACGACGCCATCGCGGCACTTCCCGCCGACGAACGGCTGCTCGGCTACACGCCGTACCAGCCGGGGATGGCGCTGTTCGGGCTGCCCCGGGCCGCCACCGACGCCTGGTGGACGGACTCCCGGGTCTGGTTCGCGCTGGTCACCGCGCTGGTGCTGGCGCTGGCCGTGGCCGCCCTGCGCGACACCCGCCGGTTCCCCACCGGCCGGCCGTCCCCCGCCGCGGTGCTGCGCGGCATCCAGGCCGCCACCGTGCTGCCGGTCTGCGCGCTCACCCTGGCCACCGGCGGCGACGACCTGCCCGTACTCGCGCTCTGCCTGCTCGCCCTGGCGTTCGCCGCCGCCGGCCGACCCACCGCCACCGGCATCGCCGTCGGGCTCGCCGGGGCGCTGAAGCTCTTCGCCTGGCCGGTCGCCCTGGTGCTGATCTTCTGGGGCGTCACCCGGCGGGTCGGCCTGCGGGTCGCCGCCGGCGCGCTCGGCCTGCCGGCGCTGGCCCTGCTCCCCGCCCTGCTGGTCGACCGGGACGCCCTGGTGGAGAACGTGCTGCGGTTCCCGCTCGGTCACGGCCTGGTCACCAGCCCCGCCCAGTCGCCCTTCCCCGGGCACCTCGTGGCGACCACGCTGCCGGCCGGCCGGGCCGTCGCCGCCGCACTGCTCGTCGCGGCCGGGCTGGCCATCGCCGTACGGCTGCTGCGCCACCCGCCCCGCACCGCCGCCGCCACCGCGCTGATCTGCGGGTACGGCCTGCTCGCGGCGATCCTGCTGATGCCCTCCACCCGCTTCGGGTACCTCCTCTACCCGCTCGCCCTGTTGCTCTGGGCCCCCGCGCTGGCTCTCGCCCCCGCCCGTGTTCCCGTTTCCCCGGCGAGAGCGCACGCCAGGGCGTAGACCTGGAGACATGAGCACCTACCGCGATCGTGAGGACGCCGGCCGGCAGCTCGCCGAACGACTGACCGGCCTCGTCGGCCAACCCGACGTCATCGTGCTGGGGCTGGTTCGCGGCGGCGTGCCGGTGGCCCGGGTCGTCGCCGACCGGATCGGCGCACCGCTGGACGTGCTGGTGGTCCGGAAACTGGGCATGCCGTTCGCTCCGGAGGTCGCCTTCGGCGCGCTCGGGCCGGGCGGCGTCCGCGTGCTCAACGATCCGGTCGCCGCCCGGCTCGGCCCGGATGACGTCGCCGAGGTGCAGCGCCGGGAGCAGGCGGAACTGGACCGGCGGGAGGCACGCTACCGGGCCGGCCGCCCGCCGCTTGACCTGTCCGGGCGTACCGCCGTGATCGTCGACGACGGTCTGGCCACCGGCGCCACGGCCCGGGCCGCCGTCCGGGTCGCCCGCCACCTCGGCGCCCGTCGGGTCGTCGTCGCGGTGCCGGTCGGCTCGCAGGAGGCGTACGAGATGTTGGCCGCCGAGGCCGACCAGGTGGTCTGTGCCCAACGTCCGCCCGACTTCGGGGCGGTCAGCGCCTACTACGACGACTTCCACGAGGTTGCCGACGACGAGGTCACCGAGGCGCTGATCGCGACGGCCTGAAAGTTCGCCCGAACCGGGTACGGTCGAACAATGCAGCTCACCTGTCCCAAGTGTCACGGAGACATGCGCCAGTACGAGCGCAGCGGAGTCGTCATCGACCAGTGCAGCGAGTGCCGGGGGATCTTCCTCGACCGCGGCGAGCTTGAGAAGCTCTTCGAGGCCGAGGCGAACTGGAACCAGCAGCACGCCGCCGGGGTGCCGGGGCAGCAGCCCCACGCGGCCCCCGGCCAGCAGCACGCCCCCGCCCCGGGTGGGTAC